>NZ_CP077093.1:5787500-6087500 GCF_014268755.2 Pseudomonas vanderleydeniana | reverse complement strand
CGCCCAGCGCAGCAAGCTGGCCTCGCCGAAGGACTACGTGGTGCTGCCGGAAACCATTTCCAAGGAGCCCCTGGGCCCGGTCGTGCGTAACGGCGACGACGAGTGGCTGGCGATTGTCCGTTGGGTCGGCTACGCGCTGCTCAACAGCGAGGAAGCCGGTATCACCTCGAAGAACGTCGAGGCTGAAGCCAAGTCGACCAAGAACCCTGACGTTGCCCGCCTGCTGGGTGGCGACGGTGAATACGGCAAGGACCTCAAGCTGCGCAAGGACTGGGTTGTGCAGATCGTCAAGCAGGTCGGTAACTACGGTGAGATCTTCGAGAAGAACCTCGGCAAGAGCACTCCGCTGGAAATCGACCGTGGCCTGAACGCCCTCTGGAACAACGGCGGTATTCAATACGCACCTCCTGTGCGCTGATTGATCTGTCGCCCGGCGGGCCAACCGCCGGGCGATCTTCCCTGTTCCGTTTTTTCTGGGGCATTTCATGCAAAATCAAGTCGGCGCACCAAAGCAGAGGCTCAGCCTCAGCGATCCGCGAGTGCGCGCGTGGTTATTCCAGGTCATCACGGTTGTCGCCGTGGTCGCCTTGGGCTGGTACCTGTTTCACAACACCCAGACCAACCTTCAACACCGGGGTATCACCTCGGGCTTCGGCTTCCTCGAGCGCAGTGCCGGTTTCGGTATCGCTCAGCACCTGATCGACTACACCGAGGCGGACAGCTATTCGCGTGTCTTCGTCATCGGTCTGCTCAACACCCTGCTGGTAACCTTCATCGGCGTGATCCTGGCGACGATCCTCGGCTTCGTCATCGGCGTCGCGCGGCTGTCGTCGAACTGGATCATCAACAAGCTGGCGACCATCTATGTCGAGGTGTTCCGCAACATCCCGCCATTGCTGCAGATCCTGTTCTGGTACTTCGCGGTCTTCCTGACCATGCCGGGGCCGCGCAACAGCCACAACATCGCCGATACGTTCTTCATCAGCAGCCGTGGCCTGAACATGCCGGCCGCCATCGCCGCGCCAGGCTTCTGGCCGTTCGTGATCAGCGTGGTGCTGGCCATCGTCGCGATCGTCTTCATGTCCCGCTGGGCCAACCGGCGTTTTGAAGAAACCGGCGAGCCGTTCCACAAGTTCTGGGCCGGCCTGGGGCTGTTCATCGTGATCCCGTTGCTGTGCACGCTGGTCTTCGGCGCGCCGGTGCATTGGGAGATGCCCAAGCTGCAAGGCTTCAACTTTGTCGGCGGCTGGGTGCTGATCCCCGAACTGCTGGCCCTGACCCTGGCCCTGACGGTCTATACCGCGGCGTTCATCGCCGAGATCGTCCGGTCGGGCATCCGCTCGGTCAGCCATGGCCAGACGGAAGCGGCGCGCTCCCTGGGGCTGCGCAACGGTCCGACCCTGCGCAAGGTGATCATCCCGCAGGCCCTGCGCGTGATCATTCCACCGCTGACCAGCCAATACCTGAACCTGGCGAAGAACTCGTCCCTGGCGGCCGGTATCGGTTACCCGGAAATGGTTTCGCTGTTTGCCGGCACGGTGCTCAACCAGACCGGGCAGGCCATCGAAGTCATTGCCATCACCATGAGCGTGTACCTGGCGATCAGTATCAGCATTTCCCTGCTGATGAACTGGTACAACAAGCGCATCGCGCTGATCGAGCGGTGAGGAAAGGCCCATGAGTTCGCATACCTTCAAACCTGACATGCCTCCGCCGAGCAGCAGTATCGGCGTGGTCGCATGGATTCGGGCCAACATGTTCTCCAGCTGGCTCAACACCCTGCTGACCCTGTTCGCCTTCTACCTGATCTACCTGGTGGTACCGCCGATCCTGCATTGGGCGATCCTGGACGCCAACTGGGTCGGCACCACCCGTGCCGACTGCACCAAGAGCGGTGCCTGCTGGGTGTTCATCCAGCAGCGCTTCGGCCAGTTCATGTACGGCTACTACCCGCAGGAACTGCGCTGGCGAATCGATTCGACGGTGTGGCTGGCGATCATCGGTGCGGCGCCACTGTTCATCTCGCGCTTCCCGCGCAAGGTGATCTACGGCCTGTGCTTCCTGGTGGTGTTCCCGATCGTCGCCTTCACCCTGCTGCACGGTGGCTTCGGCCTGGAAACCGTGGCAACCAGCCAGTGGGGCGGCCTGATGCTGACCCTGGTGATCGCCACCGTCGGTATCGCCGGCGCGCTGCCGCTGGGCATCCTGCTGGCGTTGGGGCGGCGCTCCAACCTGCCGGCGATTCGCGTGGTCTGCGTGACCTTCATCGAGTTCTGGCGCGGCGTGCCGCTGATCACCGTGCTGTTCATGTCCTCGGTGATGCTGCCGTTGTTCCTGCCCGAGGGCATGAACTTCGACAAGCTGCTGCGGGCGCTGATCGGGGTGATCATGTTCCAGTCGGCCTATGTCGCCGAAGTGGTGCGTGGCGGCCTGCAGGCCATTCCGAAAGGGCAGTACGAGGCCGCGGCCGCGATGGGCCTGGGCTACTGGCGCAGCATGGGCCTGGTGATCCTGCCGCAAGCCCTGAAGCTGGTCATCCCCGGCATCGTCAACACGCTGATCGCACTGTTCAAGGATACGAGCCTGGTGATCATCATCGGCCTGTTCGACCTGCTCAACAGCGTCAAGCAAGCCGCCGCCGACCCGAAATGGTTGGGCATGGCTACCGAGGGCTATGTGTTCGCGGCCCTGGTGTTCTGGATTTTCTGTTTTGGTATGTCCCGCTACTCCATGCATCTGGAGCGCAAGCTGGACACAGGCCACAAGCGTTAGGAGTCAAGTGATGAGCGAAGCGATCAAACAGCCTGTGGGTCCTGAAGGCATTATTCAGATGCAGGGCGTGAACAAGTGGTACGGACAGTTCCACGTACTGAAGGACATCAACCTCAACGTCCGCCAGGGCGAGCGCATCGTGCTCTGCGGTCCGTCCGGTTCGGGCAAGTCCACCACCATCCGCTGCCTCAACCGCCTGGAAGAGCACCAGCAGGGCCGCATCGTGGTCGATGGCGTGGAGCTGACCAACGACCTCAAGCAGATCGAGGCGATCCGCCGTGAAGTCGGCATGGTGTTTCAGCACTTCAACCTGTTCCCGCACCTGACCATCCTGCAGAACTGCACCCTGGCACCGATGTGGGTGCGCAAGATGCCCAAGCGCAAGGCGGAAGAAATCGCCATGCATTACCTGGAGCGCGTGCGCATCCCGGACCAGGCCCACAAGTTCCCCGGGCAGCTCTCCGGTGGCCAGCAACAACGCGTGGCGATTGCCCGTGCGCTGTGCATGAAGCCGAAGATCATGCTGTTCGACGAGCCGACCTCGGCGCTCGACCCGGAAATGGTGAAAGAGGTACTGGACACCATGATCGGCCTGGCCGAAGACGGCATGACCATGCTCTGCGTGACCCACGAAATGGGCTTTGCCCGTACCGTGGCCAACCGCGTGATCTTCATGGACAAGGGCGAAATCGTCGAACAGGCCGCGCCGAACGACTTCTTCGACAACCCGCAGAACGATCGGACCAGGACGTTCCTCAGCCAGATCCTGCATTGATCGGCTGGCGCTGAATGAAGAACCCGGACCTGGTCCGGGTTTTTTATGCGGATCAGATTGACACTCTGGCGTCTGCTACTCCATGCGCAGGGCTGCTGTCCGCGTTGATGTCTTTTATGTCCTCGATCAGTTCGGGGTATCGGTCCAGCAGATGCATCAATACGAACAGCGGCTTTGGCGGCTCGACTTCGGCTCTTTCATAGCGGGAAAACGCGTTGTGCCCGCCGCCCGAAAGCAACTCGACTGCCGCGCGCTGGGTGAAATGCAGCTTGCGCCGGATGCGTCGCATCTCGGTAGCGACCTGGTGCCTGTGCTCAAGGACCAGTTGATCGCTCGCATCCGAGTACCTCTGGGCGCTTTCAGGGGCCAGTTCGATTTCCGCACACGCCGTACATTCCCAGCCGCAAAGCCCGGACACGGTTTGTTTCAGTGCCTTGAAGTCGACCTCGAAATCCCGGCTTTCAAAGTGCTGCATGCTATTGCTTGCGCCGCAGCTGACGCAGTCTTGTCGCTTCATGTTTCTTTCTCCTTGAAGGAGATGACGGGCGGACCGCCAGCAGGCCGGTAGCTCACCTTTATGTAGATCAGTCCGCCTGCGTACGGAAAGTGGTAAACGTCTTGCCAGATGCGGTGGTTGGCATGGGTTGTCATCGATTTATAAAGCATCCTCCTTTCCAGTGATCTGATGACCATCAGCATCTCCATGAGGGTAAGGCCCATCCTTCTGGCGCCATCTCGGGCACTGAGGGTGAATGCGGCGGGGCCCAGCCTGACCACATCGGCCTGGATGACCGACAGATCGTAATGAGGTGTTTTCTTTTCCATAAGACACCCATGCCATAGTAAGCCTGAAAATTACCCTTTGAGGGTTTTTTCTGGATAGACGGCTGCGTCTCTGAAATGCGTGGGAATTCTTGCTTCTTGAGCTTTCGCAGCCTTTTGGGATAGGCTACCGAAAATTCATCCTATGATTGGATGTTAAGGCGAGGCCATGTCCCCGAGCATTCCCCTGATCAAGCGCTCCCTGGTCGACCAGGCTCTGGAACAACTGCGTGCCCGCATCACCCAGGGCACCTGGAAGGTGGGTGAACGCCTGCCGACCGAGCCGGAGTTGGCGGCCGAGTTGGGTATCAGCCGCAACACCATGCGCGAGGCGATGCGTGTGCTGGCGTTTTCCGGGCTGATCGAGATTCGCCAGGGTGACGGCAGTTACCTGCGCACCACCACCGATCCGCTGGCGACCATGCAGGCGCTGTCGCGCTGCTCCCTCGACCAGGCGCGCGAGACGCGGCACAGTTTTGAGGTCGAGGCCATCGGCCTCGCGGCCCTGCGTCGGACCGACGAGGACCTCAAGGGCTTGCGCGAGGCCCTGGAAGCCAGCAGCCATCACTATCACGGTGATCTCGACTGCTTCATCACCTGTGACCTGGTGTTTCACCAGAGGTTGATCGACGCCGCGCACAATCCCATGCTCAGCGAGTTGTATCGCTACTTCTCCAGCGTGATCGCCGGCGCGCTGCGCCAGACCCTCGACATCACCCCTCGCCGCCAGTCGGTGTTCGATCTGCACATCGCCCTGCTCGAGGCGGTCGAGCAGCGTGACCCGGAGCGCGCCAAGGCCCTGTGCAGGACCCTGATCAATGAACCTTGAACCCGAGACCACCATGCCCCGTTCCATTCCGGAGACCGGCACCTCGACGCCGACCCGGCCCGGCGAGCTCGACCCGTTGCTGATCGATGCCGAAGCCGATGACGCCATCGTCCAGCAGGCCCACCCGGTACTGCGCCGTCCCTGGCTGCTGTTGCTGGGGCTGGTGCTGGTGGCGCTGAACTTGCGCCCGGCGCTGTCGAGCATGGCGCCGATGCTCAGTGAGGTTTCCCGCAGTCTGGGCCTTTCGGCGGCCAAGGCCGGCCTGCTGACGACCCTGCCGGTGCTGTGCCTGGGCTTGTTCGCCCCCCTGGCACCGCTGCTGGCCCGGCGTTTCGGCAGCGAGCGGGCGGTGCTGGGCATTCTCCTGGCCCTCGCCGGCGGCATGGTCCTGCGCAGCTCTCTGGGCGAGTTCGGCCTGTTTGCCGGCAGTATCCTGGCGGGTGCGAGCATCGGCGTGATCGGCGTGCTGCTGCCGGGTATCGTCAAGCGCGACTTTGCCCGGCACGCCGGGACCATGACTGGGGTCTACACCATGGCCCTGTGCCTGGGCGCGGCCATGGCGGCCGGTTCGACCGTGCCGTTGAGCCAGCACTTGGGTAACAGTTGGTCGCTGGGGTTGGCGTTCTGGGTGGTGCCGGCGCTGGTGGCGGCCCTGGTGTGGTTGCCGCAGGTTGGCAGCCGGCAGGGGGCGCACCAGGCGGCCTATCGGGTGCGTGGCCTGCTGCGCGACCCGTTGGCCTGGCAGGTGACCCTTTACATGGGCCTGCAATCGTCGCTGGCCTACATCGTGTTCGGCTGGTTGCCTTCGGTGCTGATCGGGCGTGGCCTGACGCCGACCCAGGCGGGGATCGTGCTGTCCGGTTCGATCCTGGTCCAACTGATCAGTTCGCTGGCGGCGCCCTGGCTGGCGACCCGGGGCAAGGACCAGCGGCTGGCGATCCTGGTGGTCATGCTGCTGACCCTGGGTGGCCTGTTCGGTTGCCTGTACGCGCCCCTCGAAGGGCTGTGGGGCTGGGCGATCGTCCTCGGCCTGGGGCAGGGCGGAACCTTCAGCCTGGCGTTGACCCTGATCGTATTGCGTTCGCGCGATGCCCATGTGGCGGCGAACCTGTCGAGCATGGCCCAGGGCATTGGCTACACCCTGGCGTCGATGGGCCCGTTCGCGGTCGGCCTGGTGCATGACCTCACCGGTGGCTGGCAGGCCCTGGGCTGGATCTTCGCGGTGGTCGGCCTGGGCGCCATCGTCGCCGGACTCGGGGCCGGTCGGGCACTCTACGTGCAGGTCAGCAGCGAAAAACTCTGAATCAGCCGGTACTCGCGGTATTCGAATGGCGAATGCCGATAGCCAGCGGTGCATTTGCGGACTATCGTGCAGGCGATTCCCTACCTGCACGGAGCCCGTTCATGAGTGATGCCCACAGCGCGTTGATTACCGAATTCTACAAGGCTTTCCAGCGGCTGGATGCCGAGGCGATGAGTGCCTGCTACACCGAGGATGTGGTGTTCAGCGATCCAGCCTTTGGTGAGCTGCGCGGCCGTGATGCCGGCGACATGTGGCGGATGCTCACCACTCGGGCCAAGGATTTTTCCCTGACCTTCGACAATGTTCGTGCCGATGAGCGCAGTGGCGGTGCCCATTGGGTGGCGACCTACCTGTTCAGCCAGACCGGCAACATCGTGGTCAACGATATCCAGGCCCGTTTCGTGTTCCGTGACGGCAAGATCTGCGAGCACCACGACAGCTTCGACCTGTGGCGCTGGGCTCGCCAGGCACTGGGCACCAAGGGCCTGCTGCTGGGCTGGACGCCGCTGGTGAAGAATGCCGTCCGCACCCAGGCACTCAAGGGCCTCAAGGCATTCCAGGCCGGTCGCTGAGGTCTGTTAGTATTACGCTCCCTGTTTCTGCCCAAGCCGCCAGCCACGTGAACATCAGCCCGGAACCCGTTGCCATCGCCGAGACCGTTGTCCCGGCGACCAAGTCCTGGTTCGTCTATCTGGTCCGGGCGGCCAACGGCTCGTTGTATTGCGGTATCAGCGATGATCCGCAGCGGCGTTTCGCCTCGCACCAGAGCGGCAAGGGCGCGCGCTTTTTTCACTCGAGTCCGGCGGTGGCGCTCGTTTATGTCGAAGCTTGCCGGGACAAGGGCGATGCGCTGCGGCAGGAGCGCCTGATCAAGAAGCTGCGCAAGAGCGCCAAGGAAGCCTTGGCGGCGAGCTTCTGCCTGGAAGCATTTGCGACAGCACGCAAGTGACCCTCCACCATCAGCGCCTTCGATAAGGCGACATCAGCCAGCCCGGGTAGGCTGCTGGCGATTTGCAGGCTAAGCTGCGGACTCCTACTCGTACGGCGGATTCCGGCATGTCTGAGCTGATTCTTCACCACTACCCAACGTCTCCCTTTGCCGAAAAGGCCCGGCTGCTGCTGGGGTTCAAGGGGCTGTCCTGGCGCTCGGTGACCATCCCGCCGATGATGCCCAAGCCCGACCTGATGGCCTTGACCGGTGGTTACCGCAAGACCCCGGTGCTGCAGGTGGGCGCGGACGTCTACTGTGACACGGCGTTGATCGCCCGCCGCCTGGAGCAGGAAAAGGCCTCGCCGGCGCTGTTCCCCGAAGGCCGCGAGATGGTCGCCGCGACTTTTGCCGCCTGGGCCGATTCGGTGGCGTTCCGGCATGCCGTGGCCCTGGTGTTCCAGCCGGAGTCGGCGGCGGTGCGTTTCGCCCGTTTCTCCCCGGAGCAGGCCAAGGCGTTCATGGCCGACCGTGCCGGCTTGTTCAGTGGTGGCTCGGCCACCCGAGTTCCTCTGGAGGAAGCCAGGCATTCATGGCCGACCTTCATGGCCCGGCTGGAGCAGCAACTGCAGCGCGAGGAGGGCGATTTCCTGTTCGGCGAACCATCCATTGCCGACTTCTCGATGGCGCATATCCTGTGGTTCCTCAAGGCCACGCCGGTCACCTCGCCGCTGGTCGACGAGTATCCTGCGGTATTGGCCTGGTTCTCCCGGGTGATGGGCTTCGGGCATGGCGCTTCGAACGTGATGACGGCCGAGGAGGCGGTGCAGGTGGCGCGCGAGGCGGTACCGGCGCCGTTGCCTGAGGAGCGCTTCGTCGATCCGAACGGTTTCACGGTGGGGCAGCAGGTGGCGATTGCCGCTACGGACTATGGCGTGGACCCGGTGGCCGGTGAGCTGGTGTTTGCCGGCAGCGAGGAACTGATCCTGCGACGTGAGGATGAGCGGGCGGGGGTGGTGCATGTGCATTTCCCGCGTCTGGGATTTCGTATCGAGGCCCGTTGAGTCGGTTGTCGGTTATTTCCGACCCGGCCAAGGCTTCGCGGATAAATCCTGCTCCCACAGTGATCGTGCCAGACACCTGTCTTGTGTACGCCGTGAGCCCTTGTGGGAGCCGGATTTATCCGCGAAGAGGCCCGCGAGCAGGCTGAAAGTTTCGTGACGGCGCAACGTTGCGCAGAGGGGTCATTTGAGGGCGGCGAGGATGTCGTCCGGCCGATAGCCGCGAATCAGCGTGCCGTTGACGTCGAGTATCGGAATTCCGCCACCCCCCAGGGCCTGGTAGGCCTTGCGTGCCTCGGCGTCCTTTTCGATATCGAATTCCTTGAACGCAATGCCCTTCTGGTCGAGAAAGCGCCGGGTCGCCTTGCAGTAACCGCACCAGTCGGTGGCATAGAGCACGACCCGCGCCTGGCTGCGGGTCTGTGCCGGTAATACCGAGTCCGGCTGGAACACCCGCTCGATCTTGCCCCAGTTCTGGTACGCGACCACCACCAGCAGGATCAGCAGGAATTTCTTCAGCACGCCACCGAGCATCGATCAGTCCTTGCGACGCTTGAGCTGGTCGGTGAGCTGGGTCGGCAGGCCCTTGATGATCAGGGTACCGGCTTCCTCGTCATACTCGATCTTCGAGCCCAGCAGGTGTGCCTCGAAGCTGATGGACAAGCCCTCGGCCCGACCGGTGAAACGGCGGAACTGGTTCAGGGTGCGCTTGTCGGCCGGGATTTCCGGGGACAGGCCGTAGTCCTTGTTGCGGATATGCTCGTAGAACGCCCGTGGGCGGTCTTCATCGATCAGTCCCGAGAGTTCTTCCAGGGCCACCGGCTCGCCGAGTTTCGCCTGGGTGCTGGCGTAGTCGACCAGTGCCTTGGTTTTCTCGCGGGCGTCGTCTTCGGGCAGGTCCTCGCTCTCGACGAAGTCACTGAAGGCCTTGAGCAGGGTGCGGGTTTCGCCCGGGCCGTCGACGCCTTCCTGGCAGCCGATGAAGTCACGGAAGTACTCCGAGACCTTCTTGCCGTTCTTGCCCTTGATGAAGGAAATGTACTGCTTGGACTGCTTGTTGTTCTGCCACTCGGAAATGTTGATCCGCGCGGCCAGGTGCAATTGGCCCAGGTCCAGGTGACGCGACGGCATGACGTCCAATTCGGCATTCACCGCCACGCCTTCGCTGTGGTGCAGCAGGGCGATGGCCAGGTAGTCGGTCATGCCCTGGTGGTAGTGGGCGAACAGCACGTGGCCACCGGTGGAGAGGTTGGACTCTTCCATCAGCTTCTGCAGGTGTTCGACCGCGACCCGGCTGAACGCGGTGAAGTCCTGGCCGCCATCGAGGTATTCCTTCAGCCAGCCACTGAACGGGTAGGCTCCCGATTCGCTGTGGAACAGACCCCAGGCCTTGCCTTGCTTGGCGTTGTAGCTTTCATTGAGATCGGCCAGCAGGTGTTCGATGGCCTGCGATTCGCTCAGTTCCGAGTCGCGGGCGTGGAGCACGGCGGGCGTGCCATCGGGTTTCTTGTCGATCAGGTGGACGATACAATGACGGATCGGCATGGGCTTCTCGGCTGATTGTCAGGGGGAGAGGCGCGGCTCCCCGGAAAAGCTGCCAGTGTACCGTACCGGGGCGCGGAAGCAGCGTTTACCGGATCAAACTTGACCAATCAGCGGTTTCTGGCAGTTTTTTTTCGAAAACGAGCGCAAAAGCTGACCAAATGGCTAGGTAGAGGCGGATATTTCCCCGTCTCTGTGCTAGTTTTGCCCCCGTCTTGCGCAAGGTAACCGCGCAAAGCGTGTTTTCAGCAGGTGCCAGGTCGAACCAAACCCCGTTTTTGCTATCTACATCCGCGATCCGTCGTGGTTTATCAGCGGGGTGTCAGGTCCACAAGGCTTGGCTCGACGGCTGGCACTGCACTCTGCAATCCAAATGAATTTGATAGGGAAGGAACATCTCAATGGCTATTACTAAAGACCAACTGATCGCTGATATCGCCGAAGCTACCGCTCTGCAGAAGACTGAAGTGCGCAAGGTTCTCGAGCAACTGACCGATATCGTTGCTGATCAGCTGGAAAACGGCGGCGAAATCACTCTGCCAGGCGTTGGCAAGCTGAAAGTGACCGAGCGTCCTGCCCGTACTGGCCGTAACCCATCGACTGGCGCTGCCATCGAAATCGCTGCCAAGAAAGTGATCAAGCTGGTTGTAGCCAAGGCCCTGACCGACGCTGTCAACAAGTAAGATGCGAAAAAACCGTGCCGCGGAATGATCCGGGCACGGTTTTTTTTCGCCTGCCGAAAAGTGGGCGACTCGATTTATCCCGGTGTTGCGCCGCCGTTGCGGTTCCAGCGCTGTGCCCGCCAGGCCTGCCGGGCGGCCTTGTCCTGGAAGGTCCAGGCGACGAAGCGACTCTGTTTCTGGCCCTGGGACATCTCCACGACCCGGCTTTCCAGGGCGCCGGCCTTCTTCAGCGCCGCCTCTATCGCCGGCAGGTTCGACGCTTTCGAGACCAGCGTACTGAACCACAACACTCGGTTGCCCAGTGGCGAGCTCTCGCTGATCAACTGCGTCACGAAGCGCGCCTCTCCACCCTCGCACCACAACTCCGCCGCCTGGCCGCCAAAGTTCAGCACCGGCAGCTTGCGCTTGGGGTCGGCCTTGCCCAGCGCCTTCCACTTGCGGCGACTGCCGCTCTGGGCCTCGTCGAGGGAGGCATGGAAGGGCGGGTTGCACAGGGTCAGGTCGAAGTACTCGTCGCCACCCAGCAGGCCGGTGAGAATGTATTTCGGGTTGTCCTGCTGGCGCAGGCTGATGGCCTTGTTCAAGCCGTTGGACTGGACGATCGCCTTGGCGGCGGCCAGGGCCGTGGGGTTGATGTCGGAGCCGAGAAACTGCCAGCGATAGTCGCCATGGCCGATCAGCGGGTAGATGCAGTTGGCACCGACGCCGATATCCAGCACCCGTACGGCGGGTCCGCGGGGAATCACGCCATCGTTGTGTTCCGCCAGCAGGTCGGCGAGAAAGTGTACGTAGTCGGCGCGGCCTGGTACGGGGGGGCAGAGAAAGTCTGCCGGGATGTCCCAGTGGGCGATCCCGTAGAAGGCCTTGAGCAGCGCCCGGTTGAACACGCGCACGGCCGCCGGGTCGGCGAAGTCGATACTTTCCTTGCCATAAGGGTTGATGATCACGAATTGGCCGAGCTCGGGGCAGCCCTTGATCAGTTGCGGGAAGTCATAACGCCCCTGGTGGCGGTTGCGTGGATGCAGGGCGGCTTTTTCGCGCGGCTGCGCCGCCTTGGCAGGGGCGGCTTTGACGGGTTTCTTGCGCGGGGGCTTGGGTTTGCTTGGGGCGTTCATGGGCAGGGTCGGTTCAGGTAAGGCTCGATTGACCGGTATTGTCCCACATTCGCCCGCTCAGGGCTGGAAGGCGCCGATGAAGATCGCCGGATCGACCCGGGCATCGTTCAGGCTGATGTTCCAGTGCATGTGCGGCCCGGTGGCGCGTCCGGTGGAACCGACCTTGCCGACCACGGCACCGCGGGCAAGCGTCTGGCCGACCTGCACGTCGATCTTCGACATGTGGCAGAACATGCTGATGAAGCCCTGGCCGTGGTCGACGAACACGGTGTTGCCGTTGAAGAAGTAGTTGCCGGTGAGGATCACCTTGCCGGCGGCCGGTGTCTTGATCGGCGTGCCGGCCGGCACCGCGAAGTCCAGCCCGGCATGCGGGTTGCGCTCCTCGCCATTGAAGAAGCGACGCACGCCGAAGCGGCTCGACAGCGGGCCGTTCACCGGCTTGTCCAGCAGCAGGTTGCTGGGTGTGCCGGGGCTGAAGCTGCGGTAGGCGCGCAGTTGCACCGCCAGTTCCTCATCGATGCGCTTGAGATCGGCCGGATTGGGATTGACCTGGCGGGTGTTCTTGAGCGTGATGTGCTGTTCCGGGTATTTCTTGTTGCCGACGCTGAAGCTCAGGTTGCGGTTCCCCGAGCTGATCTGCTGGTTGCCGGGCTTCACCGTCAACGGGATGCCGACGATCGCCAGCCAGTTGTTCTGCTCCCTGACTACCAGCACCGGCTTGCCCTGGTAGCTGGCCTTGGGGGCCTGCGTCGCCGTGCCCAGGTCGACCACGGCGACTCCGCCGGGTACCGGCTTGTTCAGCAGGCGAGTGAGGTAGCTGTCGGCGTGGGCATTGCAGGCCAGGCCCAGGAGCAGCAGGGCGGCAAGAAAACGGGGCATGTTCGAATCCCTTGAAAGTCAGTCCAGTAGCGAGAGGGTCACGGGCGTCAGGTGGTTGTCCTCGACCCGCACCTGCAGCTCGCCCTCGGCCAGTTTCGCCTTCAGTCGCTGGCCGGGCCGGGTCTGTCCGGCATTGCGAATCGCCTGGCCACGTTCGTCCAGCAGGATGCTGTAGCCGCGGCCGAGGGTCGCCAAGGGGCTGACCACATGCAGCGTCTGCACTTGGCTTTGCAACTGCAGGCGGCGTGCCTTCAGGCCTTCGCGCATGGCCCGGGGCAGGCGCTCGGCGAGGCTGTCCAGGCGCTGGCGCAGCAGGGCCAACTGGCGGCCGGGGTGCTGGCCGTTGAGACGGGTTTCCAGGCGCAGGAGTTTTTGTCTACGGTTATCGAGTTGGCGTTCGAAGGCCCGGCGCAGGCGCATGTCCAGGTCATCCAGGCGCTGGGCCTGTTGGCGCAGGCGTTCGCCCGGGTGGCGCAGGCGCCGCGCCAGGCCGTCCAGGCGCAGGCGTTCGCGTGCCAGCCGGTCACGCATGCGCATCACCAGCCGGCGGTGCAGGCTTTCGACCCGGCGCTGCAGGTCGCTGGAGTCAGGGGCCAACAGTTCGGCGGCGGCGGAGGGGGTCGGGGCGCGCACGTCGGCGACGAAGTCGCTGATCGAAACATCGGTTTCATGGCCGATGGCGCTGACGATCGGTGTCACGCAGGCATCCACGGCACGGGCGACCGCCTCTTCGTTGAAGCACCAGAGGTCTTCCAGCGAGCCACCGCCACGGGCCAGGATCAGGGCGTCGAAGCCCCTGGCATCGGCCATTCTCAGGGCGCGGACGATCTGTGCGGTGGCTTCGCGGCCCTGGACCGCAGTGGGAATCAGGGTCAGTTCGACCTGCGGTGCGCGACGGCGAAAGACGCTGATGATGTCGCGGATCACTGCGCCGGTCGGCGAACTGACGATGCCGATTCGTTGCGGATGCGTCGGCAGCGGTACCTTGCGTTCGGCGCTGAACAGGCCTTCGGCACCGAGTTTTTCCTTCAGCGCCTCGAACGCCAGGCGCAGGGCGCCATCGCCGGCCGGCTCGACGGTGTCGAGAATCAGTTGGTAGTCGCCACGGCCCTCGAACAGCGAGACCTTGCCGCGCACCTTGACCGCCAGGCCGTCCTTCAAGGCCTGGCGCACGCGGGCGGCGTTCTGCCGGAACAGCGCGCAGCGCACCTGGGCACCGCTGTCCTTGAGGGTGAAGTAGACATGGCCGGAGGCCGGGCGGGCGAGGTTGGAGATTTCGCCTTCGACCCAGATATTGCTGAACACGTCCTCCAGCAACACCCGCGCACGGCCGTTGAGCTGGCTGACAGTGAGGACTTCGCGGTCGAGGCCCAGACGAGAAAAGGGATCTTTGATCATGGTGGGCATGATAAAGGCATTTGCTTGCCGACCACCATGTCTCTGGGTGGATATCACCGCTCTTGGACTGTCCCCAAGGGGTGGATGGGGTGTCCAGCTTCTTGGGGATAGTCCATTTTGTAGGAGCCAGCAAGCCGGCGCCTACAGAGAAATGCGTGGCCTTCAGGGGTGAAGGTATCCCCGGAAATGCTCGACGAACTGCGCCACCAGCGGCGTCGGCTGCTGGCGGCAGGCCAGGGCCAGGGTGCTCTCGCAGTCCGGATCCTTGAGCGGCAGGAAGTGGATGTTGGCCGGGGCGATGTCCTGCATGGACTCCGGCAGCAGCGCAATGCCGAACCCGGCCTGGATCAGCTGCAATTGGGTGGTCTTGCGCGACATCACTCGCGCCGCCTTGGGAAAGAAGCCCTGGCGCATGCACAACTCGGCCGACAGGTAGCTCAAGCCGCCCCGTTGCGGATGGGGAATGGAGATGAACGCTTCATCCTTGAGCAGCGCCAGGTCGATGCCTTCGGTCGCCCCCGCCAGGGCGTGCTCCGGCGGTACCGCCAGCAGCAGGCGTTCGCTGAACAGCGGCAGGATCTGCACGCCCTCGCGCTGGCGCAGCACCGGCAGGCGCAACAAGCCGATATCCAGCCGGCCTTCCGCCAGTTCTTCCAGTTGCGCTTCGGAAGACAACTTGACGATATCCATCGACGCACCCGGATTCCGCTCCAGGTAATGCCCGATCGCCTGCAGTAGCCGGCCGCTCATCGGTACGGTGCTGGAGTGGCTCAGGCGCAGGGTGCCCAACTGGCCCTTGCCGACCTGGGTCGCCAGTTCGCTGGCCTTGTTCAGCTCGCTCAGCAGGTTCCTCGCCCGCGGGTAGAAGGCCTCACCGGCTGCAGTCAGCCGCGGCTGGCGCGCCGTGCGTTCGAACAGGGGCGTCTGCAGGTGGTGCTCCAGTTCCTTGATCTGTCGGCTCAGGGCCGACTGGGCAATGAACAGGCGTTCGGCGGCCGCGCTGAAACTGCCGGAGTCGGCGATTTCGACGAAGTAGCGCAATTGGCGGGTGGAAATCACAAGTCATGCCTTTTCGAGATGGGTAGCGGGCTTTGAACATATTAGTCGCAAGGCTCGCCAGTGGCTAAAGTCAAGCGAACCCATTGTGGAAGTTGTGTGTCATGAGTCTTGTCGCGTTGTTGAACCAGTGGCCATTCAGCGCCACCGACTGGCTGGTGGTGGCGCTGGGTGTGGCCCTGGCCTACATCGTCTTCGGCGTGGCCGGTTTCGGCACGGCGCTGGTGGCCGGACCGATCCTGATCCTGTTCATGCCGCTGTCGAAGATCGTGCCGTTGCTGGTGCTGCTGGATTTCGTCGCGGCGTTCGGCAACCTGCTACCGTCGCGCAAGGACGTCGCCCGCCCGGAGCTGCTGCGGCTGCTGCCGTGCATGGCGGTGGGTTGCACCCTGGGCGTGGTGTTCCTGCTCAACCTCAAGTCCGACATCCTGCTGTTGCTGATGGGCCTGTTCATCAGCGCCTATGCCATCTACAGCCTGCTTATAAAGGCCCGCCCCACGCAGTTGAAGGCCGGCTGGGCGGTGCCCATGGGGGTGATGGGCGGACTGTTCGGCGCCCTGTTCGGCAGTGGTGGCTTCCTCTATGCGATCTACCTCAACAGCCGTTTGTCCAAGGACGCGGCCCGGGCCACGCAAAGCGCGCTGATCAGTTGCAGCACGGTGGTACGCCTGTCGCTGTTGGTCATCGCCGGGGTCTACGCCGAGCTACCTTTGCTGGTGTTGGCGCTGTGCCTGTTGCCGGCGATGGCGTTGGGGCTGTGGATCGGTCGGCGGGTGACGTCGAGGTTGTCCCGCGAAGCCTTCGTGCGTTTGGTGACCTGGCTGGTGCTGGCCAGTGGCATTGCCTTGATCACGCGGTATCTGAGCACTTGACCTGATCGCGTCAGGGATTAAGCTGAGCGGCCGCGTATCTTGTGGCGAGTGGGCTTGCCCACGCTGGGGCGCATGGCGGCCCCGGAACTGGCTATGGCGCTGTGGCAGACAGCATGCAGGCGACGTTTACGTCTGCTTCGCCGCCGAACGGGGCAGTGCGGCGTCCCGACAAGCCCCCACGCCACAAGGAGCATCACCGCCTTTGCTTCAGGCCGTAGCCGTGAATTCCCAAAGCATGAACACCCAAAGCATCATCGTCCCGAAAATCTCCACCCTGCCGGTTCACGAACCCCGTGCCCGGGCGATCCTGCGTTGGCTGGTGCGCAAGAATATCGTCGAGGAACAACTGAGCACCTGCGGCCGTACCGGCAACCGCATGGCCCATGCCATTGCGCCAGGGGCGGTCAACGTGGTCCTGCGTCCCGAGGCGCTACCGTTCGGTCAGCCGATCAACGGCCTGGAGATCGTCACCAAGCGCTGCATCTATACCCCGTCCAAGGGGTTTCTCGAGGAAGCCGGCTGTGCCGAATGTCGCCGGGAGGTCGGCGAGGCGCTGTTCGACAGCCTGGAGGACTGGATGCCGGGGCGCACCGAGAACTTCATCTGCCCGTTGTGCGGACATGAGGACGATATCAATGGCTTCCTGTTCCTGCAGCCGTGCGCTTTTTCCAATCTGGGATTTATCTTCAATAACTGGCTCGAAGCCGGCTTCAGGCAGGAGTTTCTCGACGAGTTCGCCGACTGGCTGGATCAGCCCGTCGCCTGGGTGCAGGTCGAGCTGTAAATAGGCCAAGGTTTACATTGAGCCGGGGCCCTAGTATGAGTATAATGGCGCGCTTCCATTTTCCCGCCCGGGAGCCCCCGCGATGCTGCGTATCAGCCAAGAAGCCCTGACTTTCGACGACATTCTCCTTGTGCCCGGTTATTCCGAGGTGCTTCCCAACGAAGTCAGTCTCAAAACCCGTCTTACCCGTGGCATCGAGCTGAATATTCCGCTGGTTTCCGCTGCCATGGACACCGTGACCGAAGCCCGTCTGGCCATTGCCATGGCCCAGGAAGGCGGTATCGGTATCATCCACAAGAACATGACCATCGAGCAGCAGGCTGCCGAAGTGCGCAAGGTCAAGAAGTTCGAGGCCGGTGTCGTCAAGGACCCGATCACCATCGAGGCCGATGCCTCGGTTCGTGACCTGCTCGAACTGACCCGCATGCACAACATCTCCGGCGTGCCGGTGCTGCACGATGGCGACCTGGTGGGTATCGTCACGTCCCGTGACGTGCGTTTCGAAACCCGCCTGGATGTTCCTGTCCGCGAAGTGATGACCCCGAAAGAGCGTCTGGTCACTGTTCGTGAAGGTGCCGACAAGGCCGAAGTCCGCGCGCTGCTGCATAAGCACCGCCTGGAGAAGGTCCTGATCGTCGACGACAAGTTCGCCCTCAAGGGCATGATGACCGTCAAGGACATCGAGAAATCCAAGGCCTACCCGCTGGCCAGCAAGGACGACCAGGGTCGTCTGCGCGTCGGTGCCGCGGTCGGCACCGGCAAGGACACCGGCGACCGCGTGACCGCGCTGGTCAATGCCGGCGTCGACGTGGTGGTGGTCGACACCGCCCACGGTCACTCCAAGGGTGTGATCGACCGCGTTCGCTGGGTCAAGGAAAACTTCCCGCAAGTGCAGGTGATCGGCGGCAACATCGCCACCGGCGCGGCTGCCAAGGCCCTGGCCGAGGCGGGCGCGGATGCGGTCAAGGTCGGTATCGGCCCTGGCTCGATCTGCACCACCCGTATCGTCGCCGGTGTCGGCGTACCGCAAATCAGCGCCATCGCCAACGTCGCCGCTGCCCTTGAAGGCACCGGTGTGCCGTTGATCGCCGACGGCGGCATCCGTTTCTCCGGTGACCTGTCCAAGGCCATCGTGGCCGGTGCTTCCTGCGTGATGATGGGCTCGATGTTCGCCGGTACCGAAGAAGCGCCAGGCGAGATCGAACTGTTCCAGGGTCGTTCCTACAAGGCCTACCGCGGCATGGGTTCGCTGGGTGCGATGGCGCAGTCCCAGGGCTCGTCCGACCGCTACTTCCAGGACTCCTCCGCAGGTGCCGAGAAGCTGGTGCCGGAAGGTATCGAAGGCCGCGTGCCGTACAAGGGCACCCTGACCGCCATCGTTCACCAACTGATGGGCGGCCTGCGCTCCTCGATGGGCTACACCGGTAGCGCCAACATCGAGGAAATGCGCACCAAGCCGGAGTTCGTGCGTATCACCGGTGCCGGCATGGCCGAATCTCACGTTCACGACGTGCAGATCACCAAGGAAGCTCCAAACTATCGCGTAGGTTGATAGTGATCGCCTCCTGGCGCTGGCCTGGAGGCGATTGACGAATTTGAACCGGGGCTGTTGATGACAGCCCCGTGTTGTTTCTGATTTCACAGACGAGAATGAGCCATGGCCCTCGACATTCACGCCCACCGCATCCTGATCCTCGACTTCGGTTCCCAGTACACTCAACTGATTGCCCGCCGCGTGCGTGAGATCGGTGTGTACTGCGAACTGCATCCGTTCGACATGGACGACGAAGCGATTCGCGAATTCGCTCCCAAAGGCGTCATCCTCGCCGGCGGCCCCGAGTCGGTACACGAAGCCAACAGCCCACGCTGCCCACAGGCGGTGTTCGACCTGGGCGTGCCGGTCTTCGGTATCTGCTACGGCATGCAGACCATGGCCGAACAGATGGGCGGCAAGGTCGAGGGCTCGGAGCTGCGTGAGTTCGGTTACGCTCGCGTCGACGTGGTCGGCAAGAGCCGCCTGCTGGACGGTATCGAGGACCACGTCGACGCCGACGGCCTGTTCGGTCTCGACGTGTGGATGAGCCACGGTGACAAGGTCACCCGGATGCCGGAAGACTTCCACATCCTGGCCAGCACCCCGAGCTGCCCGATCGCCGGCATGTTCAACGACGACCTGCGCTACTACGGCGTGCAGTTCCACCCTGAGGTGACCCACACCAAGCAGGGCGGTCGCATCCTGTCGCGCTTCATCCTCGACATCTGTGGTTGCGAGGCTCTGTGGACTCCTTCGAAGATCGCCGAAGATGCCATCGCGACCATTCGTGCCCAGGTCGGCAGCGACAACGTCCTGCTGGGCCTGTCCGGCGGTGTCGACTCCTCGGTGGTTGCGGCGCTGCTGCACAAGGCCATCGGCGACCAGCTGACCTGCGTGTTCGTCGACAACGGCCTGCTGCGCCTGCACGAAGGTGACCAGGTAATGGCCATGTTCGCCGAGAACATGGGGGTCAAGGTGATCCGTGCCAACGCCGAGGACCAGTTCCTGGGCAACCTGGCCGGCGAAGCCGACCCGGAGAAGAAGCGCAAGATCATCGGCCGTACCTTCATCGACGTGTTCGATGCCGAGTCCTGCAAGCTGGACAACATCAAGTTCCTGGCCCAGGGCACCATCTACCCCGACGTGATCGAATCGGCTGGCGCGAAGAGTGGCAAGGCCCACGTGATCAAGTCCCACCACAACGTCGGTGGCCTGCCGGAAGAGATGAACCTCAAGCTGGTCGAGCCGCTGCGCGAGCTGTTCAAGGACGAGGTCCGTCGCCTCGGCCTGGAGCTTGGCCTGCCGTACGACATGGTCTACCGTCATCCGTTCCCGGGCCCGGGCCTGGGCGTGCGGATCCTCGGCGAAGTGAAGAAGGAATACGCCGACCTGCTGCGTCGCGCCGACCACATCTTCATCGAGGAACTGCGCAAGGCCGATTGGTACCACAAGGTCAGCCAGGCTTTCGTGGTGTTCCAGCCGGTGAAATCGGTGGGTGTGGTCGGTGACGGCCGTCGCTACGCCTGGGTCGTGGCCCTGCGTGCCGTAGAGACCATCGACTTCATGACCGCGCGCTGGGCGCACCTGCCGTACGAACTGCTGGAAACCGTCAGCAGCCGGATCATCAACGAGATCGAAGGTATTTCCCGCGTGACTTACGATGTGTCGAGCAAGCCGCCGGCGACTATCGAGTGGGAATGATCCCCGCCTGATGTAGGCGAAAAGCGTTAAAGCAATGGCGGTCGATGCCTCGGTATCGACCGCCATTGTCGTTTCTGGCTATAGGAAAGTTCGCTGCTCCTAACCGTCGCAATATCCTGAAAACACACTGGCCTTCTTGCGTTTTCTATCTCTGTACACTCAAGAAACTCTAGCGCGGAGCACCCGACCTTGGTGATCAAGAGCGGGCTGCGTTTCATGCAGAAAGCTGGACTGGCTAATCGCGGTTGACAAAATGTCAACTTTTTATCATTCTATATCCGTGGGCATGAAACGACATGCACGTCATATCCAGAAAGCCGTTCAGCGATGCAGCAAGCGCCTATCCAAACGATGTTGAAGCTATCGACCGCACCTATCGGGTCTTGCGATCCGGCGAGTTCGATACACCACAGGCGCTAGGGAAGGTTTTTCCATCACTGGACAACTTCAAGTACAAGGATAAGTGGTGGGTACTCGACATTGGTGGCAACAATCTTCGCCTGATTGCCTTCATCGAGTTTCGCGACAACCGCCTGTACGTCAAGCACATCGTGACTCATGCCGAGTACGACAAGCTTTGCAAACGTTACCGGAAGGAGGCTGATTGATATGGGGTTTGCCGCCATCAAGGAAAAAGCCTATGCCTTGTTCAGCGAGGCGGGCTTCATTAGCCACATAGCCAATGATGACGACTATGCCAAGGCGTTGGCGTTGATGGATGATCTGGTTGAGGACTATGAGGTCAACCGTCCGCTGATCGAAATCCTGGCTCGCTCCATTGAGAGTTGGGAAAACGAGTCTGAGGAGTTTGTGGCGTTCAACGCACGGGTGGCAAAGTTGGGAGGCGTTGACGTGCTTCGGTTGCTGATGGAGCAACATGGACTGGGCGTGGCCGACCTGCCGGAAATCGGCAGCAAATCGCTGGTGTCCAAGATTCTCAATGGCCGTGGCCGCAACTTGACCCGCGACCACATTGCGGCATTGAGTAAGCGGTTTGCGGTTAGTCCTGCACTTTTCTTTTGATCGCTCCACTTTTCCATCCATACCGGCAGCTTTAAGTGCGTTAAGCGTTGCTCATCTCCCGGTTGACCTGCCGAGAGACTTCGATTGGCATCTGACTTGATGACGTCATTGAAGTGGTGCCGGACCTGGTCGGGCTTACCGATATCGCCGATATTGCCAGCGTTTCCCGGCAGAATATTCGCAAACTCATGCTCAATCACTCGAATAGCTTTCCGTTGGCGGTCCACCAGGGCAGCACATCGGTCTGGCATCTGGCGCCGGTGCTGGAATGGCTGGATGGGCGGGGTTATAAGTTGCAGCCCCGATTGCTCGAGACCGCGCAGGCGGCCCGGCAGGTGAACCTCACCAAGGCTGTCGGCAAGCTCGGTGCGGTAAACCCCGAGTTGCTGGCGCTGGTGCTGTGAGTTGTCGGCTGGCAGCGCCTCAGCGCCGCGCCACATCCGAAAAGTAGAACTTGTCCAACGTATGCCGCGATTCGGTGTACTCGAACTGCCGCCCGTCCTGCAGGAAGGTCTGGTTCTTCACCACGATCACGTGGCTGGCACCGTCGAGGTCCAGGTGCTGCTGGTCGTCCTTGCCACAGCGTACCGCTTCGATGGTGCGCTGGGCGAAGCTGATGTTCAGTTGCAGGGTCTGTTCGATGTAGGCGTAGATCGAGTGCTCGGCGATGTCCCGGGTCAGACCGGGGATCAGGTCGGCGAGGAAGTGGTTGATGTCGAGAATGATCCGCTTGCCGTCAATGCGGCGCACCCGCTTGATGCAGATCACCGGGCTGCCCGGCTCGCCCTGCAGGCGCTCCAGCAGGAAGCCCTCCAGCGGTACCTCGCTGAATTCCACGACTTCCGTACCGATGTTGTTGCCCAGGCTCGAGTGGGCTTCCTGGAAGGTGACGATGCCACCGAGCTGGAACTCGATCGGGCTGCGTGACAGCACGAAGGTGCCCTTGCCGTGGATCTTCTGGGCGAATCCCCGTTCCTGCAACTGCTCGATGGCCTTGCGCACGGTGCCGCGGCTCGCCTGGTAGCTGTCCATCAGCTCGGTTTCCGAGGGGAGCCGGGCGCCTTTCTCCAACTGCTCGGTGGTGATGCTGGCAAGCAGATCGCTATAGATCTGGTTGTATTTGCTCATGGTGTTCGCTCTGAATCGGAAATCGCCCGGTAACAGCGTAGCGGACGGGGTGTCCCAAGGAGTGGAACCTTAAGGGCAGGTCGAGGCTTTGTCCATTTGTCGGGGCTTTTGCCAATAAACGCTCAACTCGTCTGTACGAGTTGTTGCTTTAACTCGTACAGACGAGTATTTTTCACCCATGTGCTGCGACAACCTCCAATAACAATCAGCGCGGAAGGAAAACCATGAGCCACGACTATCCGAATATCGCTCGCGAGCTGCTGCAGAGTCTCGGCGGGGCCGACAACATCGAGCAGGCCGCCCACTGTGTCACTCGCCTGCGGCTGGCGCTCAAGGACCCGAACAAGGTCGATCGAAGTGCCCTGTCCGCGATCGACCTGGTCAAGGGCTCGTTCTTCACCGGCGGGCTGTTCCAGATCGTCATCGGCCCTGGCGAGGTGGAGCGGGTCTACGCCGCGCTGCGCGAGGCCACTGGCCTTGCAGCCTCGACCATCGCCGACGTGAAGAAGGCGGGTGCCGACAAGAGCAACGCCATGCAACGCCTGGTGCGGGTGTTCTCCGATGTGTTCATGCCGATCCTGCCGGCGCTGATCATCGCCGGCCTGCTGATGGGGATTAACAACCTCATGGGCGCCAAGGGCATGTTCGTCGACGGCAAGACATTGCTCGAGGCCTATCCGTCGCTGGATGGTCTGTGGAGTCTGATCAACCTGATGGCCAACACCTCCTTCGTGTTCCTGCCGGCGCTGGTCGGCTGGTCGGCGGCCAAGCGCTTCGGCGGCAGCGAGATTCTCGGCATCGTCCTCGGCCTGATGCTGGTCCACCCCGACCTGCTCAACGCCTGGAACTACGGCAAGGCGGTCGCCGGACTCGACGGCCAGAGCCTGCCGTATTTCGACATCTTCGGCTGGTTCCGCATCGAGAAGGTCGGCTACCAGGGGCAGATCCTGCCGATCCTGCTGGCCGCCTACGTCATGAGCGTGATCGAGAAATGGCTGCGCGCACGGGTACCGAATGCCATCCAGCTGCTCGTGGTGCCGATCACCACCATCGTCATCACCGGTGTCCTGGCCCTGGCGATCATCGGCCCGGTGACCCGCCACCTGGGCATCCTGATCACCGAGGGGATGGTCTGGCTGTTCGACGTGGCCCCGGCCGTCGGCGGCGCGGTGTTCGGCCTGCTGTATGCGCCGCTGGTGATCACCGGCATGCACCACATGTTCCTCGCGGTGGACCTGCAACTGATCTCCGGCCACGGCGGTACCTTCATCTGGCCGATGATCGTGATGTCCAACCTGGCCCAGGGCAGTGCGGCCCTCGCGGTGTTCTACATGAGCCGCAACGCCCGCGATCGCAGCATGGCCTCGACCTCGGCGATTTCCGCCTACTTCGGGATCACGGAGCCGGCGATGTTCGGTGTCAACCTGCGCTACAAGTTCCCGTTCTATGCCGCGCTGGTCGGCTCGGCGATCGCCAGCGTATTCCTCTCGCTGAACAAGGTGCTGGCCTCGGCCATCGGCGTCGGTGGCTTGCCGGGTTTCATCTCGATCACCCCGCATTCAATCCCGGTGTTCATCGTCGGCATGGCCGTCGCGATGCTCGTGCCCTTCGCCCTGACCTGTGCGCTGAGCCTGAAGATCGTGCGCCCCGGCTATCGCGTCGCCTGATCTCGACTTTACTGACCACAAGGGAATTCCCATGCAAGACTGGCAACGCTCGGTGATCTACCAGATTTATCCGAAGAGCTTCCACAGCCATGCCGGCCTGCCCACCGGCGATCTGCTGGGGGTGGTCGACAAGCTCGACTACCTGAAATGGCTGGGTGTCGACTATCTGTGGCTGACGCCGTTCCTGCGTTCGCCGCAACGCGACAACGGCTATGACATCAGCGATTACTACGCCATCGACCCGATCTATGGCTCCATGGCCGATTGCGAGCTGCTGATTGCCGAGGCCGGCAAGCGCGGGATCCGTCTGATGCTCGACATCGTGGTCAACCATACGTCCACCGAACACGTCTGGTTCCAACAGGCCCGTAGCAGCCTCGACAACCCGTACCGCGACTTCTATATCTGGCGCGACCAACCGAACAGCTGGCATTCGAAGTTCGGTGGCAACGCCTGGGAGTACGAGGCACAGACCGGCCAGTACTACCTGCACCTGTTCGATCACACCCAGGCCGACCTGAACTGGGACAACCCCCGGGTGCGTGAGGAAGTCTTCCGGATGATGCGCTTCTGGCGCGACAAGGGCGTCGGTGGCTTCCGCCTGGACGTGATCAACCTGATCTCCAAGCCCAAGGACTTTCCCGATGATGCCTCCGATGGCCGGCGTTTCTACACCGACGGTCCGAATGTTCATCAGTACCTGCAGGAAATGCACCGCGAGGTGTTCGCCGGCCATGACCTGGTCAGTGTTGGCGAGATGTCCTCCACCAGCCTGGAACATTGCATTCGCTACTCGCGGCCGGAGTCCCGCGAACTGTCGATGACCTTCAACTTCCATCACTTGAAGGTCGACTACCCGAACATGGAAAAGTGGGTGCGGGCCGACTTCGATTTCCTCGAACTCAAGCGCATCCTCTCCGACTGGCAGCTTGGCATGCAGGCCGGTGGTGGCTGGAACGCGCTGTTCTGGTGCAACCACGACCAGCCGCGGGTGGTTTCGCGCTTTGGCGATGACGGTGAACACCGCACGGTCTCGGCGAAGATGCTCGCCACCGCGCTGCACTTTCTTCAGGGCACGCCCTACATCTACCAGGGGGAAGAGCTGGGGATGACCAACCCGGGGTTCGGGCACATCGACCAGTACCGGGATGTCGAGACCCTGAACATCTACCGCATCCAGCGCGAGGCCGGCCAGTCGCAGGAGCAGAGCATGGCGGCGATCATGCAGAAATCCCGCGACAACGGACGTACGCCCATGCAGTGGACGGCCGGCCCGAATGCCGGTTTCAGCTCGGCGCAGCCCTGGATCGACCTCCCTGAGAATGCCTCCTGGATCAATGTCGAACAGCAGCTCGAAGACCCGGACTCGGTGCTGCATCACTATCGCCGGCTGGTGGAATTGCGCCGCAGCGAAGCACTGATGGTCGAAGGCAGCTATCGCCAGCTGCTGCCCGAACATCCACAGGTCTGGGCCTATGTGCGTGAAGGCCAGGGTGAGCTTCTGCTGGTGGTGAGCAACTTCTACGCCGACAGTTGCGAGGTCGTTCTACCCCAGGGGGTGTTCGAGCAGGGACAGCAGCAACGTCTGTTGATCAGCAACTACTCGGATTGCCCGGTCAGAAATCGGGAACTTTTCCTGCGTCCCTATGAGTCATTTGTTCTTTGCCTTTCAGAAAAATAGGAAAAGTCGTTCATCAAATGCAGTTCTCACCGGATCGTATTCAGGGAGGCTGCGTCTGAAAATCGAACACTGAACTCAACAATAAAAACAATGAGAACAGCGGAGTGGTTCATGAAGACAATCAGTAGAGGTCTGTTGGTTTCCTGTGTCTGCCTGGGGTTGCCGTTTCCGGCCGAGGCCCTGGAGTTTGCCGGGTACCTGCGCAGCGGCATCGGTGGCTCGACCAGCGGCGGCAAGCAGAGTTGTTTCCAACTGCCGGGGGCACCGTCCAAATATCGCCTGGGCAACGAGTGCGAACAGTACGCCGAGCTGGAACTGCGCCAGGACCTGGCGACCCTCGATGACGGTTCGGTGCTGAGCGTCGATGCCATGGCCTCGTTGTACAACCGCTATGGCCGCAACCTCAGTTTCGACGGCGAGAACGGGGCTGCGCGCATGCCGCAGATGTATGCCCAGTGGTCCAACATGCCCTCGCTCAACGGTGGTTCGCTGTGGGCCGGGCGCCGCTACTACAAACGTAACGATATCCACATCTCCGACTTCTACTACTGGAACCAGAGCGCCACCGGCGGCGGTATCGAGGACGTGCTGATCGGTGACCTCAAGTACAGCTACGCCTTCTCGCGCAAGGACAACCTGTACCAGAAGGACTACCTCAACCGGCACGACTTCAACGTCGCCGGCTTCAAGGTCAACCCCGACGGCGAGCTGGAGTTCGGTGTCAGCTACATCGATGCTCCGCGCCGCAGCGATACCCATCAGGGCTGGGCGATCACTGCGCAGCACGTGCAGAAGAACTTCCTGGGCGGCAAGAACAAGTTCGCCCTGCAATACGGCGAGGGGCCGGGGACCGGCCTTGGCTACACCGGCGACCCGCACCTGGATACCAGCAGCAAAAGCTACCGGGCCGTGGAGTTCTTCGACTGGCAACTGACACCGCGCTTCGGTGGCCAGTTCGAGGCGGTGTACCAGAAGGACATCCGTCCCGATGGCCAGGACCAGAACTGGATTTCCCTGGGCGTGCGTCCGGCCTATGCGATCACCGAGCAGTTCAAGCTGGTGACCGAGCTGGGACATGACCAGATCGAGGCGCCGGGCGGCACTCGCAAGCTCAGCAAGTTCACCTTCGCACCGACCTGGTCGCCGAAGGGGCCGGATTTCTGGGCACGTCCCGAAGTCCGTCTCTACTACACCTACGCCAGTTGGAACGCGGCGGCACAACGTGCGGCCAACGAACTGGCGGCCGGCTCCGCGCTGTCCGACAGCGGCGCGTTCGGCAATGCACTGCACGGCTCCAACTTCGGCGTGCAGGTCGAGTACTGGTGGAAATAGCTCCCATGCCGATGGGTACGGCCCGTCGGCGCGTCACGGAACAACAATCAGAAGGTGATTTCATGAGCGCAATTCCTTCCCTGGAACTGCTGGCTCCGCTGTCCGGTGTACTGTTGCCACTGGACCAGGTGCCCGATCCGGTATTTTCCGGTCGCCTGATCGGCGATGGCGTGTGCATCGATCCGACTTCCAGCGTGCTCTGTGCGCCGCTGTCTGGAGTGGTCAGCAACATCCAGGACAGCGGGCATGCCGTCAGCATCACCGACGAGCAGGGCGTGCAGGTGCTGATGCACATCGGCCTGGACACCGTGAACCTGGCGGGCAAGGGGTTCACCGCACGGGTCCGCGAAGGCGAATCGGTCGAGGCGGGGCAGGTGCTGATCGAGTTCGATGCCGATTACCTGGCCCTGCATGCCCGTAGCCTGCTGACGCTGGTGCTGGTGGTCAGTGGCGAGCCTTTCACCGCGTTGGTAGACGGGGTGGTCGACACTGGCCAACCGCTGCTGTGCCTGGGAGCGCGGACGCCTGCCGAGGTTGCGACCCGGCAGGAAGAGGGTGAGGCGCTGTTTTCCAAACCGCTGATCCTGCCCAATGCGAACGGTCTGCATGCCCGTCCGGCGGCGGTCCTGGCCCAGGCGGCCAAGGGGTTTGCCGCCAGTATCCAGTTGCACAAGCACCAGAGCAGCGCCAATGCCAAGTCGCTGGTGGCGATCATGGCCCTGCAGACGGTCAAGGGCGATGTGCTGCAGCTCAGTGCGGCGGGCGAGGATGCCCAGGCGGCGCTCGATAGCCTGGTGGCGCTGATTGCCGAGGGATGCGGCGAAACGGCGGCGGCCGAGGCACCGGTGGAAACCTTCGATGCCCCGGTGACCTCCAGCCTGAGCCTGCTCCGTGGCGTCTGTGCCTCGCCGGGTACGGCTCTGGGCCAGGTGATGCAACTGTCCGAGCAGGTCCTGAATATTCCGGAGGCGGGCGCTGGCGAGGAGCGGGAGAGGGGACTCCTGGAGGGAGCCCTGGCCCAGGCAGCCCGAGAATTGCAGACTCTGCAGGAGGGGGCGGCGGGCAGTGCCCAGGCCGAGATTTTTCGCGCCCATCAGGAGCTGCTGGAGGATCCGGAACTGCTGGAGCAGGCCCAACTGTTGCTGGGGCAGGGCAAGAGTGCAGCCTTTGCCTGGCGTGGGGCTACCGAGGATACGGCAGCCTTGTTCAAGCGCCTTGGCAACGAACTGCTGGTGGAGCGCGCCCTGGATCTGCTGGATGTCGGCCAGCGTGTGCTGCGGCTGATCCTGGGTGCCGAAGCGCGTGCGCAGGTATTGCCGGACGATACGATCCTGATCGCCGACCAGCTCACGCCGTCGCAGACGGCCAGCCTGGACACCCGGCGGGTGTTGGGTTTCGCCACGGTGGGTGGCGGTGCGACCAGTCATGTCGCGATTCTCGCCCGGGCCCTGGGGCTGCCCGCCCTGTGTGGCCTGCCGGCGCAGGTGCTGGAGGTCGCCAATGGCACCCCGGTGTTGCTCGATGCCGATCTTGGGCAATTGCATCTCACGCCTGAGGACGCGGATATCCAGCAATTGCTGGCCAAGCGCGAGCAGCAGCGTGAACGCCGCGAGCGTGACAGCGAACTTGCCCATCACGCCGCGATCACCCGCGACGGCCAGCACATCGAGGTGACGGCCAACGTCGCTTCGCTGGAAGAGGTCGAGCAGTCCCTGGCGCTGGGGGGCGAAGGGGTTGGCCTGTTGCGCTCGGAGTTCCTCTACCTGGAGCGCAGCAGCGCGCCGAGCGTCGAGGAGCAGGCTGCGACCTACCAGGCGATGGCCCAGGCCCTGGGCCCCGAGCGCAACCTGGTGGTACGTACCCTCGACGTGGGCGGCGACAAGCCGTTGGCCTATGTCCCGATGGACGGCGAGGCCAACCCGTTCCTCGGCATACGCGGCATTCGCCTGTGCCTGCAGCGTCCTGAGCTGCTGCGGCAGCAACTGCGGGCGATCCTCGCCTGTGCCGGGCAGACGCGGCTGCATATCATGCTGCCGATGATCACCCGGCTGTCCGAGCTGCGCGAGGCCCGCCAACTGCTGGTCGAGGAAGCGCGGGCGCTGGGCATTGCCGAGTTGCCCAAGCTGGGAATCATGATCGAGGTGCCGGCAGCGGCGCTGATGGCCGACCGGTTCGCGCCGGAGGTGGACTTCTTCTCCATCGGTACCAACGACCTGACCCAATACACCCTGGCAATGGACCGTGACCATCCGCAACTGGCGAGCCAGGCCGACAGCCTGCATCCAGCAGTGCTGCGCCTGATCGCCAGCACCGTCAAGGCCGCCCATGCCCATGGCAAGTGGGTCGGCGTGTGCGGTGCGTTGGCCTCCGAGGTGCTGGCCGTCCCGGTGTTGCTGGGGCTGGGGGTGGATGAGTTGTCGGTCAGCGTTCCGTTGATCCCATCGATCAAGGCGGCGGTGCGGGAAGTCAACCTGCAGCAGTGCCGAGTCCTGGTCGATCAGGTCCTCGACCAGGAAGGTGCCGAACAGGTGCGCGGGATTCTGCGTGATCATCAACAGGCGACGGCGGCCACGCCGGTATTGGAGCATTGAGCATGTTCGAGACATTCAGGCAGGCCTTCTGGAAGGCCCTGACCCCGGACCTGGTGCCGGAGCAGGCGGTTGCACAGGCCCGTGACGATTCGGTGCCGGTGGAGGCAATGGTTCTTGCCGAGCCGGTACTGGCGGCGCTGGGAGGCGAGGCCAACCTCAAGTCCCGCCAGCGGGTGGCGCTGACGCGGTTGCGGGTCGAGTTGCATGATGCCAGCCGGCTTGATCAGGCGGCCCTGCGCAAGGCGGGCGTGCCGGGGGTGATGGCCTTGAGGGATGGCGTGGTTCATCTGTTGATGGGACTCGATTCCAGGCATGCGGAAAAGGCTTGAGGGCCTGTCCACAAACCATCGAGCGCCGAGGCCTGTAGGAGCCGGCTTGCTGGCGATCGCGGTGGCTCAGCCAGAAATATATTGACTGACAGATCGCTATCGCCGGCAAGCCGGCTCCTACACGGGGCCATGCGAAGGGGGCCGTGTCATGCGCCGGGCTTGCGGCCCATTGCCACTCCGCCCTTACCGTTTCTCAACTGCGGGTGTATCGTATTCGCCTTTTGCGAGCGGTGAGCTTGCGGCTGATTCGGTGAGGTGGTTGGGTTCATGTCTTTTTCCCGTCGACAAATACTCGGTGGCCTGGTCGGCCTTGCGGTAGTAGGTGTAGGGGCCGGTGGTGCGTCGCGCTACTGGCTGGGGAAGATGGCCGACGCCGAAGCCGGGCATGACTATGAACTGATCGCCGCACCGCTGGATGTCGAGTTGGTGGCTGGGCACAAGACCCCGGCCTGGGCATTCGGCCCGACGGCGCCAGGTACCGAGTTGCGGGTGCGCCAGGGTGAATGGTTGCGGGTGCGTTTCATCAACCACCTGCCGGTGGCCACCACCATCCACTGGCATGGCATCCGCCTGCCGCTGGAGATGGATGGTGTCCCGTACGTTTCGCAACTGCCGGTGCTGCCCGGCGAGTACTTCGACTACAAGTTCCGCGTGCCGGATGCCGGCAGCTACTGGTACCACCCTCACGTCAGCAGCAGCGAGGAGCTGGGGCGCGGGCTGGTCGGGCCGCTGATCATCGAGGAGCGCGAGCCGACCGGGTTCCGCCATGAACGCACGCTCAGCCTGAAAAGCTGGCATGTCGATGAGGAAGGCGCCTTCCTGCCATTCAGCATTCCCCGTGAAGCCGCCCGTGGCGGCACGGCGGGGCGGCTGTCGACGATCAACGGTGTATCGCAGGCCGTGGTCGAGTTGCCGGCCGGGCAGATTACCCGGGTGCGCCTGCTCAACCTCGACAACACCCTGACCTACCGTATCAACATCCCGGATGCCGAGGCGCAGATCTATGCGCTGGACGGCAACCCGGTCGAGCCGCGGCCCCTGGGCAAGGAGTATTGGCTTGGCCCGGGCATGCGCATCTGCCTGGCGATCAAGGCGCCGCCGGCCGGTGAGGAACTGGCCCTGCGCAACGGTCCGATCCGACTGGGCACCTTCCGTTCGGTGGCCAACAACGACGCACCGAGCCAGTGGCCACCGGCGTTGCCGGCCAACCCGATTGCCGAGCCGGACCTGGCCAATGCCGAAAAGCTCAACTTCAATTTCGAGTGGGTTGGCTCGGTTTCGGTGAACGTCGATAATGGCAAGCCGCCCAGCCTCTGGCAGATCAACGGCAAGGCCTGGGACATCACCGACAAGACCTGCGCCGACCGGCCCATCGCCAAGTTGCAGAAGGGCAAGAGCTACATTTTCGAATTGAAGAACATGACCCAGTACCAGCACCCGATCCACTTGCACGGCATGAGCTTCAAGGTACTTGCCTCGAACCGCAAGACGATCGTTCCGTACTTCACCGACACCTACCTGCTGGGCAAGAACGAGCGTGCGCGGGTGGCGCTGGTGGCGGATAACCCGGGGGTGTGGATGTTCCATTGCCATGTGATCGACCACATGGAAACCGGCCTGATGGCCGCCATCGAGGTGGCGTGATGCGGCAGATTCGCCCGGCGGCGATCATCGATCGCAGCCGCGATCAGGATTTCATGCGCGAGGCACTGGCGTTGGCCGCCCAGGGCGCGGCGCTGGGCGAGGTGCCGGTCGGTGCGGTACTGGTCCAGGACGGCGAGATCATCGGCCGCGGCTTCAACTGCCCGATCAGCGGCAGCGACCCGAGCGCCCATGCCGAGATGGTCGCCATCCGCGCGGCGGCCCAGGCGGTGAGCAACTACCGGCTACCGGGCAGCACCCTCTACGTGACGCTGGAACCGTGCAGCATGTGCGCCGGGTTGATCGTTCATTCGCGGATTGCACGGGTGGTCTACGGCGCCCTGGAGCCCAAGGCGGGAATCGTGCAGAGCCAGGGGCAGTTCTTCACCCAGGGCTTTCTCAACCACCGGGTGCTGTTCGAGGGCGGGGTGCTCGCCGAGGAATGCGGGACCATCCTCAGCGAGTTCTTCAAGGCCCGCCGCGGCAAGGCCTGAGTCGATCTGTTCAGGCGTTGCACATCCCCTGTGGCGAGCGGGCTTGCCCGCGCTCGGCTGCGAGGCAGCCGTAAGCCAGCCAACCCATTCCTCCTTGAGGAATGCCTATCCTGGGTTCAGGGGCGCTGGGCGCCCCTGCGCGGGCAAGCTCGCTCGCCACACAGTGCGGCTCATGACCAGGGCGGGTTCACCATGAATGGAGCCTACTTGCGCGCGACGATCACTGCGCGCATCGGCGCCGGCAGGCCCTCGATGGTCTTGCCGTGGTCGTTCGGGTCGAGGAAGTCGCTCAGCGACTGGTACTTCATCCATTCGGTCGCCCGCTGTTCCTCGATACTGGTCAGGCTCACGTCCACGCAGCGTACATCGCTGAACCCGGCCCGCCGCAGCCAGCGCTCCAGCGCCGGAACCGAGGGCAGGAACCAGACGTTGCGCATCTGCGCGTAGCGGTCCTCGGGTACCAGCACCTGGTTCGCGTCACCTTCGATCACCAGGGTCTCCAGCACCAGTTCGCCGCCCTTGACCAGGCAATCCTTCAGCGCCAGCAGGTGCTCGATCGGCGAGCGCCGATGGTAGAACACCCCCATGGAAAACACCGTGTCGAAACCTTCCAGGTTCGCTGGCAGGTCCTCGAACGGGAAGGGCAGGTGCCAGGCCGCTTCCTGTGCCAGATAGCGCTGGACCGCCTGGAACTGGCAGAAGAACAGCCAGTTCGGGTCGACGCCGATCACCGTGTCGGCGCCGGCACCGAGCATGCGCCACATGTAGTAGCCGTTGCCGCAGCCGACGTCGAGGATGCGCTTGCCCTTGAGGTCCAGGTGCGGGGCGACCCGCGACCATTTCCAGTCTGAACGCCACTCGGTATCGACATGCACGCCGAACAGGTCGAAGGGCCCCTTGCGCCACGGACTCAGGCCCATCAGTGCGCTACGCACCTGGGCGCGGGTCGCGTCGTCGCAGTCGCTGTCCAGGGTCAGGCCGCCGAGCAGGTCGATCGTCGTCGGTTCCAGTGCTGGCAAGGCATCGAGCGCACCCTGCCAACGCTCAAGGTCGCCATGACCTTTCTCCAGCCGGGTATCGAGCTGGGCCTGCAGGCCGTTGGCCCATTCGGCCAGGGGAGTACGTGCCAGGCGGCTGGCAAGGGGGGACAGATCAATCATGGCAGGGCAATCAACGAGGCAAAGTTAAGGCATTGGAACCAGGGCACGACTTTCGAGAAGCCCGCCGCCAGCAGGCGTGCGCGGTGTTCCTCGAGGCTGTCGGGTTTCATCACGTTCTCGATGGCACTGCGTTTCTGGGCGATTTCCAGTTCGCTGTAGCCATTGGCGCGCTTGAAGGCGATATGCAGGTCGGTGAGCAGCGCATGCTCCTCGGGGTCGTTGAAGCGCAGCTTCTCCGAGAGGATCAGGGCGCCACCGGGCAGCAGTGCCTGGCGGATGCGCCCGAGCAGGGCCAGGCGCTGCTCCGGGGCGATGAATTGCAGGGTGAAGTTCAGCGCCACCACCGAGGCCGGGCGGAAGTCCAGGGCGAGGATATCGCCTTCGATCACTTCCACCGGCAACAGCTCCTGGAACATCGAGTCCTGGGCGTTGAGGTATTCGCGGCAGCGCTCGACCATCGCCGTGGAGTTATCCACCGCGATCACCCGGCAGCCGTCATTGCGCACATGCCGACGCAGCGACTGGGTCACCGCGCCGAGGGAACTGCCGAGGTCGTAAAGCACGCTGCCCGGCTGGGCGAACTGCGCGGCGAGCACGCCAAGGTTCTCGACGATGGTCGGGTAGCCGGGAACCGAGCGCTTGATCATGTCCGGGAACACCCGCACCACATCTTCGTTGAAGGCGAAGTCCGGCACTTGGGCCAGGGGCTGGGCGAAAAGGCGATCGGGTTCTTTGCTCACGGCGGTTCCGGCGACAATCGAAAAAGGGTCGGCATTTTAGCCAAGTTGGCGCCGGGATGCGCGGTTTGTCGGATAAAGCGTGCGTGGCCGCAGGGCGGGCTTCAGGCGAAGCCCGGTTCCTGTCTGGCGACCTTCTGGGAGAACGCCGAGGCGGCGATGCCCCATTGGCCGATCCAGTAGGCAATGATGATCAGGTAGGGCGCGGCGGCGAACTTGACCACGAAGCGGTCGATGCCGATCAGGCTGTCGGAGAAGGCGAACACCAGCGCACCGCCGGCAGCCAGTTGTGCCGAGCGTCTTGGCACGTCGCTGCCCAGTCGCGCCAGGGCCCGCCAGAGCATGCAACTGATGGCCAGGGCATACACGCTGACCGGAATCAGCAACTCGCCCAGGCCCTTGGACATCAGCACGCCGAGCAGGGCGGCGCCGATGAGCAGGGCGACGACCAGTTGGGCCGGGGCCAGGCGCCGGCAATCGCCGAGGTAGGCCTTGAGGTAGCAAAGGTGGGCGACCAGGAAGGCACCGAGGCCGAACACGAACAGGTCGCCTGGCCAGGCCAGCAGGATGTCGCCGAGCAGCGAAAACACCAGGCCCAGCGCGAGCCAACGGCGATACTCGCCCCCCGGCGCATCATGCAGCCAACCGAGCAGGGCCAGCACCGGCAGGGGTTTGGTCAGCAGGCAGATCAGTGGCGAGTCGATACTCAGCCCATACAGGAACGCGACGGCGCCCATCAGGGCGAGAATCAGCCAAGGCATGTCAGTTCACCACGATCGGACAGTCGAAGCTCTGTACCGGCGGGACTTCCGGTTCCCAGGGCTGTTGGTAGGTCAGGCGCAGGCGACCGGTGCCGGTGGCGAAGGCCTGGAAGCGCCAGGTCGATTGGCCGGCGGCGCCGATCATGTCGCTGTTTTCCGGGTTGTGGTAGACCTCGGGCCCAAGGCTCTTCAACACGCCGCCAGCGGAATCCTGGATGGCCCAGCGATAGCCGGTGGTGGGATTGCTGGGCAGGCTGAGAATCATGTTCTGCCCGTTCTTGAGCTGCATCGGGCAGTCACGCTGGTTTTCCACGGTCACGTTCTGGCGCGGTTGTTGTGCACAGGCGGTGAGTAGCACAAGGCTTGACGCAAGCAATAGACGAGTCGGGGTCATAGTGTCTCCAATCATTACAGCGATGTTGGAGCATAACCCAAGATGCGGCCGATGCGATGGGCTGGATCGATGCTGTCCTGGCGGGTAGCGGCGCAGGGGGGACGCGGAGCGTCAAGGGAGGCATTCCCACGCGGCGCGTGGGAACGATCAAGATGCGCGTGATGCCATGGACAGGATCGAGGCTGCCCGCTGGCGACAGGGGCGCTGGTATGTCACGCGCAGCCTCAGGCGAGGGCGTTCCCACGCAGGGCGTGGGACGCATCAGGTGATGGACTGGCGCTAAAGCGGGTCAGAAAAGCACTTTTGCCACATCGGCAAAACGCTTGGCGAAGTGCACGGTCATGCCTTCCTTGAGATAGTCCGGCAATTCCTCGAAGTGGCCGCGGTTGGCTTCCGGCAGGATCAGTTCGTGAATCTTCTGCCGGCGTGCCGCGATCACCTTCTCGCGCACTCCGCCGATCGGCAACACGTGCCCGGTCAGTGTCAGTTCCCCGGTCATGGCCACGCCTTTCTTCGGCGGCTGGTTGCGGGCCAGCGACAGCAGGGCACTGGCCATGGTCACCCCGGCACTCGGGCCATCCTTGGGCGTGGCGCCTTCCGGCACATGCAGGTGGACGAAGGCTTCATCGAAGAACCGTGGGTCACCGCCGAACTGCTTGAGGTGCGAGCCGACGTAGCTGTAGGCGATTTCCGCCGACTCTTTCATCACGTCTCCCAACTGCCCGGTCAGCTTGAAGCCGCGGTTGAGCGTGTGGATACGCGTCGCCTCGATCGGCAATGTCGCACCACCCATGCTGGTCCAGGCCAGGCCGGTGATCACGCCGGTACCGCTGAGTACCTGCTCGTTGCGGAACACCGGCATGCCCAACGAGGCTTCCAGGTCCTTGGGTCCGATCCTGATGACGCTGTCCGGCGCCTCCAGCAGCTTGACCACCGCCTTGCGTACCAGCTTGCCCAGCTGTTTTTCCAGCTGGCGCACGCCGGACTCGCGGGCATAGCCGTCGATCACCGCGCGCAGGGCGCTGTCGCTGATCGACAGGCTGGTTTTCGCCACGCCGGCCTTCTCCAGTTGCTTGGGCCACAGATGGCGCTTGGCGATCGCCAGTTTTTCCTCGGTGATGTAGCCCGAGAGGCGAATCACTTCCATGCGGTCGAGCAACGGCCCGGGAATCGAATCCAGGGTGTTGGCAGTACAGACGAACAGCACTTTCGACAGGTCCAGGCGCAGGTCCAGGTAGTGGTCGAGGAAGTCGACGTTCTGCTCGGGGTCGAGGGTTTCCAGCAGCGCCGAAGCCGGGTCGCCCTGGTAGCTCTGCCCCATCTTGTCGATCTCGTCGAGCATGATCACCGGGTTCATCACCTCGACTTCCTTGAGTGCCTGCACCAGCTTGCCCGGCTGGGCGCCGATGTAGGTGCGCCGATGGCCCTTGATCTCGGCCTCGTCGCGCATGCCGCCGACGCTGAAACGGAAGAACGGCCGGCCCAGGGACTCGGCGATGGACTTGCCGACGCTGGTCTTGCCCACGCCCGGTGGACCCACCAGCAGCACGATCGAGCCGCTGATCTCGCCCTTGTAGGCACCGACGGCGAGGAATTCGAGAATTCGTGACTTGATGTCATCCAGGCCGGCATGGTGACGGTCCAGCACCTTGCGCGCGTGCTTGAGATCGAGCTTGTCTTCACCGTACACACCCCACGGCAGGGCGGTGGCCCATTCCAGGTAGTTGCGGGTAACGGCGTATTCCGGCGAGCCGGTTTCGAGGATCGCCAGCTTGCCCATTTCCTCGCTGATGCGCTTTTGCGCATGGGCCGGCAAAGTCTTGCCCTCCAGGCGCTGTTCGAACTGTTCGATGTCGGCGCTGCGGTCGTCCTTGGTCAGTCCCAGTTCCTGCTGGATGACCTTGAGCTGTTCCTTGAGGAAGAACTCGCGCTGGTGCTCACCGATCTTGCGGTTCACCTCGGCGGAGATCTCTTTCTGCAGGCGCGCGACCTCGACCTCCTTGCGCAGCATCGGCAGGACCTTCTCCATGCGCTTGAGCATCGGTACGCAATCGAGCACTTCCTGCAGCTCGTTGCCGGTGGCCGAGGTCAGGGCGGCGGCGAAGTCGGTCAGCGGCGACGGATCGTTGGGGCTGAAGCGGTTGAGGTAGTTCTTCAGCTCCTCGCTGTAGAGCGGGTTGAGCGGCAGCAGTTCCTTGATCGCATTGATCAGGGCCATGCCGTAGGCCTTCACCTCGTCGGTCGGTTCGCTCGGCTGGTGCGGGTATTCGAGTTCCACCAGGTAGGGCGGGCGGTGGTGCTTGAGCCAGGTGCGGATGCGCACGCGGGTCAGGCCCTGCGCGACGAACTGCAGCTTGCCACTCTCGCGGCTGGCATGGTGGACCTTCACCAGGGTGCCGTACTCCGGCAGGCTGGTGGTGTCGAAGTGGCGGGTATCCTCGGTCGGGGTATCGACGAAGAACAGCGCCAGGGAGTGATGGTCGGACTTGCTCACCAGTTCCAGGGTTTCGGCCCAGGGCTCTTCGTTGACGATGACCGGCAGGACCTGGGCAGGAAAGAACGGGCGATTGTGAATCGGGATGATGTAGGCCGTGTCCGGCAGGTTCTGTCCAGGCAGCGCCAGGCTGGTGCCGGAGGACCCGCGAGAGTCGTCGGCCGGGTCGTGGCGGTCTGGCGCATCGGCCTGCTGGGTCGGATGATCGGGGAATTCCTGCTGGTTGCTCATTGGGGCACCTGCACAGTTGAGTATGCAGGTTAGATGGGGAGATCCGTTGGCGGTTTCAATGGTCCGCTGCTATAGCTTTGGTCAAACCGGCCGATAGCCCTTCAATGAACTTGTACATGTTGGCTTTTCATGTAGAGGTTTTCAGGGCCATGAGTCGTTCGAAATAATGGCAAAATGCCTTATTTCTTGCGTGATCTTCTGCCCGAGCCTCGGTAATCTGTACTTGCTGATCCCTATGTGCCAGGGCAGGCCATCTTTTTAACGAACCAGTGAGTAGTTGCTGTATGGCCCGCCCGATATCGCTAGCTGGATTGTTTCTATGTGTTGCTGGGTTGCTCGCCAGTGGCCTGAGCCATGGCGCCGGCCTGCAGGCCGAGATGGTCGACCAGCAAGGCAAGCCACTGGTGGGCGCGGTACTGACCCTGCAGGGTGGCGCGGCACCTGCGGGTATCAGCCTGAAAGCCGACATGGACCAGCGCGACAAGCAATACGTGCCCCACGTACTGGCGGTGCACACCGGGACCCAGGTCAAATTCCCCAACAGCGACAATATCCGCCACCAGGTCTATTCTTTCTCGCAGCCCAAGCGCTTTGAACTGCGCCTCTACGAAGGCACGCCTTCGGATCCGGTGCTGTTCGACAAGCCGGGCGTGGTGGTGCTGGGCTGCAATATCCACGACTGGATGCTCGGCTACATCTACGTCACCGACGATCCCTGGTTCGCGACCAGCAACGACAGTGGGCAGATCGCCCTCGACAAGCTGCCCGCCGGCCATTACCGCGTGACCCTCTGGCACCCGCAGGTCGCGGACATGCAGCCGCAGGCGAGCGGCGAAATCGATGTGCCGGCCACGGGGCTGAAGCAACGCTTCAGCCTGACGATTCAACCGCTTTCGCCGGATACTCCGTCGGCGCCGGCACCGAGTGCCTTTGGTGATGCCTTCAATAAAGCTATCAGTCAACCTGCGCAGTAGTTTTCAGGCGCGGATCGCCTTCGTCCTTATCCTGCTGTTGCTGGTGGTGGTCGGCGTCCTGTATTTCAGTGTCAAGGCAGCGACCAACGAGGCGGTGCAGCGGCAGGCGCGGGCACAACTGGATGTCGGTACGCGGGTGTTCGAGCGCCTGTTGGATGTGCAGAGCCGGCGCCTGGGTGACGGCGTGCAACTGCTGGCGGCGGACTTCGGTTTTCGCGATGCCGTTTCCAGTGGCGACTCGGCGACCATCCGTTCGGTACTGATCAACCACGGCAAGCGCATCAACGCCAGTGACATGATCCTGTTGAGCATGGACGGCTCCGTCATGGCCAGTACCCTGGCCGATACCCCCGATGGCACCCCGTTCCGTTTCGACCAGGCCTTGCGTGAAGCCCGGCGCAACCGGCAATCGGCGCTGATCGTGCCGTTGCAGGGCAAGCCGCACCTGCTGGTCGAGGCCCAGGTGCTGGCGCCGCTGCCGATCGCCCGGGTGGTGATGGGCTTTTCCATGGACAATGCCTTTGCCGCGCAACTGCGCTCGCTGACCAACCTCGAGGTGTCATTCCTCACGGTCGACCACCGACAGGCCGGCGAACTGGTCAGCACCCAGCCGGCGACACTGGCGCCGAGTATCGTCGCGCTGATGCTTGAAGCTTCCGCCGGCCACGAGACGCAGTTGACCGAACACCTCAGCCAGAACTTTCTCAGTCAATCGCTGAGGCTGGCCAGCGGCGATGACCACAACGACAGCCAGGTCATCGCCTTGCTGCAGAGCCCGCTGGATGCCGCGATGCAGGCCTTTGCGCCGCTGGACGAGAAGATCCTGCTGGTGGCGCTGCTCTCGCTGCTGGCCTCCCTGGTCGGTGCCCTGCTGCTGGCGCGGGGAGTCTCGCAACCGGTGCGCCAGCTGGCCCAGGCCGCCGTGCGCATCGGCAAGGGGGACTATCAGACCCCGGTGACGTTGCGCCGCAGCGATGAGCTGGGCCTGCTCGCCAAGATGTTCAATACCATGCAGGGCGCTATCGCCGAGCGCGAGCAGCAGCTGGCGCACAATGCCTTGCACGACCTGCTCACCGGCCTGCCCAACCGTGCCCTGGCAACGGAACGGCTGGGCAACGAAATTGCCGCCCGCCGCCCGGTGGCGGTGGTCTACCTGGGGATCGACAACCTGCGCACCGTCAACGAGACCGGCGGGCCCGGGGCGGTCGACCAGTTGTTGCAGAATGTCGGCCAGCGCCTGCAGGCGGCCCTGCGTTCCGGCGATACCGTGGCGCACCTGATTGCCGGCGAGTTTCTCCTGCTGCTGCAGGGCACCGGCAGCGAGGGCGCGGTGGCGGTTGCCGACCAGATCCAGCAACTGTTGCTCAAGCCCCAGCGTATCAACGGCCACGACGTGGCACTGGATTGCCGGATGGGCATTGCCGCCTTCCCGGCCGACGGCCAGGACGCGGAGGAACTGCTGGGGCGTGCGGCCATCGCCATGCAGGATGCCGCGCAGATGCCAGGCCGCCTGCAGATCTACGAGGAGGGTCGCGACCTGGCCCACCGTCGACAGATTACCCTGATCCGCGACCTGCGCCATGCCGCCGACAATGGCGAGCTGCTATTGCATTACCAGCCCAAGCTGGATATCCGCCAGGGGCATGTGCGCCAGGCTGAAGCCCTGCTGCGTTGGCAGCATCCGCAGTTCGGCATGGTGTCGCCGGGGGAATTCATCTCTCTGGCCGAACGCACCGGCAGCATTCAGATCCTGACCCGTTGGGTGATCGAGGAGGGCATGCGCCAGCTCGCGGAGTGGAACCAGCGTGGCTTGCGCCTGCAACTGTCGCTGAACATCTCCGCCGATGACCTGCTGATCGGCGACCTGCCCGAGCGGGTCTCGGCGTTGCTCAGGAAACATTCCCTGCCGGCCGAGCAACTGATCTTCGAAATCACCGAGAGCGCGGTGATGCGTGAGCCCGAGCTGGCGCTGGAGATCCTGCAGCGTCTGCGTGCCTGTGGCATCAGCCTGTCGGTGGATGACTTCGGCACTGGCTATTCTTCGTTGGCGCATCTCAAGCGCCTGCCGGTGCAGGAATTGAAGATCGACCAGTCCTTTGTCCGCAACCTGGACGAAACCAGCGAGGACGCGGTGATCGTGCGTTCGACCATCGAAATGAGTCACAACCTGGGGCTCAAGGTGGTCGCCGAAGGCGTGGAGTACGAACACAGCCTACGCTTGCTGGAACGTTGGCACTGCGACACCGCCCAGGGTTATCTGATCAGTCGTCCGTTGGCTGCGGCGGCGTTCGAGGCCTGGGTCACGCAGCCCCTGAATTCACCGTCCGCCATGGTTCATTGAGTGATATGAAACGTCGTCTTCCCCTGTTGTGCCTGCTGGGCCTGGTCGGCCTGGGAGTCAATGTCGCCCAGGCCGATAACGGCCGCCTGATCGCCACCGGCGGTGCCAGCAGCCTGGAAGGCGCGGCGGGCGGTGGTATCACGCCCTGGGCGGTGCTTACCGGCTATGGCGAGAAGAACGAGTGGGGGGCCACGGCCTTCGCCACTACCGTCAATGTTCCGGACTACCGGCTCGACGTGGTCGGGCTGGCGGCTTCCTATGACAACCGGGTAGAAGTGTCCTTCGCCCGCCAGCGGTTCGACCTGGGATCGCTGGTGCACAAGCTGAACCTGCCGGAAGACCACCTCGGCCAGGATATCGTCGGGCTCAAGGTCCGGTTGTTCGGCGACCTGATCTACGACACCCTGCCGCAGGTGTCCCTGGGCCTGCAGTACAAGCACCAGACCAATTTCGATATTCCCGAACTGGTAGGGGCCAAGCGTGACCAGGACGTCGAGGGCTACCTGGCCGCCAGCCGGCTGTTCGTCGGCGCGGCGTTCGGCTACAACCTGCTGGTCAACGGCGGCGTACGCTACAGCCGGGCCAATGAGCTGGGGTTGATGGGCTTCGGCGGTGATCGGCGCGATACCCGCAGCGTGCTCAAGGAAGGCTCGGTGGCGGTGCTGTTCAACCCGCGCTGGGCCCTGGGCGTGGAGTACCGGGAGAAGCCGGACAACCTGTCGTTCGCCGGGGAGAGCGACTGGGCCGACGTGTTCATCGGCTACTTCCCCAACAAGCACCTGTCCTTCGTCCTGGCTTACGCCCGGCTTGGGGAAATCGCCACGCTGGATAACCAGAACGGCACCTATCTGTCCGTGCAGGGGAGTTTCTGATGCGGGGCCTGAAACTGCTGTTGGTCGCCATGCTGCTGGCCGGTTGCGCCCAGCAGCCACCCAGGGATGACAGCCTCTACCGCGACCTCGGCGAGCATGCGGGCATCACCCGCATCGTCGAGGGCATGCTGCTGAAGATCGCCCACGATCCGCGGATCTCCGAGCGCTTTCGCAAGATCGACATCGTGCGCCTGCGCAACAAGCTGGTCGAGCAGTTCTGCGTCGAGGCCGGCGGACCCTGCACCTACACCGGCGACACCATGGCCGAGAGCCACAAGGGCCAGAATGTCAGCCGCAGCGACTTCAATGCGCTGGTCGAGGACCTGATCGCGGCGATGGACGAGCAGGGTGTTCCGGTGCGGGTGCAGAACCGCCTGATCGCCCGGCTGGCGCCGATGCGCGGCGAAGTGATCGATCACTAGCCCCAGGCATGCACAAAAAAGGCGGCCATCTCGATGGCCGCCTTTTTCATGTCTGCCTGAACGTTACTCGGACAGTTTGTACGCCAGCACGTAGTCGCCCTGCTTGGTGCCCAGCGAGCCATGCCCGCCGGCCATCACCAGCACGTACTGCTTGCCGTCCTTGCCGGTGTAGGTCATCGGCGTGGTCTGGGCGCCCGCGGGTAGGCGGCCTTCCCACAACTGCTCGCCGTTCTTCACGTCATAGGCGCGCAGGTACTGGTCCAGTGTGCCGCTGAGGAAGGCCACGCCGCCGGCGGTGGTGAAGGTCCCGCCCAGGCTCGGTACGCCCATGCTCAGCGGGATTGGTACCGGCGAGCTGTCACGCACGGTGCCGTTCTTGTGCATCCAGAGGGTCTTGTGGGTGGTCAGGTCGACCGCTGCCACATAACCCCAGGCCGGTGCCTGGCACGGCAGGCCCATCGGCGACAGCAGCGCTTCGAGAATCACGCCGTATGGCGCGCCCTTGTTCGGTTGCACGCCTTCGGTCTCGCTCTTGCGTGGCCCCTGCGAGGCGATTTCCGCCGCCGGGATCAGCTTGGAGCGGAAGGCCATGTAGCTCGGGTTGACGAAGGCGACCTGGCGAACCGGGTCCACCGAAATGCCGCCCCAGTCGAACACGCCGAAGTTGCCCGGGTAGACGATCGAGCCCTGCAGCGATGGCGGAGTGAACGGGCCGTCATAGCGCAGCGACTTGAAGTCGATCCGGCAAAGCATCTGGTCGAACGGGGTCACGCCCCACATGTCGCGCTCGCGCAGTGGCGGCGGCATGAAGTTGAGGTCGGATTTCGGCTGGGTCGGCGAGGTGTGGTCGCCGGCGACCGCGCCCTGGGGCACCGGAATCTCGTTGATCGGCACGATCGGCTGGCCGTTGCTGCGATCCAGGACGTAGATGCTGCCCTGCTTGGTCGAGGCCAGCACGGCCTGCTTGACGCCGTCGGCGGTCTTGAGGTCCATCAGGGTCGGCTGGCCACCGACGTCCATGTCCCACAGGTCGTGGTGGGTGAACTGGTAGGTCCAGCGCACATGGCCGGTGGCGATATCCAGGGCGGTCAGGCCGGCGCTGAATTTCTCCGAGTCGGGAGTCCGGTTGCCACCGAACTGGTCCGGGGTCTGGTTGCCCATCGGCAGGTAGAGCATGCCGAGTTTTTCATCGACGGCAAACATCGACCACATGTTCGGCGAGTTGCGGGTATAGGTCTTGCCCGGGGCGATCGGGGTGGTGTCGTCCGGGTTGCCGCTGTCCCAGTTCCACACCAGCTTGCCGGTGTGCACGTCGAAGGCGCGGATCACGCCGCTGGGCTCGTCGGTGGAGACGTTGTCGGTGACGTGGCCGCCGATCACCACCAGGTCGCGGGTGACCGCCGGTGGCGAGGTGGAGTAGTAACCGCCGGGTGCGAAGGTGCCGATGTTGGCGCCGAGGTCGATCTGGCCCTTGTCGCCGAAGTCTTCGCACATCTTGCCGGTGTCGGCGTTCAGGGCGATCAGGCGGGTGTCGGCGGTGGGCAGGAAGATCCGCCGTGGGCATTGGTTTTCCTGGCCGCTGGCGATCAGACGACCGCTGGGCGCACTGGCGGCATCCAACGATGCGGTGGCGGCAGCGTTGGCAGGCGAAGACGCGGCGTTGGCGATATAGGCATCGTCATCGTGATAGGCCACGCCACGGCAGGTCATGTGCGCCCAGCCCTTGAAGTTGGCCGCCTTCTGCGTCGACAGCTTCGGATCGAAGCGCCAGATTTCCTTGCCGGTGTCCGGGTCGAGGGCGATCACCTGGCTGTGGGGCGTGCACACGTAGAGCATGCCGTTGACCTTCAGCGGAGTGTTTTCCGCAGTGGTTTCGCCGGGATCGTTCGGCCCGGGAATATCGCCGGTGCGGAAGGTCCAGGCCGGTACCAGCTTGTGGGCATTCTGCGGCGTGATCTGCGCCAGCGGCGAGTAACGATCGCCATGGGCACTGCGACCGTAGGAGTTCCAGTCACCCTCGGCCATTTGCGGCGCGGTGTTGGTCATGCCGGGGACGCTGTCACGGTCGAGCTGACCCTTGATTTCACCCGGGTTGGTGAACTGGCTGGCAACGGCGGTGGCGCCGGCCAGGACCACGGCCACGCCCAGCGCGCCGGTCCCCATCGGTGCGGGGCCGCTGCGCAGCAGTGGCTGACGGAACCACGGCAGCAGCATGACGATACCCAGGGCGAACAGCAGGGCCAGGCGTGGCACCAGTTGCCACCAGTCCAGGCCGACTTCCCACAGGGCCCACAGGGTGCTGGCGAACAGCACCAGTGCGTAGAGGCCCAGGGCTGCGCGTCGGGCCGCCAGCAGCAGGCCACCGGTCAGCAACAGACCGATACCGGCCAGCAGGTAGTACAGCGAGCCGCCCAGCAGGCTCAGCCTGATCCCGCCGGCCAGCAGGGCCAGGCCCATCAATAGCAGCACGATACCGAGCAGGCTCGGTAGCAGGCGGCCTCGATTCGAGGCACGGTCAGTGCTCATGGTTTGGTTTCTCCGTGATATGGAAGGTATCCCGCTCTGTAATCACTTTAGATGACGATGCATTGCGGACTTGGTTCAGATAAAAAGCTCGAGTTGACTCTCACGCGAATGCCGCAACCGGCAGGGCCTGATTACGGGGCGAGAAGTCGAGGATGGAAACCGGGACGTTTTCAGCGGTAAGGATCGCAGATTAAACGATTCAGTTGTTAGCTTGCTAAGGATAAGGCCCTGTCAAAACGGAAAAAAGAGGGTTCCCTGACATGGATCGTTTCAGATTCGGTAACAGTCTGTTGATGGCGCTGCGCAAAGCCAGCGGTTTGTGGCGAGCAGGCTTGCCTGCGCTGGGCAGCGCAGCAACCCTGAAATCTGCAAACCCGTTCGAGCAGGCAGCTTGCATCGGCGGGATTGGGGCTGCTTGGCAGCCCAGCGGGGGCAAGCCCCCTCGCCACAAGGGGACTGTGCCTGTCACGGTAGCGTTTAAAGCATCAGAAGGTGGTACGCAGGCCGACTTCGATGCTGCGGCCCGGTGCCGGAGCGATGTCACGCAGGATCGAACTGGCGTAGCGCACGGTCTGGTTGGTCAGGTTGTCGCCCTTGACGAACGCCAGCCACTGGCTGCTGCCGATATCGAAGTGGTAACCGGCACTGGCACCGAAGGTGGTGTAGGCCGAGGTGCCGGACTCGTTGGACGGTACCCGGCCCTGGCCGGCGGCATGTTCCACATCGATGCGTGCCTGCCAGCGATCCAGTTCCCACAACAGGCCGCTGTTCAGGCGTAGCGGGGCAATTCGCGGCAGCGCCTCGCCGGTGTCGAGGTTGGTGGCGCGGGTGTAGTCACCGGACAGTTCCAGGGCGAACCTGCCGTAGGCGCCTTCCCCGAGTTTCCAGTGATCCTGGGCTTCGAAGCCGGCGAAGCGGGCCCGGACACCGGAATAGCGGTACTCGGGAATGCCGCTGGCGTCTTCCTCGCCGTCGTCGTTGAGCGTGCGCCCGCTGCCGAGCAGGCCGATGTAGTTGGAGAAGTGGCTGTAGAACACGCCGAAGCTGCCCTTGTGGGTGCCATTGTCGAAACGCAGGGCCAGGTCGCTGGACACGGCCTTTTCCTTCGACAGGTTGGCATCGCCGACTTCATAGGTACCGGTGGCGACGTGGGCGCCGTTGGCGTACAGCTCGTAGAAGGTCGGTGCGCGTTCGGTATAGCTCAAGGTCGCGGCCAGCGCCCAGACCGGTGTCAGCTGGTAGACCGCACCGGAGGAGAGGCTGCCAGCAGTGAAACTGTTGCTCCGGTCGGCATTGGCAAAACGCTCGTTGCCCTTGGCATCCGGGTCGATCCGCGTGTGTTCCAGGCGGCCACCGAGACTGAAGGTCAGGCGGTCGCTGGCCTTGAGCTCCTCGAGCAGGAACAGCGCGCCGGCGTCGGTGTCGGTCTGCGGCACGAAGGCCTCCTCGCCCAGTGCGGAAAATTCGTTGCGGCTGACCTGGGCGCCGACCACCCCGTTGAAGGGACCGATCGGCAGGTGACGCGCCTCGACGCGGGCTTCGTAACCCTTGTTCTTGAAGATCGTGCCGACTTCGCCGCCCTCGATCTCCCGGTGCTCGTAGTCGGTGTAGCCGGCATCGAGTTTCACCGAACTGAACGGCCCCTGCAGGTTACGGATTTCCGAAGCGAAGGCGTAGTGATCCTGCTTCATGCGGATGCGTACGTCCTGCTCGGCCGGGGAGCCGTAGTTGCTGTCGTAGTTGCTGTAGGACAGCCCGGCGTAACCGTTATCCCAGTTGTAGGAGCCACCTACTGCACCGCCGTCCTGGCGACCGTCGCTGTTGCCCAGGCGGCCCTTGCGCCCTTCACCGTCTTCGCTGGCTGGTGCGTTGCTGCTGCGGGCATGGCCGGGAATCCGCAGGTCATTGAACTCGCGGGCGTTGGCATCCAGGTGCAGGGCGAAGCTGCCGTCGCCCGCTTCCAGCTTGCCAGCGCTGCTGCGGGTGGTGTCGGCGCCGCCATAGCGCAGTTCGCCGGCACCGTGGATGCCGTCGACGGGCGTGGTGGGAATGCGGTTGTCGAAGGTGTTGACCACCCCGCCGATGGCGCTGCCGCCATAGAGCAGTGCCGCCGGGCCGCGGACGACTTCGATGCGCTCGACGTTGACCGGGTCCAGTGGCACCGCGTGGTCATACGAGAGTGCCGAGGCGTCCAGCGCGCCGACACCATTACGCAGCAGGCGGATGCGGTCACCGTCCTGGCCACGAATGATCGGCCGGCTGGCGCCCGGGCCGAAGTAGGAGGATGACACACCCGGTTGCTTGTTCAGGGTTTCACCGAGGCTGCCCTGCTGTTGCAGGGTCAGGTCGTCACCTTCGAGCACGGTGCTGGGGGCGGCGGGTTGTTCGCTGCCCAGCGGGTTGGCGGTGATGGTCTGGGATGGCAGTTCCAGGGCATGGGCCGGGCCGGCGATCAGCAAGGCGGCGGCCAGCGGAGTCAGGCAGGTACGCAGGGGAGAGGAGAGGGACATCGATGTTTCCTTGGCAAGCGCGGTGCGAAGCGCATCGTTGAGTCGAAAGAACAGGCAGATAACGGAGCGGACGGTCCGATGAATGATTATGGTTTGTTATAACGTAACATATTTTATCCGTTTTAAAACACTGTCCGGGCAAGGTGTTTCGACAGGGCTAGTGGCCTGTACGGTTGATTCGGATAGTTGAATTCGAGTCCAAGGGGTTGCCAGGCAAGGCACCATGACGAGTCGTAGCAGGGCTACGGCGAGGAGTGGCAACGCAGTCTGGCAAGGACTTGGGCCGAAGTTGAGTATTCGAATTGGCCACACAGGCCGCTAGACTCAATCGAGGGCCGTTCCCGAGCGATCGCGCGGCTCAAGAGTGGCCTGGCCCGCCGCGACTCTTCCCCCTGGCGAGGGCCTCGGCTAAGGTGCGCGCCTTGTTCCCTTTTCTTACTGAAGGTTCGGCATGACCGAAACATCCAACAATCCGCTGCACGGGGTGACCCTGGAGCAGATCCTCAATGCCCTGGTGGCTCACTACGAGTGGGCGGGCCTGGCCGAGCGCATCGATATCCGTTGCTTCAAGAGCGATCCGAGCATCAAGTCGAGCCTGACCTTCCTGCGCAGGACGCCTTGGGCGCGGGAGAAGGTCGAGCGGCTGTACGTCAAGCTGATGCGTACCAAGCGCTGAGGTCCTGCCCGTGGAAGTGAACGGCATGTCCGCTCAGCGGCGCCTGCACTGTGCCTGTTCACGCATGGCGCTGTTGGCGGCTGCGGTACTGGGCTGGGTCGGCCTGGGCATCCAGATGTACCTGATCCTGATCGCCCGCTGGCAGGCCGGAGCGAGTCTGATGGGTGGGTTGGTCACCTTCTTCAGTTTCTTTACCGTGCTGACCAACACCCTGGTGGCGGTGGTGCTGACTTGCGAAGTGACGTCCCGCGATTCGGTGGGGCGGCGCTTTTTCCTCAAGCCGGCGGTGCGCACGGCGATCGTCGCCAATATCGTCGTGGTCGGGCTGGCCTACAACCTGTTGCTGCGACCGTTATGGCATCCCCAGGGCTTTCAGTGGCTGGCGGACGAGTTGCTGCACGACGTGATGCCGTTGCTGTTCGTGGTCTATTGGTGGCGCTGCGTGCCCAAGGGCGACCTGCGGTTCTCGCAGGTCCTGCCGTGGCTGATCTACCCGCTGGTGTATTTCGCCTATGTGCTGCTGCGTGGGCACTTGATCGGCGCGTATCCGTATCCCTTCGTCGATGTCGACCGGTTGGGTTATCCCCAGGTGTTCATCAATGCCGGGCGGATTCTGCTGGGGTTCCTGCTGGTGTCGCTGGTGCTGATCGGTGTGGATCGCGGGTGCGGGCGGCGACGGGCCTGAGGGCCGGTGGTGAGTGAGCCTGCTGGGGGAAGCAGGCTTGCTTTGTCGAGTGAACCTGCTGGGATGAGTGGTGAGCTGACTGTGGCGAGCGGGCTTGCCCGCGCTGGACCGCAAGGCGGTCCCAAACCCTGCTGATGCAGTCCTCTGACGCACCGGGTCTTCTGGTTTCAGGGCCGTTTCACGGCCCAGCGCGGGCAAGCCCGCTCACCACCGTGAGGCCACCCGCCATTGGTGTTCGGGGCTCAGTCTTCGGCGCTGGGGTCCAGTCGCCAGTAGCCGGCGGCCTTGACGAACTCGTCATCCAGGCCGTGGGTGTCGAGCAGGACCCGGCGCAGCTTGCGCGACAGCGCGGCTTCGGTGGCGATCCAGGCATAGAGGCTGCCGGTTGGTGGAGTCAGCTGTTCGACGGCTTGCAACAGATCCTGCTCCGGCCGGTCGCGGCGCACCCAGATCACCTCGACCTGTGCCGAGCTATGCAGTGGTTGCTGCTCCGCCTCGTTTTCCACTTCCACCACCACCAGGGCCCGGCGATTGGCTGCCAGGCCCTCCAGGCGGCGGGCGATGGCCGGCAGGGCGGTCTCGTCGCCGACCAGCAGGTAGCTGTCGAAGATATCCGGGACCACCATCGAGCCCCGTGGTCCACCGATATGCAGGTACTGGCCGGGCGTGGCCTGTTCCGCCCAGGTCGAGGCTGGGCCGTCGCCATGCAGGACGAAGTCGATATCCAGTTCGCCCAGCTCCAGGTCGTAGCGACGCGGGGTGTAGTCGCGCATGGCGGGCATCGGGCCATTGTCCTTGGCGCCGATGACCAGGGTTTCCAGCGCCGCCTGTTCGGCTGCGTTCTGTGGGAAGAACAACTTGACGTGATCGTCCGTGCCCAGGCTGATGAAACCGGCCAGTTCCGGGCCGCCCAGGGTAATGCGGCGCATGCGTGGTGTCAGGTCCTGCACCCGCAGGACCTCCAGGCGGCGGCGCTTGATCTCGTGCATGACCCGGTGAATGCCTTGCTGGTTGACGATGTTCATTGCGCGTTCTCCGAACTGGGCTGGGCGGATACGGGGCCATCGACGATGGCCTTGGCGGTGTTGTTGAGCAGGTCGCGGACCCGCAGGATTTCCTCCGGGCTCCAGCGTCCGTGATGCAGCTGCAGGGCGTGGCGCAGGTTGTGCACGGCCTCGTGGATCTCCGGTGGCCGGTCATGGCCGCGCAGGGAGCGTTTGCTGACATCGATGCGCGTACGCACACCGTCCAGCGCCACAGCCTGCTCACTCAGGTAATGACGACCGGCGTCGGTCACGCCGTAGCGCTTTTTCCCACCCTCGGCGTCGCCGCTGATCAATTCGCTCTCCTCGAGGAAGGTCAGGGTCGGGTAGATCACGCCAGGGCTCGGACTGTAGGCACCGTCGAACATGCCTTCGATCTGGCGGATCAGGTCGTAGCCGTGGCAGGGCTGCTCGGCAATCAGCGCCAGCAACAGCAGTTTCAGGTCACCCGGGGCGAATACCCGTGGGCCGCGCCCGCCGCGTTCGCGGCCTGGGCGACGTTCGAAGCCGTCATGACCGTCGCCGAACTCACGAGGGTGAGGGGGGTGGTGATGTTCTCTCATTTTCTCTTTCTCCTCTGTTCTTAAGATATACCGTAAGATATATCTTAAGTCCGACGCAAGAAAAACCGACGAACGTACTCATGATCGGGGTGGGGATGAGAAAGGTGCGACAGGGACGGGGGATGTCGAGATGCAGAGGAATGTTGGGTTTTCGCTGATTTGCTTCGGACGTTTCCTACGCAAAGCTGCGAAAAGCACTCTGAGCAAGCCGAGGGCCGCTCCGTACCATGCCGCCAGGTCTCAAAAAGGCGGTGTTCATCATGTCCAGGTTGGTTTCAGCGGTCCTGTTGCTGTGGGGCCTGGTTGGCTCATGGCCGGCCCACGCGAATCTCGATTCGGCGCGCAAGTCTCCGGCCAGGGTTGCCGAAGTGAAGGCGGACTCTTCGATCGATAACGTCATCGATCGTGCCCATCAGTTGATCGGTACGCCCTACCGGTGGGGCGGCATGTCGGTGAAGGGCTTCGATTGCAGCGGGCTGCTGGTCTATCTGTTCCAGAACGAGGCCGACATCAAGCTGCCCCGCACCACGGTGGGCATGCGGCGCTCCAGCGCCAGGACCGTCCAGCGTGGCAGCCTCAAGCCCGGTGACGCGGTGTTCTTCAACCGCAATGGCCGGGGCAATGTCAGCCATGTCGGGCTGTACGTGGGCGAGGGCAAGTTCATTCACTCGCCACGTAGCGGCAAGAGTGTGCGCATCGATTCGCTGAACAACGCCTACTGGAAGAAGAGCTACACGCTGGCCAAGCGCTTTCACACCGCTAACTAGAGGTGTTGGATTTGCCGGACTTTTCGCGGCGGCTGGCGCTCTGGTTGATCCGCGAACGGGGCCCCCGCTGCTACCGGTACGCCACCGCCTGCGGCTTGCACAGGGTGTTGCTGTCCGGTTGCAGGTAAGGGGTCAGGATCGGGGACATGCCCTTGAGGACCTGCACCGGCAACGCCGAGGTGAACTTGAAGTTCTCCGCCGAGCGTCCGGGAACGAAGGCGGTCAGGGTGCCAAAGTGATGGGCACCGATGTAGAACACGAACGTTGCGGTCCGGTTGATCGACTTGGAGTTCAACACCCGTCCACCCGCGCCGATGCTTTCGATCCGGTTGTCCCCGGTCCCGGTCTTGCCGCCCATTGCCAGCGGCATGCCATCGGGCTGCTTGAAGCTGCCCGATACCCGTCGTGCGGTACCTGCGTCCACCACCTGTGACAAGGCTTCGCGCAGTGCCGTGGCCACCTCCGAGGGCATGACCCGCTTGCCCTTGCCCGGGTCGTTGGCCACCTGCGTTTCGTAGGGGGTATTGGCGGCGAAGTGCAGGCTGTCGATGCGCAGGGTCGGCAGGCGTACGCCGTCGTTGAGGATGATGCCGATCAGCTCGGCCAGCGCGGCCGGGCGGTCGCCGGAGCTGCCGATGGCGGTCGCCAGCGAAGGCACCAGGTGATCGAACGGGTAGCCGACCTGCTGCCAGCGCCGATGGATATCGAGGAAGGCCTCGATCTCGACCATCACCCGGATACGACTGTCACGGGCGCTCTTGTGCCTGCTCTTGAACAGCCAGCCATAGACTTCCTGGCGTTCAAACTCGCTGGCGGCCACCGCCTGGCTGAACCTGGCCTGCGGATTCTTCAGCAGGTAGCCCAACAGCCACAGGTCGAGCGGGTGGACCTTGGCGATATAGCCCTGGTCCGGCAGGTCGTAGGCCCCCGGGCCGTAGCTCTGGTAGAGCTTGTCCAGGCGTTCGTCGGTGACCTTCTCGGTCTTCAGGTGGGCCCGCACGAAAGCATTGAAGGCCTTCTGTGGTGCCTCCGGCAGCAGGTAGCGATGCACGGCCGCCAGGCGGATCGGTGTCGGGTGCATGCTGTCGAGAAAGGTCTCCAGGCGTTCCTGGGAATCCTTGTTCCGATACTTCTTCCAGAACCGCAGCAGGAATGCGGTGCCTTCCCGGTCGGCGAAGCGTGCCAGGTACTCCTGTCGGCGAGGATTGTCGTCGTCCTTGAGCAGTTCGGCGCTGTTGTTCGGGCCCTGGTAGGTGCTGTAGCGCACCAGGTCGCGCATCAGCCGGATGAACGGCAGGTTGATCGACTCGCGCAAGGCTTCGAGCAGGGTTGGCGAGCGTCCATTGTCTTCGCTGCGAAAATTGTGGAAGTGGTGCATGCCGCCGCCCGTGAAGAAACTTTCGCCGGGGCTCGCCGAGTACTGCCGGTTCAGCGCCGCGCCGAGCATGGCGGGCAGGTTGCGGTCGCTGTTCTGGATCAGGTAGTCCAGGGCCCAGCGGGTGAGCCGGTCCTGGTCGTCGACCTCGACCTTCTTCAGTTGCGCCGGGGACTGGTCGCCATAACGATCATGCAGCTCGGCAATGATCTGCAGGTAGGTGGTCAGCACCCGCAGCTTGGCGGTGGAGCCCAGTTCCAGCTTGCTGCCTTCGTTGATGTCGAAGGGCTGGTCGGTGCTGTCGGTCTGCACCCGGACCCGATAGCTGTCCGGGGTCAGTTCGAAGAGGGTGAAGCTGTAGCGCACCTGCTGGGTGCTGCTGGCGGTCAACAGACGGTCGCCGAGCAGTCCGATGGACTTGGCGAACTCCGGGTTCGCCAGGTTTTTCAGGTAGTCGCTGACCTGGCCCTGCAGCTGGGCCTGCAGGGTACTGGTCGCCGACAGGTCGAGGCGGTCGAGGTCGTAGAGCGGCCGGTCGAGCATCGCCGCCAGGCGGCTGCGGGCGACGCTGATGCCCTTGTTCGATTCGATCGGCTGGATCGTCGGTTCCTGGACCCAGTCGCGATAGCTGACCTTGCTCGCCAGGGCCGCGCTGGCCAGCGGCCCGTCGATGACGGCGTTCTGCGCGAGCAGGCGCAGGTGGCTGTCGGTGAGGTCGGCCAGTTCATCACGGCCACGGGCCAGGTAGTGCGAGGGGCGCCGCTGGGCGATCATCAGCGAGAGGACCTCGCGCAAGGCCAGGCCACGCTTGGCCAGGCTCCGCGGGTCACTGGCGGTGCCGCTCAACTGCGCGTTGACCTCGGCGAAATCGGCGCCGTACCAGACCCGCAAACCCTCGGCCAGGCCATGCACCTCGCCATGCCCCGGCACGGCTGACAGGGGCACGCTGTTGAGGTAGTCGCGGACCACATTCTGCCGTACTTCCAGGGTCTGCGGACCGCCCTGGTAGGCCCGTACGCTGGCGGAAATCATCTGGCGGATCTTCTCGCCGCCGCTCAGGGTCAGGCCATCCGGCGAGTGTCGATATTTTTCCAGTTGCGTGGCCAGGGTGCTGCCACCGGCGCTCTGCCCGCCGATGTGCAGGACCTTGGCGATCTGCGACAGCACCGCCTTGCCGAAGCGCGGCCAGTCCACGGCCGGATTGGCCTGCGGCTGGCCGGGGTCGAGCAGGTCGCGGTTCTCGATGAACAGCAGGCTGTTGACCACCAGTGGGGGGATCGCCGAAAAGCTTGCATAGAGCTGCTGTGGGTAGCTGTACTGGTAGAGTTCGGCACCCCGGCAGTCGGTGATCGACAGGCCGGCCTGGATTTTTTCGGTATAGGGCACGAAGAAGCCGGCCTTGCCGTAGTCGAGCAGGGCAGGGGAGAAACGTGCCTGTGCCTCGACCAGGTAGCCGCGCTTGGCCAGCCGGCCGAGGAAGGTGCCCAGGTCGCTGTAGCCCAGGCGCCTGTCGAAGGGGCCGTCGCCGGGATAGAGCACCGAGTCGCTGGGGCCGCTGGCCATGGCGTAGTCGAGGTCGCCGGCAAAGCGGCTGATTTCCCTGGCCTGGAGTTTCGAGGTCCGCATTTCCCGAGAGGCGGCGACGCCGAGCAGGATCACCGCGATCAGCAGCACCAGCCAGAACAGGCGCCACCAGAGTCGTCGCCTGCGAGGTCTTTTCGGTACAGGCGCTTCATCCGGACTGTCGGTGGCTGGCACAGTCCTGGTCGAATCGGAGTTCCACAGAGCGCCCATAGTCGATTCATCCATTCACGCAGATTGATCGCACTTGCCTGAAGCTTAGACGCTGTGAAAGAGCTGCGAATTTTTTGTTAATTCGGTCAGGTATTTCCTACTTATAGCGCTGTCCCGTCACGATTGTGTCGGGAACACGACGCTGGCCTTGGTTTTGGGCTCTTGCCGGCAAGCCGTGGAATAGAGCTGTCCATTGGCGGAAGGTCGAAAACGGCGGGGATATGACGTGATCGCCGCAGCGTGCAATACTCGGCCGCGTTTTTCGTCCGGCAGTGCCAGCTTTAGCCAGCTAATGCGCCTCTGTTTTCCAGGCTTTTGCCGAGAGTTCTCGCTGAATTTCCTGATTTATAGAGTGAAAAGCCCTGCCATCGGATTCCTATACTGCACGCCCCGCTGATCCCGCCGGTTTTTCCTGCGGGACGGGTCCGCTCACGAAGCGGGTCCGCTATCGGGAGCCCGGGCCCACCCGCTCGCCAGCTCCTCTGTTCGGTGGTCAATACCCAATAACAAGACGAGGTTGTACCCATGCCAGTTGGCACCCAACTGCCCTCCGGCGAGACCGTCAAAGGCGGCCCGCTCAAACGTGAACTCGGTGAACGGCACATACGGCTGATGGCGCTTGGCGCCTGTATCGGTGTCGGCCTGTTCCTCGGTTCTGCCAAGGCCATCGAAATGGCCGGTCCGGCAATCATGCTGTCCTACATCATCGGTGGCCTGGCGATCCTGGTGATCATGCGCGCCCTTGGCGAAATGGCCGTGCACAACCCGGTGGCCGGTTCCTTCAGCCGTTATGCACAAGACTACCTCGGCCCGCTGGCGGGCTTTCTCACCGGCTGGAACTACTGGTTCCTGTGGCTGGTGACCTGCGTTGCGGAAATCACTGCGGTGGCGGTGTACATGGGCATCTGGTTCCCTGACGTGCCCCGCTGGATCTGGGCCCTGGCGGCCCTGGTGAGCATGGGCACCATCAACCTGATCGCGGTGAAGGCCTTTGGCGAATTCGAGTTCTGGTTCGCCCTGATCAAGATCGTCACCATCATCGCCATGGTGATCGGCGGTGTGGGCGTGATCGCCTTCGGCTTCGGCAATGACGGCGTGGCCGTGGGCATTTCCAACCTGTGGACGCATGGCGGCTTCATGCCCAACGGGGTCAGCGGCGTGCTGATGTCGCTGCAGATGGTGATGTTCGCCTACCTGGGCGTGGAGATGATCGGCCTGACCGCCGGCGAGGCACGTAACCCGCAGAAGACCATTCCCAACGCCATCGGCTCGGTGTTCTGGCGCATCCTGCTGTTCTATGTCGGGGCGTTGTTCGTGATCCTCTCGATCTATCCGTGGAACGCCATCGGCACCCAGGGCAGCCCGTTCGTGATGACCTTCGAGCGCCTGGGGATCAAGACCGCTGCGGGCATCATCAACTTCGTGGTGATCACCGCCGCACTGTCCTCCTGCAACGGCGGGATCTTCAGCACCGGGCGCATGCTCTACAGCCTGGCGCAGAACGGCCAGGCGCCGGCGACCTTCGCCAGGACCTCGAGCAATGGTGTGCCGCGTCGTGCGTTGCTGCTGTCGATTGCAGCCCTGTTGCTGGGCGTGCTGCTCAACTACCTGGTACCGGAAAAGGTATTCGTCTGGGTGACCTCGATCGCCACCTTCGGCGCGATCTGGACCTGGGTGATGATCCTGCTGGCGCAGTTGAAGTTCCGCAAGGGCCTGAGCCGCTCGCAGGTCGAGGGCCTGCAGTACCGCATGTGGCTGTACCCGGTCAGTTCCTACCTGGCGCTGGCGTTCCTGGTGCTGGTGGTCGGCCTGATGGCGTACTTCCCCGACACGCGCGTTGCGCTGTACATCGGCCCGGCGTTCCTGGTGCTGCTGACGCTGTTGTTCTACGTGTTCAAGCTGCAGCCGAACGATGCTTCACCGGCTGCGAATCCGGCGGCGTAAAGCTCGGTTGGAAACAGAAAGCCCCGGTCCTTTGACCGGGGCTTTTTTGTGTTTTCGACGTTGGAAGTCGCCTGAAGTCTTTTATTTGGCTGATGGGCGTCTTAGCGGGCAAGCCGCGCTCCTACAGGGGCGAGGTCGTACGTTGAACCTGTGTAGACCCCAAATCCTCTAGGAGCAGGGCTTGCCCGCGAAGACGCCCGTGACCACACCGCAACATTCGCAGTGCCAGCCGACTCAGGCGGGAACGGCCCGCATCGGCTGGCCCAGGCGCTTGTTGAAGTCCAGCCAGGCGCCGAGCAGGGCCAGCAACCCGGCGCCGGCCAGGGCGGTGCAGACCTGCATGGCGAAAGCATCGTCGGCCAGGGCGTTGACCATGTCTGCCAGCGGCGCCAGCAGCACGCCCAGGCAGAACACCTCCAGCGAGTAGCGGCCCATGCGACCGGTCTGCCGTGCCAGCCAGTGCCGGGTCCAGTTGCCGCCGGGCAGCAGTTTCGCGGTGACGTAGGCCAGTGCGAGGAAGTGCAGCAGGCGTACCGGTGACAGGTCGGTCTTGCTGATTGGGTACAGCCAGTTGCTCAGCGTGGCCGGCATGACGGCATCATGGATCTGCGGCCAACGCCAGGACAGGGTGATGACCCCGGCAGCCAGTGAATAGGCCGCGGCCGCGACGAACAGTGGCTGGCGGGCCAGCGACCGGTTATCCGGCAGGCGTGGCCGCTGGCTGTGGAGCGCCGCCGCGCCACCGAGGATGAACAGCAGTTGCCAGGTGACCGGGTTGAAGTACCAGACGCCATCGCCGATTGCCGCCAGGTTCCAGCCCAGCAAGGGAGCGAGCAGGTAAACCGTCAAGGACACGGCCACCACCGCCAGCGGCAGGCGCAGCAGTAGCGGCAAGACCAGCGGCAGGCCGAGCAACAACACGATGTACAGCGGCAGCGGGTCCATCAGGTTCGGCTTGAAGCGCAACAGCAATTCGTCCGTCAGCGCCTGTTCGGGATGGCTGACGAAATGCTGCAGGCCCATTTCCTGGATCAGGTCGCGGGTTTCCACGTGGCTGTTGGCGAAGAACACGATGCCCATCAGCATCGCCAGCAGGAAGATGTGCACCACATAGAGCACCCAGGCTCGGCGCAGGATCTTCACGCAGGCGATCAGGTAGCCGTCGCGCTGCAGGATCTTGCCGTAGGCAAGGACGGCGGCGTAGCCGGCGAGGAACACGAACACCTCCGCCGCATCGCTGAAACCGATGTTGCGCAGGGTGATCTGGCCCAGTGGGTTGTGCGGCACGTGATCCCAGAAAATGAAGATCAGTGCCAGTCCGCGAAAAAAGTCGATGCGCGGGTCGCGTCCGTTCAGCATGGCAGCGGGCTCTGTGAAGAATGTTGAATATGACCGCGACGGCTGTCGGAAATTGCACGACCCGGGCGGCGGCGCGCAGGTTGGCGTGAATTGTGAAGAATTGCAAAGGCGGGGTATTACTGAATGTCACATTGGTTTGCTAGTGGCTATCCGACCGGGAGGAGAATGGTCTGGCCGACCCAGGCCCGTCAGGCCGGCCAGTCGAGCGGCTATTGGCCGTCGAGGAAATTCAGCAGTGCGGCGTTGAAGAAGGCCGGATCCTGCAGGAACGCGAAGTGGCTGGCATTGGGCAGGATCAGCAGGCCGGCCCCGGGAATGGTGGCCGCCATGTACTCGGTGTTCTCGCGCTTGATCGCTTCGTCGCGATCACCGTCCACGATCAGCACCGGAGTCTTGATCTTCTGCAGGTCGGCGTCGCTCCAGTTAGGCTGGCTGGCCCACATGTGGCTGATCTGTTCGACGAACGCATCGTATTCCTTGGGGGTTGGCGACAGCTTCACGTACTCCTTGCCGGCCCGTTCGATATAGGCGGCGAAGGTGGGGTTCTTTTCGACGTTGTCCTTCACGCCGGCGGTGGTGCTGTTGGCGGCGAAGGCGAAGATCTTGCCGACGCGGGTTGGGTGGCGGATCGCCAGGTCGAGGCCGAGGATCGCGCCGTCGCTCCAGCCGACGATGTCGGCCTTGGGGATCTTCAGGCTGTCGAGCACGGCGACCACGTCGTCGGCCATCAGGTCGTAGCCGTAGGGGCGGCTGTCGCGTGAGCTGCGGCCATGGCCACGGCTATCGAGGGTAATCACCGTGTGTTTAGCCGCCAGGGCCTTGACCTGGTTGCCCCAGTAGTCGGAGTTGGCGAGGCCACCGTGCAACAGCAGCACGGGCGAGCCATGACCGGTACGGGTGTAGTAGAGCCTGATACCGTTGACGTTGGCATAGCCGCTCTGCACGCCGGCGACCGGGGCAGGCGTTGGCGGCAGGGTTTCCCAGCGTTCGGCGGCGTGGGCCAGGCCGAATGACAGCATCAGGCAGGCAGCAGCGATGAAGCGATTTCCCATGGTGATCTCCAGTCGGTGAAAACAGATGAAATGTCGTCTATACCTGTCATTTCTGACAGTAGACAGGGCCACGGAGCGGTCCTAGTCTTGAGGCATCGCCACGCGGGGTTGCGTAGTACGTGGAGGTGCATCCCGGTCTGTATCGGACGGGGCCTTTCGGCTGCGGAATGGATGACATGGCCTTGCGTGCGTTGCCCAAGAATTTTTCGACCTATGCATATATCGGGGTCCTCAATACCCTGATCCACTGGTGTGCCTTCCTGGTGCTGCATACGGGCATGGCGTTCAGCCAGGCCAGCAGCAATCTCTGCGCGTTTGCGTTGGCGGCCACCTTCTCGTTCCATGCCAACGCGCGCTACACCTTCAGGCGCACGGCCTCTTGGCCGCGTTATCTGGCCTTCGTCGGTTTCATGGCGATGCTCAGTTTCAGCACCGGTTGGCTGGGTGACTGGCTGGCCATGCCAGGGCTGGTGACGCTGCTGGTGTTCTCGGCGGTCAGCCTCGTGCTGGGATACTGCTATTCCAGCCGGGTGGTTTTCCGGGGAAGCGCAGAATGAAAATTTCCCTGGTTGTGCCCGTGTACAACGAGGAACAGGCCATCCCGGTCTTCTACGAGACGGTGCGGCGCGAACTGGTGGCCGAGCCCTATGAGGTCGAGATCGTTTTCGTCAACGATGGCAGTACCGATCGTACCGAGGCGCTATGCAGGCAGCTGGCACTGGCGGACGGTAATGTGCTGGCCGTGAGCTTTTCGCGAAACTTTGGCAAGGAGGCGGCGCTGTTCGCCGGGCTCGAATATGCCGGCGGTGATGCGGTGGTGCCCATTGACGTCGACCTGCAGGACCCTGTCCAGGTCGTGCCGCTGCTGGTCGGCAAATGGCGGGAGGGGGCGAAGGTGGTGCTCGCCAAGCGTCGGAGCCGGGCGACGGACAGCTTCTTCAAGCGAGAGACTGCGCGCGGTTTCTACCGCCTGCACAACTGGATCGCCTCGACGAAAATCGAGAAGGATGTCGGTGACTTTCGCCTGATGGATCGGGAGGTGGTCGAGGTGATCAAGACCTTGCCCGAACACCAGATTTTCATGAAGGGCATTCTCTCCTGGGCCGGCTTCGATACCGCGATCGTCGAGTATGACCGTGCCCAGCGCTCGGCGGGCAACAGCAAGTTCAATGGCTGGAAACTCTGGAACCTGGCATTGGAGGGCATTACCTCGTTCAGTACCGTGCCGCTGCGATTGTGGACCTACATCGGCGGTTGCCTGTCGTTGTTCTCGATCTTCTATGCCTTCTTCATCGCGGCGCAGAAACTGCTGTTTGGCAACCCGGTTGCCGGTTATCCCTCGTTGATCTTTGCCGTGTTGTTCCTGGGCGGGGTGCAACTGATCGGCATCGGCGTGCTGGGCGAGTATATCGGGCGGATCTACATGGAGGCCAAGCACAGGCCCCGGTATGTCGTGAAGGGGGTCGTCAGGCGCGGAGATTCATTGACGGTGCCACGGAAAATCGTCTGGAGAAAACCGTGATCTGGACCGTTTCACTCACGCCCAGGCAGCGGTTCGGTTTTTTCCTGGTGATGTCATTGCTGTTCGTTTTCCCCCTGATATTGGCCGACTACAGCTACATCGATGACAACTGGCGGCTTTTCGAGGCCGGGACCGGTTGGCTGGCCGAAGGCCGGTTCATGATGGAATTGCTCTACAACGGATTGAGCTTCACCGCCGCTGCGCCGAATATCTTTCCCCTGCCACTGCTCATTGCAACGCTGTGCATGGCATTGGCGCTGAACAGATTGAGCCTTGACTACTTCGACCAGCCGACTGTCGTCGACTGTCTGGTGGTGCTGCCACTGCTCTACACCCCCTTCCTGTTGCAGGCACTCTCCTACCAGTATGACGGGGCCGGGGTCTTGCTCGGGATCGTCCTGGTGGTCTATTCGATCACCTTTCGACATCGGCTGCTGTTCCTGCGGGTCCTGCTATCGGCTGTCCTGCTGGCGCTGGCGCTGGGATTCTATCAACTGACGATCAATGTTTTCGTGGGGTTGTGCTGCATTGAAGTCTTGCGTGCCTTGCTCGACAGGGTCGCATTGAAGGACATCCTCCAGGCGCTCGCCAGGCGACTGCTGCAAATGCTGTTTGCCGCTTTGCTCTACTTTCTCTGCGTCTTCCTGTTCATGAGTCACGAGCGGACCAGCCTGCTTCCCCTGAATGCCGAGGGCCTGGCGACGGTAGCGAGCAATTTCCTGGAGATCAATCGGACCGTGGCGCAAGTGCTGGAGGGCGGCGCCGGCTGGATGACCCTGGTGTTGTTGGTGCTGTGTGCCATCTGCCTGCTCAAGGTCATCGTTCACGTTGCCGCCAGTGACGAGGGGGGCGTGGCCAGGATGCTGCGCGTTTGCCTGATCATCGGTGCGGCCTTCGTGCTGTTTTTTTCGCTATCGGGTGCGGGGCTGTTCTTCAGGGACTTCAATGATGGGGCGAGAACGTTGCTGGGGGCGACTGCGCTGCTGCTCGGTCTGTTCTGCCTGACTCATCGCCTGCTCAGGGAGATACATCCGGCACTGAACTGTTTGCTGATCGTACCGGTGCTGTACATGCTGTCTTTCTCCTACGCCTATGGACGGCTGCTGGTTGTCCAGAAGGAGTTCGAAAACAGCATGACCCTGGAAGTCGTCCACGATATCGATAGGCACGTAGCGTTGCGGAACCTGAAGATGATCTATGTGCAGCCCAGTGATTTCGATCTCTGGCTGCCGGGTGGAGAGCGCAGCATGGCGTTGATCCCGGCGCTCAAGTATGTGCGCAACATCAATGATTATCTCGTGCTTCCCGAAAGCCTCCAGCGCTTCGGCATCGTCAGTGAGTGGCTTCAGGACCCGGATGAAATGGCCAGGCTGGCGGGGCTGCAGGGCTCCGGGCCGCTGATCGATCGACGCTTTTATGCGATTTATTCGGCGGGGGATCGTGGTTACATCGTCTTCAAGCACGTGCAACCGCCTCAAGGGCAACCCGACTAGTCGGCAACAGGCCCTGCCGGGAACAGGGCCGGTTTTCTTTCACGCCGCGTTCGGCTCGAAGCTGTCGGCCCGGGCCATTTGCCACATGCGCGAGTAGAACTCGCCGTTGACCTCGCCGGTGAGCAGTTCGCCGGGCTTGAGGAACACGTGCATTTGCGAGAACAGCTTGATCTCGGTGGCCGACTTGCGCCGCACCAGGTGCTTGGCATCCAGCTGCGAAGGGTGTTCGAGCCCGGCGGCTGCGAGCATTTCGGCCAGCGCCCGCAAGGTGTTGCGGTGGAAGTTGAACACCCGCTGGGCCTTGTCCGGAACCACCAGGGCGCGCTGGCGCAGCTTGTCCTGGGTGGCGACGCCGGTCGGGCACTTGTTGGTATGACAGCTCTGCGACTGGATGCAGCCGATGGCGAACATGAAGCCGCGTGCCGAGTTGGCCCAGTCGGCGCCGATGGCCAGGACGCTGGCGATATCGAAGGCACTGACGATCTTGCCGCTGGCACCGAGCTTGATCTTGTCCCGCAGGTTCAGGCCCACCAGGGTGTTGTGCACGAACAGCAGGCCTTCGCGCATCGGTACGCCGATATGGTCGGTGAATTCCACGGGCGCTGCGCCGGTGCCGCCCTCCTTGCCGTCGATGACGATGAAGTCGGGCAGGATGCCGGTTTCCAGCATCGCCTTGGCAATGCCCATGAACTCCCAGGGATGCCCCAGGCAGAACTTGAAGCCCACCGGCTTGCCACCGGACAGCTCACGCAGTTGCGCGATGAAGTGCATCATCTCGATCGGTGTCGAGAAAGCGCTGTGGGCAGACGGCGATACACAGTCCTCGCCCATCGACACCCCACGGGTCTCGGCGATTTCCTGGGTGACCTTGTGCTTGGGCAGGATCCCGCCATGGCCGGGTTTGGCGCCCTGGCTCATCTTGATTTCGATCATGCGCACTTGTGGGTTTTGCGCTTGGGCGGCGAATTTTTCCGGATCGAAGTGCCCGTCATGGGTACGGCAGCCGAAATAGCCGCTCCCCAGTTCCCAGGTCAGGTCGCCGCCATGCTCGCGATGATAGGGGCTGATGCTGCCTTCGCCGGTGTCGTGGGCGAAATTGCCGAGCTTGGCGCCCTTGTTCAACGCACGAATGGCGTTGGCGCTGAGGGAGCCGAAGCTCATCGCCGAGATATTGAAGATCGAGGCCGAGTACGGCTGCTTGCACTGCGGCCCACCAACGGTGACGCGGAAGTGGGTCGGGTCGCTCAACGGCGCCGGGCGCATCGAATGGCCGATGAACTCGAAGCCCGACTCATAGACGTCGATCAGGGTACCGAAGGGCTTGTCGCCGCCTTCGTTCTTGGCCCGCGCATACACCAGCGAGCGCTGGGAACGGGAGAAGGGCAGGGCGTCGCTGTCGGACTCAAGCAGGTACTGGCGGATTTCCGGGCGGATACCTTCGACCAGGTAGCGGATGTTGCCCAGGATCGGATAGTTGCGACGCACCGCGTGGGGGCTCTGCAGCAGGTCGAACACGCCCAGCAGGCTCAACAGGCCGGTGATCAGGGTCAATGGCCAGAGCCAGTCATGTTCCAGGAACGGCAGGCTGGCGAGGGTGAAGATCACACAGCCGGCAAAGAAGGCGTAGCGGCTCAGCAGAGACAGGCTCATACGGTTTCCTTGTGTTCGGATTCATCAGGTCGGTCAGGCATTCTGCGCTTGCAGAAATATCGAGAACAGCTCGGACTGGGACTTGATCCCCAGCTTGCTGTACATGTGTTTCTTATGGACTTTCACGGTTTCGATGGAGATCTCCAGCTTGCGGGCGATCTCCTTGCTCGAGCAGCCGCTGAGCATCAGGCGCCCGACGTCCAGCTCGCGGGCGGTCAGTTGTGCCCCCTTGAGCTGTTGCACCGAGGCTTCCAGCTGGACGCGCCAGTCACCTTGCTGGGTGGTGGGGGGCGTGACGTTCTCCGGTTGGAGTTCATACGGCAGGCGCTGGCGCAACAGGCCCAGTACCCAGGGCTGGATCAGCGACAGCAGGGCGATCTGCTCGTCGCTGAAGCGGCGGGTGGAGCCCAGCGACAGGCACAGGGTACGGTCGTCGTCGAGCTGGCAGTTGAACTGGATTTCGTCGGCCACCACGTTCAGGCGGAAGTAGCGCTGGTAGTACTCGGTCAGCTCGAAGTGTTCCGGGGCAACCTCGGCCAGGCGGAACAGGCCGGTGCGCGACTGCTCGCGGCTGGCGATGTAGAACGGATCGAGCAGGTACAGGCCCTTGAGGTAGTCCTGGAACAGTTGGTCGGGGCTGCCGTCCTCGCCCGGGCATTCGGCGAACACCTCCGGGCGGCCCTGGGCGCTGAACAGCAGGGCGACCCAGCTGTCGAACGGTACGTAGCGGTTGAGCAGGCGCACCAGTTGCGTCCAGAAATTGGGCCGGTCCAGGGCCTCGATCATTTGCCCCACCGAACGGTGCCAGGCGATGTCATCCAGCGAGAGTGTCATTCATCTACCCCTATCGAGTTACCCCGGCGGCGTGATTCCCATGGCCCGGTGCGGGTGCGCATACTGCGGCCACAGGTCATGACCGCGCACTCATTCTGCCAGTTCGGCGGGGCGCGCCGGTCGAACAGAACAAGGAATACCCATGAAAATCGAACTTGCCCAGCTCGCCGGCCGGGACAACGATACAGCTTACAACCTTGAGCGTGCCCTTGCCGCTATTGCCGCCTGCGCCGCCGATACCCGCATGCTCGTGTTTCCGGAAACCCACCTGATGGGCTTCCCGTCCGTCGAGACCGTGGCCCAGGTCGCCGAACCGCTGGATGGCCCGACCGTGCGCGCAGTGCAGCAGGCCGCCTGCGAGCGTGACCTGACCGTGGTGATCGGCATGGCCGAGAACGACAACGGCCGGTTCTACAACACCACCCTGATGATCACCCCCGAGGGCATTGCCCTGCGTTATCGCAAGACTCACCTGTGGGCCTCGGACCGTGGCGTGTTCAATCCGGGCGATCGGTTTGTGACCTGCGAGTGGAATGGCGTGCGGGTTGGCCTGCTGATCTGCTACGACATCGAGTTCCCGGAGACTGCCCGCGCCCTGGCGCAGTTGGGGGCCGAGCTGCTGATCGTCACCAACGGCAACATGGACCCGTACGGGCCGACCCACCGCACCGCGATCATGGCCCGCGCCCAGGAAAACCAGGCCTTTGCGCTGATGGTCAACCGCGTCGGGGAGGGCGATGGTGGCCTGCTGTTCGCCGGTGGCAGTGCCCTGGTCGACCCGTTCGGCACGCTGCTCGAGGAGGCCGGACGCGAGGAACGCCACTTCAGTGTCGAGCTGGACCTGAGCCAACTGACGGCGGCCCGGCGTGACTACCGCTACCTGAGCGACCAGCGTCTGCGCCTGCCGGGCGAGGTCGTCGAGCATGCCGACGGGCTGCGGGAACTGCTGATTCCCCGGGCCTGATCCCTGCGTTGTTGCGGCCGGCCCCTTCGCGGGCAAGCCCTGCTCCTGCAACATCCCGCACCACCTGTAGGAGCAGGGCTTGCCCGCGAACAGGGGCTACTGCGTGACCCGGTCCACGCACTCATAAGAATTCTGTGACACCGCTGCACCTTCGCCGAAATCGGCTCTGCCATAAATCCAATAACATTCGGAGTAGTCGCCTCATGGCTCGTTTGCAACGCACCCTTTCGCTGGGGTCGGTGGTGCTGTTCGGCATCGCCTACATGACGCCGATCATCGTGCTCGGCACCTTCGGCATCCTCGCCCAATCCACCGCCGGCATGGTGCCGGCCGCCTACCTGGCGGCACTGGTGGCGATGTTCTTCACCGCCATGAGCTACGGACGCATGGCCGCCGCCTTCCCGGTGGCCGGTTCGGCCTACAGCTACGTACGCAAGGCCATCAGCCCGAAACTCGGCTTCATCGCCGGCTGGGCGGTCCTGCTCGACTACCTGTTCCTGCCGATGGCGATCTGGCTGATCGGCGCGGCCTACCTCAACTCGGCGTTTCCCTCGGTGCCGCAGCCGCTGTGGGTACTGGCCTTCATCGTCATCACCAGCCTGATCAATATCGTCGGCCTGCGTCTGGCCAACGGCATCAACTCGCTGCTGATGCTGGTGCAGTTCCTGGTGCTGGTGGCCTTCGTCGCCCTGGCGATCCACTACGTCGGCGGGGACGCCAGCAAACCGCTGTGGACCCTGGCCCCCTTCTTCAACGGTGACATGCAGATGCCGCTGGTGATGAGCGGCGCGGCCATCGCCTGCTACTCGTTCCTGGGTTTCGACGCGGTCAGTACCCTGACCGAGGAAACCCGCGATCCCCGACGCACCATCCCACGGGCGATCATGCTGATCACCCTCATTGGCGGGCTGATCTTCGTCGCGGTGTCGTACTTCGTGCAGTTGGCCCATCCGGCGTTCGTCTTCGATAACGTCGACTCGGCCGCCTACGAGATCGCCCGCAACATCGGTGGCGACCTGTTCGTCAGCATCTTCCTGATCGGCCTGATCGTCGGCCAGTTCGCCTCGGGGTTGTCGGCTCAGGCCAGCGGTTCGCGCCTGCTCTATGCCATGGGGCGCGACGGGGTGTTGCCGAAGTCGTTCTTCGGCGGCCTGAGCGAACGTTTCGGCACGCCGATCAACAGCATCCTGCTCTGCGCCGTGGTGGCCCTGCTGGCGCTGAAACTGGATGTCACCACCTCCACCTCGTTCATCAACTTCGGCGCCTTCCTGGCCTTCAGCCTGGTCAACCTGTCGGTGATCTTCCACTACTGGATCGGTGGGCAGCAGCGTGGCCCACGCGAGTGTCTGCTGTTCCTGGTCTGCCCACTGATCGGGCTGCTGGCGGACCTGTGGCTGATGGTCAGCCTCGACCACCTGGCGATCTACCTGGGCGTGAGCTGGCTGGCGGTCGGCCTGGTGTACCTGGCCTTCCTGACTGGCGGCTTCCGCAAGCAGCCCCCGGAGATGGATTTCCAGGAAGCGGGCTGACGGGCGCCGCGAACCGCCTCGATCATGAGGCGGTTCTGTTCTGGCGGATCGGCAGCTCGATGCGGAACGTGGTGCCCACACCCGGTTCGCTGCTGACCGAAATCTGCCCGGCATGTTTCTGCACGATGCCGTAGGACAGCGACAGCCCGAGCCCGGTGCCCTTGCCGACCGGCTTGGTGGTGAAGAACGGATCGAAAATCTTCTGCAGGGTCTGTGGCGTCATGCCCGAGCCGTTGTCCTCCACCTCCAGCCAGACCCGTTCGCCGCTGCTGCCTCCACGCAGGCTGATGGTGCCGCGCTCCGGGCCCATGGCCTGGGCGGCGTTGACCACCAGGTTCATGATCACCTGGTTGATCTGCGAAGGCAGGCATTCGATTTCCGGCAAGCCGGCATAGTCCCTGACCACGTCGGCCTTGTACTTGAGTTCGTTGGCCACGATGTTCAGGGTCGAGTCGATGCCCTGCTGCAGATTGCTCCACTGCCACTCCTGGTTCGAATCGACCCGCGAGAAGTTCTTCAGGTCCTTGACGATCTGCCCGACCCGGGCGATGCCGTCCTTCGACTCCCTGATCAGCAATGGAATGTCATCCTTGAGAAAGTCCAGCTCGATCCGCTCGCGCAGGGCCTGCAGCGCGCCGAGCAGTTCGGGCGACGCGATGCCTTCTTCGGCTCGGCGATAGGCGTCGAGCATCTCCTGCAGTTGGTTGAAGTAACCGTCGAGGGTGCCCAGGTTGGAGCCGATGAATCCGATGGGGTTGTTGATTTCATGGGCGACGCCGGCGGCCAGTTGGCCCAGCGAAGCGAGCTTTTCCGATTGCACCAGCTGGCTTTCGAGCTGCTTGCGCTCGTCTATCTCGTGCTGCAGGGCCAGGCTCGCCTGGGTCAGTGCCTGGGTGCGCTGTTTCACCAGTTCCTCGAGATGATGCATTTGCAGATTGGCCTGGAGGGTCATGTCCCATTTGTTGGTCAGCGTATTGGCCAGTTGCTGGACCTCGATATTGTCGAAGGGCTTCTTCAGGATCAGCAGCCGATCATGACCGTGCAGGCGTTCCAGCAGGTCTTCCCAGGAATAGTCGGTGTAGGCGGTGCAGACCACGATCTGCAGTTGCGGGTCGGCCTGCCACAGGTGCCTGATGGTTTCGACGCCGTCCCAGCCCGAAGGCATGCGCATGTCGACGAAGGCCAGGGCATAGGGGCGCTGCTGGGCCAGTGATTGTTCGACCAGGGCCAGTCCTTCCTTTCCGGCATAGGCGGAGTCCAGTTCGAAACGCTCGTTGCCAGCGGTTTTGTCGGCCTGGCCGAACAGCTCCGCCTCCATCAGGTCCAGGTCCGGGCTTTCATCCCGAGCGGGCATCAGGATCTTGCGAAAGTCATCGTGGATCGATGGCGTATCGTCCACCAGCAGAATGCGGCGGTTCGGTTGTGTTGTCATGTGACCCCCACGGCGGTTTTCAAGGGCAGTTCGAGCGTGAAGACGGCACCCTTGCCGGGGCCGTCGCTATGGGCAGTCAGGTGTCCGTTCATTTCCATCGCCGCCAGGGCGCAGCTGTGCAGGCCGAAGCCGTGACCGTCCTTGCGGGTGGTGAAACCATGGGCAAAGATCCGTGTCATGTTTTCCGGCAGGATGCCTTCGCCGTCGTCCTGGACGCTGATGCGCAGGGTCTTGCCGTCGACCACCCGTACCTGCAGGGTGATCTGCCGGGCACGGTCGGACAGGCTGGACATCGCCTGCTTGGCGTTGCTGATGAGGTTGATCAGGATCAGCAGGATACGATGCTTGTCGCCCATGATCCGCGGGACGTCGCCATAGTCACGGACCACGACGACGTTGTGCCGGGTCAGGGCGCCGGAGTTCATGCGCAAGGCGTCCTCGAGCAGGTCGCCGACGTGCAGCGCCTCCTCCAGACTGGAAGCCCCCGCATAGGATTGCTGGGTCGAGACGATTTCCTTGATGTGGTCGACGCTCTTGCTCAGTTGCCCCAGTTCCTCGCTCATGTTCTGTTGCTCGGCGGCGATGGCCTCGACGAGCTGGTTGAGGTAGCCGGGCAACAGCTTGCCCTTGGCGTCCTGAGTGAGGAATTCGCCGAGGTCGTCCTGGTGCTCGTTCATCAGCCCGACCGCCTTGCCCAGGCCAAGCGCCTTGCTGTTGCGCAATTTGCGTGTGACCAGGTCGGCGGAGATGTTCACGCTGTTGAGGACGTTGCCGACGTTGTGCAGAACGTTGGTGGCGATCTCGGCCATGCCGGCGTGGCGGGCGGTTTCCATCAGTTCGCTCTGGGCCTCGCGCAGCTCGCGGGTGCGTTCCTCGACCCGCTGCTCCAAGTGCTCGTTGGCGGTTTGCAGGGCCCGGTTCATCTGGTTGATCTGCGTGTAGCTGCGTGCCAGGCGACTGGCCAGGTACAGCAGCAGTACCGCCATCAGCGCCGAGAAAACCAGCAGATACAGATGATACTGCTGGTTGACCCGCTCGGCGCTCTGCTGGTCCTGGTTCAGTTGGTCGGTGATGGCGTCAAGGCTTTCGGACACCGGTATGGCGGCAATCTCGTCGAGCAGGGTGTTGACGTTGGGTTGTTCGCGCAGGATCAGTTGCACGTGGTTGAGCAGGATATCTATCGACGCCTTGAAGGCCGGGGGCAGGCGCTGCTGATCGACTGTCAACTGGTTGATGCCCAGCAGGATTTCGTTAGCCCTGTCGTCGGTGGTGATCTGGGAGAACTCGAGGGTGCCGAGCAACAGGTCGTAGATATCGTTGGAGGTCGATTGCAGCATCAGTTTGTCGACATCCTCCAGCGTACTCAACTGGCGCTGGATGTCGTCTTCGGCGGTAGGCAGGAAGGCCAGCGAGTTGCGCAGTACCGCGTTGCGCGACTTGAACTGTTCGACCAGACGATCCTTCTCTTTGAGTGCCTGGGCCAGCGTCGCGCGGCGATCCTTCCAGGCCTCGGCGGTATCCTGCGTCTGACTGACCGGCAGTGTCTGGAAGGACTGCCAATGGCTATGAATGCCGCCCTGTGGCCTGATCAGCGGGTCATAGTTGCGCGCCACGGCGATCCTCGCCTTGAGGATTTCCGTGTCCCACTGTGCATCCAGCTGCTTGATCTGACCAATCAGGTCGCGGGCCTGGGCGTACTCCTCGGACAGGTCGCTGCGTGACATGATGTACAGGAATACCAGCACCGCAGCGAGCACCGAGGTCAGCAGCGGCAACAGGATCCGGTTCAGCAGGCGCCTGGACGGTTTCATAGCGGCTTGCCTCCCCGTTCACCGGTCAAGGTCTTGAGAAACAGCACGATCAGGCGCTTGTCTTCGACCGAGGGAATACGCCCCAACTGATAGGTGAACATCACGTCGACCGCGTCCTCGAGGGTCTTGGCCGAGCCGTCATGGAAGTAGGGCGCGGTAAGGGCGACGTTGCGCAGGCTGGGAACCTTGAAGACATGCCGATCATCCTCGTCCCCGGTGACCATAAAGCGCCCGTCGTCGGCTGCGGTGGGATTGCCACGGGCCTTGAAATAGTCGCCCATCACACCGAACTTCTGGAACATGTTGCCGCCGATGTTCACGCCCTGGTGGCAGGCGATGCAGCCGTAGTCCTTGAAGCGCTGGTAGCCGTATTTTTCGTCGAGGGTGAGGATGTCGGTGTTGCCCTTGAGGTACTGGTCGAAACGTGAGTTGGGTGTCAGTAACGTGCGTTCGTAGGTGGCCAGGGCGCCGCGCACGTTGGCCGCGCTCACGCCGTCGCGGTAGGCCGCGCTGAAGGCCGCCTTGTAGGCCGGGTCCTTGACCAGGGTGTCGATGATATTCGACCAGTTGTTGCCCATTTCGATGGGGCTTTGCAGCACTTCGCCGACCTGGTCTTCCAGGCTGTCGGCCCGGCCATTCCAGAACTGCTTGAAGTTCAGCGCCGCGTTGAACACGGTGGGCGTGTTGACGGCGACTGTCTCGCCATGGAAACCGATGGACAACGGCTTGTCGTCGGCCCCGCCCTTGTCCAGTTGGTGGCAGCTGGCACAGGACAGGCTGTTGTTGACCGACAGGCGTTTTTCGTTGAACAGCTGACGGCCCAGCTCGACCTGGCGCGGGTCCAGTTCGGGGATGTCCGGCAGGGGCTTGAGCGGTTCGTCCAGTGGCGCCGCCTCTGTGGACTGGCTCCAGGCGCTGACCAGTACTAGCAGCACAAGCAATTGGCGAAATGACATTGCAGGTTTCCCAGACTGTAGACGGACGAGGGAGCGTTCAATCCTGCACCGGCGCTTTTTCCCGCCAGGCCTGCAGCAAGCTGACGAACGCGTTGGCTTCGACGGCCTTGCTGAAGTAGTAGCCCTGCACCTCCGCACAGGCGTGGGCCCTGAGAAACTCCAGTTGCTCACGGGTTTCGACGCCTTCGGCAATGGTGTTCAGGTTCAGGTTCCGCCCCAGGCTGATGATCGCACTGACCAGTGCCGCGTCATTCTGATCACCCCCGAGGTTGCGTATGAACGACTGGTCGATTTTCAACACATCGACGGGAAAGCGGCGCAGGTAGCTGAGGCTGGAATAACCGGTACCGAAGTCGTCGATCGCCAGGCGGATGCCCAGGGCCTTGAGCGCGTGCAGCACGTCGATCGTCGCGTCGATGTTCTGCATCAGGATACTTTCGGTGATTTCCAGTTCCAGGCAGTGCGGGTCGAGCCCGGTTTCCTCCAGTACCTGGCGGATCCCGTCGAGGTAGTCGCGTTGGCGGAAATCGATGGCCGAGACATTCACCGACATGATCAGGTTGCCCAATCCCTGCTCCTGCCAGGCCTTGGCCTGACGGCAGGCCTGCTGCACCACCCAGCGGCTCAGCGGCACGATCAGTCCGCTGTCCTCGGCCACGGGAATGAAGTCACTGGGGAAAATCCAGCCGCGCTCCGGGTGCAGCCAGCGAATCAGCGCTTCCGCACCGACCACCGTGCCATCCTTTAAGCCCAGCTTGGGTTGGTAGTGCAGCACGAATTCGTCACGCTCCAGCGCCAGGCGAATTCCCGACTCGATGGACTGCTGCCGGCGCGCGCGCAGATTCATGTCCTCGACGAAGAAACCGAAGTGGCCCGGGCCCTGTTCCTTGATGTTGCGCATGGCCGTCTCGGCCTTCTTGACCAGGCCCAGTGCGTCTTCGCCGTCGCCGGGGTAGAGGCTGATGCCCATGCTCGCGGTGACCCGCAACGCGTGTCCGGCCACTTCCAGCGGGGTGTGCACGGCATTCAGAACCTTCTGTGCAATGCCGTTGGTCTGATGTGGGTGGGCGATATCGGGCAGCACCAGAACAAACTCGTCGGAGCCGTAACGGAATACCGAATCCGACTGGCGCAGCGCGCCGATCAGGCTGCGTGCCACATGCTTGAGCATGTCATCGCCGACGGGGTGGCCCAGCGCATTGTTGATGCGCTTGAAGCGATCCAGGCCGATGAACATGACTGCCGTTTGTTCGCCATGTCGCTTGGCCAGGGCGATCGCCTGGCTGAGCCGATCGACCAGCAGGGTGCTGTTGGGCAGTTCGGTGAGAACGTCGAACTGCAGCAGGCGCGAGACATGCAACAGTTCCCGGACACGTTCCTCCACGGTGCGTTCCAGTTCGGCCATGCGTGTGGCCATGTCCTGGGCCAACTGCCATTTCCATGTCAGGGCACTGGCCATCTGGCGGATTTCCAGGCTGTCGAAGGGCTTCTTCAGGATCAGCAACTGGTCGCCGAAGGCCAGGCGGTCGACCATCGATTCCCAGGAGTAGTCCGAATAGGCGGTACAGAGGGCGATCTGCAGGTTCGGATCGACCTTCCATAGTTGTTCGATGGTTTCCAGGCCATCCCAGCCCGGCGGCATGCGCATGTCGATGAAGGCCATGGCGTAGGGGCGTTCGGTGGCCAGAGCCAGGCGCACCAGTTCCAGGCCGTCCTGCCCCTGGTAGGCCGAGTCCAGCTCGAAGACCTGGCGCTGGGGGCGGTTGACGCCGAACAACAGGGTTTCGGTCGAGTCCAGGGCCGGCTCCTCGTCCGGCTCCGGGCCGAGGATCTTGCGGTAGTCCTGATGAATCGAGGCCGTGTCGTCAATGATCAGGATTCGCCGGTTGGCGGCACCAGCCGGGGCGTTCACGGTGACACCCCGCTCAGTCGTTTTGAAGGCACTGAACGCATACTAAAGAGGTCCTTTTCTCAGGCTACACAGCGAATGCGCGCTCGACTGCTTGAAGCATAGATGCACTTTGGCCTCTGTGCCGGTGAAGCTGCACGGTTCGAGTCCTGGGCTGGCGAAAAGCATCTACCCTTAGAGGCAGGCAGGAATCTCCCGCAATCGATAGCCCTACGACGACATGAGGTGTTCCATGGATGAATCCGTCGCCGGTTCCGCGACCAGGCCCCGTATCCTGCTGGTCGACGACGAAGAGTCGATTCTCAACAGTCTGCGGCGCCTGCTGCGTAGCCAGCCCTATGAGCTGGTGCTGGCCGACAGCGGGGCGCGGGCGCTGGAAATCATGGCCGCCCAGCCCGTCGACCTGGTCATCAGCGATGCGCGCATGCCGAACATGGATGGTGCGACCCTGCTGGCGCGCATCCATGACCTGTATCCCTCGACCCTGCGGATTCTGCTGACCGGTTATGCCGATCTCGACATGATCACCAAGGCCATCAACGAAGGGCGGATCTATCGCTATCTCAGCAAGCCCTGGAACGACGAGGAACTGACGCTGACGGTGCGCCAGGCGCTGGCCTTCCAGCATTCCGAGCGCGAACGCCAGCGCCTGCAGGTGCTGGCCCGGGAGCAGAACCAGCAATTGCAGCAGCTCAATGCGACCCTGGAAAAACGCGTGCTGGCGCGTACCAGCGAGGTCCAGCAGACCGCCGACATGCTCGATCTGGCCTATGAGGAACTCAAGCGCAGCTACGCGGTGACCGCCGAAGTGTTTTCGCGGATGGTCGAGTGGCGCCTGCCCAAGGACAAGCAGACCAACCGGGCGGTCATCGACCTGGTGCGAGCGTGGTGCAAGGCCACGCAGTCGGACGAGACCGATAGCCGCAACCTGGCCATGGCCGCGGCCTTGCACAATATCGGCAAGATGGGCTGGACCGACGGCATGATGGGCGCACCGGCCGACCAGTTGCACCATACCGAGCGCGAGCGCTATCGCGGTTATCCCAAGCAGAGCGAGTCGTTGCTGATGACGCTGGAGCCGATGCAGGACGCGGCCCGGCTGATCCTGCATCATCAGGAGCGTTGGGACGGCAGCGGTTTTCCCGATCATCTCAAGGGCGAGGCGATTCCTCTGGGTTCGCGGGTTCTGAAACTGGCGGTCGATTTCGTCGAGCTGCAGCATGGGCTGATTCTCGAACGGCGATTGAACAGCGACGAGGCGCTGCTGTTCATTCGCAAGTATGCCGGGCGTCTCTACGATCCCGACCTGGTGGAAGAATTCATCCGGGTCTGCGCCGAGCACCTGAGCGATGTCACCACCGGCGACCCGAGGGTGAAGGCCCTGGGGACTCGCGAACTGGAGGCCGGCATGGTCCTGGCGCGCAACCTCAATGCCGACAACGGCATGCTGCTGCTCAATGCCGGCAAGGTACTGAGTGCCGCCCTGGTGGAGAAACTGATCGGTTTCGAAGCCATGGAAGGCGCAAAGTACAGCGTGTTCGTCAAGGTGCCCGAGGAAGTCTCGCCGCTGGAGCAGGCCACTTGAGTCCAGCTTGGCAAGCCTGCCTTCGGTGGGCTTGCCAGTCACCTCGACTGGTGTGATCCTGCCGCCTTTTGCCGGGATCGCGTCGACGCCATGAGTGTTTCTGTTGCCACCAAGATAATTCGTATTGCCGCAGCCCTGCTGATCGGCCCCGATGGCCGTACCCTGCTGGTACGCAAGCGCGGTACCCAGGCGTTCATGCAGCCGGGCGGCAAGATCGAGCCGCATGAGCAGCCAGCCCAGGCCCTGGTTCGCGAGCTTGAGGAAGAGTTGGGGGTGCGGGTCGATCCCGGTGCCGCCCGCTATCTCGGCCAGTTTTCCGCTCCTGCGGCCAACGAGCCGGGATTCGAGGTGCAGGCCGAGCTGTTCCAGTTGCAGATCGCCGAGACGGTCGAGCCCGCCGCCGAGATCGAGGAGGTGGTGTGGATTGATCCGGCCAGCACCGCAGGCTTGTGCCTGGCGCCATTGACACGTGACCTGATCCTGCCGTTCTATCGTGCTTCGCTTGAGCCTACCGCCTGATCGAAACCGTACAAGGACTGTCCATGATTCCCTTGCAAGACTTGCTGATCTTCGCTGCTGCCTCGCTGTTGATGGTCCTGACGCCAGGACCGAACATGATCTACCTGATCTCCCGTTCGATCTGCCAGGGGCCGAAGGCCGGGGTGGTGTCGCTGCTGGGGGTGGTGGGCGGTTTCTTCATCCACCTGTTCGCCGCCGCGCTGGGGCTGACCGCGGTGTTCATGGCCGTGCCGCTGGCCTATGAGGTGCTCAAGTGGGCCGGTGCCCTGTACCTGCTGTGGCTGGCCTGGCAGGCACTCAAGCCGGGCGCCCGCTCGCCGTTCGAACCACGGCAGTTGCCGCCGGATTCGTCCGCGCGGTTGATGACCATGGGGTTTCTCACCAGCGCCCTGAACCCGAAGATCGCGGTGTTCTACCTCTCGGTGTTTCCGCAGTTCATCACCCCGGAGCACGGCTCGGTGTTCGCCCAGAGCCTGATTCTCGGCGTGACCCAGATCAGCGTGAGCTTCACCGTCAACCTGCTGATCGCGCTGTTTGCCGGTGGCCTGGCCAGCTGGTTCATGCACAACCCGCGCTGGCTGGCGGTGCAACGCTATTTCATGGGCTTTGTGCTGGGCGGCCTGGCCGTGCGGCTGATGCTCGAGCAGCGCCGTTCGGCCTGAGCCGCAAAGGCTGGCGCTGGAACACGACGGGGTGAGCGCAGGCTCGCCCCGTTGTCGTTTCAGCGGACCGCGCTGACGCCGTCGAGGGTCGAGAACGAGGTGTCCTTGGCTGTCAGCAGGAAGTCGCGCATGTAGGGCACTTCCAGCATGTCTGTACGAATCGCCGCGTATAGCGTGGCGAACAGGCCTTTTTCACCCAGGCGCTTGGCCCTTACATAACCCCGCGAGCTGTATTCGTGCAGCGCCCAGTGGGGCATGCCGCAGACACCGCGGCCGCTGGCCACCAACTGCATCATCATCACCGACAGTTCCGAGGTGCGCACTTGCGCCGGCTCGACATCGGCCGGCTCCAGGAAACGGGTGAAGATATCCAGCCGATCGCGTTCCACCGGGTAGGTGATCAGGGTTTCCCGGGCCAGGTCTTCGGGGACGATGTAGGGCTTGCTCGCCAGGGGGTGCTGGTTGGCAACCGCGAGCATGGCCTCGTAGGTGAACAGTGGCACGTAGGTGAGGCCTGGCAGGTCCAGCGGATCGGAGGTCACCACCAGGTCCAGGTCGCCACGGGCCAGCGCCGGCAGCGGGGCGAAGGCGAAGCCGGAGGCCAGGTCCAGTTCGACTTCCGGCCAGGCATCGCGGAACTGGTCGATGGTCGGCATCAGCCACTGGAAGCAACTGTGGCACTCGATCGCCATGTGCAGGCGGCCGGCGGTGCCGCCGGCCAGCCGGGAAATGTCCCGTTCCGCCGCGCGCAGCAGCGGCAGGGTGGCATCCGCCAGTTGCAGCAGGCGCAGGCCGGCACTGGTGAACCGCACCGGCTTGGTCTTGCGCACGAACAATGCCATGCCCAGGCGCTCCTCCAGTTCCTTGAACTGGTGAGAGAGGGCCGACTGGGTCAGGTGCAGGCGCTCGGCGGCCTCCACCAGGCTGTCGGCCTCACGCAGGGCATGCAGGGTTTTCAAGTGACGGATTTCCAGCACCAGGGGCTCCATGAGGAAATAGGGGTAAAAGCAGCGAGTTGAGTGAGTTTGTCTCATGATGGGGCAACTGTCGACCTTCAGGCCCGGATGGGCGGCGGGCGGTCGGGGCGTTTCCTCGTCACTGGAACGAAGCCGCTGGAGCAATCTTCATCAAACTGTCACTGAACTGTGGCAGCGCGCTTGAACAAATATCATCAGACTCGCGCTCCACTGGGGTTCTGCGTTTCGGTATTTTTTCATGCATGTACGTTTCTTTTCAGCGGCCGTCCTGCTGGCCGCCCTGCTGGTCGGCTTTCCGGCGTTTGCGGCCGGCCGTTGCGATGTCAATGTTCCCACCGAGCATGTCGATCTGGACCAGGTCAGCCTGGCCTACCAGAGTATTGGCCGTTCCTCGGATCCGGCGCTGCTGCTGATCATGGGCTTGGGAGGGCAGTTGATCCACTGGCCGGACGAAGTGGTGGTCGCCTTGTGCCAACAGGGTTTCCGGGTGATCCGTTATGACAACCGCGATGTGGGCCTGTCGACCTGGCGCCAGGCGCCGGCCAGCGCCAACCTGACGTTCGAGGTGCTGCGCTACAAGCTCGGCCTGCCGGTAGCCGCGCCCTACAGCCTGACCGACATGGCCGGCGATGCGCTGGGGTTGATGGATGCGCTGCAGGTCGAGCAGTTTCATGTGCTGGGGGCCAGCATGGGCGGGATGATCGCCCAGCGCGTGGCCGCCATGGCGCCGCAGCGGGTCGAGAGCCTGACGCTGGTGATGACCAGCTCCGGTGCCGAGGGCTTGCCGGCGCCGAATGCGGCGCTGGTGCAACTGCTGTCGCGGCGCAGTGCGCCGAATCGCCAGGTCGCCATCGAGCAGCAGGCCGACCTGCTGGCGGCGCTGGGCAGCCCCGAGGTGAAGGATGATCGGCACAAGCTGCTGCAACAGGCGGCGACGGCCTATGACCGGGCGTTCAATCCGGAAGGGGTGAAGCGCCAGATCATGGCGATCCTGGCCGAGCCGAGTCGGGTACCGTTGCTCAACCAGTTGCGGGTCCCGACCCTGGTGGTGCATGGCACCGCCGATCCGCTGTTGCCGGTGATGCACGGTGTGCACCTGGCCGCGCATATCCAGGGCAGCCAGCTGGTGTTGATCCCGGGGCTGGCCCACCGCTTCCAGGAAGCGTTCAAGGCGCCGCTGCTGGCCGCGGTGCTGCCGTACCTGCGGGCGCACCAGCAGGATGTCAGCCACGTGGCGCAGCTCTGACGCGCCTGTGCTGGCTGGTGCTATCTCTGTGGGAGCCAATTCCAGTGGGAGCCGGATTTATCCGCGAACCAGGCAGCGCGGTGATCCAGGATTACAGCGTTATCGTTCTTCGCGGATAAATCCGGCTCCCACAATATGGATTGCCCACAAGAAGTTGGACACCCATCCATGGACTGCGCCTCAGAAAGGCCCCCATGGAGCCGGCTCCTACAAGATCAGTGTGCATAAGATGCCAGAGGCTCTCAGCGGATGATTTTTTCCACCTGGATCGCCAGTTTCTTCAGGCGATACCAGAAGCTGCGCTCGGAAATGCCGATCATCTGCGCCGCGGCGGCCTGGACCCCGTTGGCCTCGTGCAAGGCCGCCAGGATGTAGCCCTTTTCCACTTCCGCCAGTGCCGCGTCGAGGTCCTTGGGAATCGCCGGGCCGGCGTTCAGCGCCACGGCCGGATCGCCCGGCTCCGCCGACGGCGGGGTGAACAGGTAGGCCGGCAGGTCGCTTTCCTCGATCTCCGGGTTCGCGGCGACGATGGTCGCCCGTTCGACGCAGTTCTGCAGTTCACGGATGTTGCCCGGCCAGCTGTAGTTGGCCATCGCCTGCAGCGCCTGCGGGCTGAAACCGGTGATGCGCTTGCCGGCGCTGGCGCCCAGGGCGTGGGCGAAATGCCGGGCCAGCGGGGCGATGTCCTCGACCCGCTCGCGCAGGGCGGGCAGGGGGATCGGGAAGACGTTCAGGCGGTAGTACAAGTCTTCGCGAAACTCCTTGTTCGCCACCGCTTCGAGCAGATTCTTGTTGGTCGCGGCAATCACCCGCACGTCGACCTTGCGTTCGCGCGGGTCGCCCACCGGCTCGATCACGCGTTCCTGCAAGGCGCGCAGGATCTTCGCCTGCAGGGCCAGCGGCATGTCGCCCACTTCATCGAGGAACAAGGTGCCCTTGTCCGCCTGCATGAAGCGCCCGACCCGATCCGACACGGCGCCGGTGAAGGCGCCCTTGCGGTGGCCAAACATCTCGCTTTCCAGCAGGCCCTCGGGGATCGCTGCGCAGTTGACCGCGACGAAGGGCTTGTCGGCGCGGTTGCCGTGCTTGTGGATCGCCCGCGCGACCATTTCCTTGCCGGTGCCGCTCTCGCCGGTCAGCAGGATGGTGGCATTGCTGTCACGCACCGAGTCGACGGCCTGCAGCACCCGGCGAAAGGTCGGGCTGTCGCCGACCAGGCTGTCGATCTGCTGGTGCTCGTCGAGCTCGGCGCGCATGCGCGCGTTGTCGCGCAGGATGTCGCGAAATTGCAGGGCCTTGCTGACGGTGATGTCCAGCTCGTCGATGTCGAAAGGTTTGGCGATGTAGTCGAAGGCGCCATTGCGCATCGACTGCACGGCGTTTTTCACCGTGCTGTACGCAGTCATCACGATCACCGGCAACTGCGGGAAACGCGACTTGATCTCGGCCAGCAGTTGCGGGCCGTCCATGCCGGGCATGCGCCAGTCGCTGATGACCAGGTCGATTTCCTCCTGGTCCAGCACCACCAGGGCCTGCAGGCCGTTGCCGGCGGTGAACACCTGGATATCGTTCTGGCTCAGGGCCGAACTGAGCAGGTCGCACAGCTTGGGTTCGTCATCGACCACCAGGACCTTATGCGTCATCGTCTTCTTCCTCGTCATCCCCGGCGTCCAGGTTTTCGCCATGGGCCGGAATGTACAACTTGAAGCTCGCGCCTGCATCTTTCTCGCTGCTGCACTCGATCCGCCCGTCATGGTTTTCCATGATCGAGAAAACCTTGGCCAGGCCCAGGCCGGTGCCCGAGGCCTTGGTGGTGACGAATGGCGTGAAGATCCGTTCGATCATGTCCGGCTCGATTCCCTGGCCGGTGTCGGTGACGCTGATGACGGTGTCCTCGTGGTCCTTGGCGATGCCCAGGGTCAGCCGGCCGCCATTGGGCATGGCGTCGATGGCGTTGAGGATCAGGTTCAGGCAGGCCTGTTTCAGCTGGCCGGCATCGGCGTACAGGGTGGCCCCGGGCGCCTGGTCGTCGATTCGCGCGTCGATGTTGTGGGTGGCCAGCTCCGGTGCGCAGAAGCCGAGAATCTCCTCGGCCAGTGCACGGGCTGGCTGGATCGCCCGAATGGGTGCGCTGGGCTTGGCGAAGTCGAGGAACTCGGTGATCAGGTCGTTGATCCGCGACACTTCGCTGATCACGTATTCCAGATGGCGCTTGTCGTTGTCCGGCAGGTTGGCCCGGCGGTGCAGCAACTGGGTTGCGGTCTTGATGATGCCCAGCGGGTTGCGGATTTCGTGGGCCAGGCCCATGGCGACTTCACCCAGTGCGTGCAGGCGGTCGCGCCGACGCAACTGGGCCTCCAGGTGATGCAACTCGCCCAGGCGTTCGGTCATGTGGTTGAAGGTGTGGCTGAGCTCGGCCAGTTCGTCGCTGCCGATCACCGGAATGCGTTTGTTGTAGTGGCCCGAGATGACCGCCCCGACGCCCTCGGCCAATCCGCGCAGCGGCAGGGTCAGGCGTTGCGAGACCAGCCAGCCGACGCTGAGCGAAAGGGCCGAGCCAACCAGGAAGATCAGGATGAACAGGTTGCTCTGGTTGACCAGCCCGACCAGGCTGCTGTGGCGCAGCAGGCCGCTGAAAATCACGCCCTGCAGTTCGCCGGTGTCGTTGAAGATCGGCCAGTACAGCCCACTGTAGCGGCTGGTGAACAACTCGCTGGGCAGGCGGGTGTCACGCAGGGTCTTCTCGATTTTCGTCGGGATCTGCAGCGGGTGATCCTCGAAGCGCTGGGTCGAGAAGATTTCGGCAAAACCCTTGGAGTTCGCCAGGTACAGGCGCAGGTCGAGGGAGTGCACGTCGGCCACGCTGTTGAGGAAGCTGCTGTCCAGGTAGGTCCCGATCAGCAGTTGGTAGTCGACACCCTCCTGGGTGGTCTGGAACGTCGAGACCACCACGCCGGTCGGTACGCCCGCGACCTTGATGGTCTGCAGGACGGCATTGGGCGCGGTGTTGATCTGCTCGACGATGTCTTCGGAGGCGGTGCTGAACACCACCTTGTGGTCCTGGGTGCGGACCAGTGCGACCACGTCGATGCCCATGGCGTCGGCGATGTCGGCGGTGAGCTTGTCGTGCTTGGCCGCCTGGCGCGAGGTCGGCGGACGGGTGTAGAGCAGGAACAGCTGCGCGACCCGCGCGTTGTCGCGCTGGATTTCGCTGATTTCGTCCTTGACGATCTTGGTCGATTCCTGAAGCCAGATGCGCACGTTGCTGTCGAAGATCTGCGACAGGGTGGTCGCCGCCAGCTCGGCGGCGATCATGGTCGGCACGACGCTGACCAGCCAGAACGCCAGCAAGAGTTTACGCTGCACGCTCCAGCGCGAGATCGAGAAGGGGCGGCGTTTTCGGCGGCGTTCTGGAATGGAGTTCATCAGGTTTCGTTTATCGCAGCAGCCATGGCGGGGTCGAATCGATCCGGGCGGACAACCAACTTGACCAGTTTCAGGACGTTGTTGACCAGCCAGTTTCGATGGTGAAAGAACAGGTTGTTGCCCTGGAAGGTGCAGCCCAGGCGGATCTTGCTCGCATAGCCGGCCTGCCCGCACTCGTACAGGGCGATCCCCTGCTCGATACAGTACTCGACATTGGCCAGCCAGCTGCGGAAATAGAGGTTGTGTTGACGGGTTTCGTTCAGGTCGTGACCGAAAAATTTATCGATCAGCCGTTCCTTGTCCAGCAGAATCAGGTTGAACGCGACCAGCCGCTCGTCGATCCAGTAGAGGACGCAGGCGGCGCGTTCCTCCAGGTGCTGCAGCACGCCGGTGAAATAATCGGCCGGCAGGCGTTCGAACTGGGTTTCGCTGCGAGCCAGGGTCGACTCGTACAGGCGCATGACCTGTGGCAGTACATCGTCGATGTTGCGTCGCCACTCGATCCGCGGGCCGGGCGCGCGCAGCTTGCGCCGCAGGTCCTTGCGGGTGGATTTGCCCAGGGAGCCGAGGTAGGCGTCGATCGAGCCGAATGGAACCGGCAGCGTCGAGCCCGGCAGGCTCGGCAACTGCTGGAAGCCGGCCGCCTTGCAGCCGGTGTTCCAGTCGTTGTCGGCACTGGGGGCGTCCTTGACCGCCGTGAGGCTGATTTTCAGGCTGGCAGCGTCTTCCCGGGCCAGCAGCAGCAGGCGCTCGAGCAGGGCCTGGCGGCGCTGCGCGGGCACATGGCTGGCGATCCCGGCATGGCACTGCTCCGCTACCGGCGAGCCGATGGCGTAGAGGCCCAGTTCCAGCAGGCCCGGAATCACCCGGTTGACCCAGCCGGTCACGCGCTTGGCCACGCCCTGCACCGTGGTGTCGAGCTTGTAGCGGGTGATGAAGGCAGGCGCAACGGCCAGCAGGCGGTCGTCTTCGAACAGCGCCAGGTAGCGCCATTCGAAGTCGTCGATGCCGGCCTTTTCCACGGCCAGGTAATACTCCCAATTTTCCAGCGCACCCGGGAAACAGTCGTTCCAGGCTGCGCTGTCAATCGCCTCGATGCTGGAGAAGGCTTGGGCGGTAATCACGTGGTCTGTCCTTAGGCCAGTTGCCGGTAGTCTTCGCGTACGCTCGCGACGCCACTCAGGCGCTCGATGAAATCGGCACTCAACTCGATCACTTCGCGGTACTGCAGGTCGACGGTGATCATGTGGTAGCAGTTGTCGAGCATCACCTTGGTGACCGGGCCACCCAGGTGCTTCTCGACATAGTTGGCGTTCCACGGGCTGGTGATGTCGTCCTCGACGGAGTGGATCACCAGCGCCGGGGTCTTGATCGACGGCATGCGGCGCATGACCACGGCATTCATCCGGTGCAGCTCGCGCACCGTGATGCCTTCCATGGTCAGAAGCCCGGCATCGCTGCTCTGGCCGGCCTTCATCTGGCGCTCGACGATCGCTCGCAGGCGCTCGTTCTTGATGCCGTACGGCGGCTTCTCTTCGAACCGACAGATATGCACGCCGAACGGAATCTTCATCAGCAGCGGCGTCAGGAACGCCAGCTTGTTGATGCTCCAGCCGTCATAGCGCAGGGTCGTCGAGTACATCAACAACCCGGCGACCTGGCCGGGGAACTCGGAGGCCACGTACATGGACATGACCGCGCCCATGGACAGGCCGCCGACGAACACCTGCTCGTGATGCTGCTTCACGCCGACGAAGGTCTTGCGTACGCCTTCGTACCAGTCCTGCCAGCCGGTCGCCTGCAGGTCGGCATTGCCACCGCAATGACCGGGCAAGGTCGGTACGTACACGGTGCACGTACCGTCCTTGGCCAGACCCTGGGCAACCTTGCGCAGCTCCGTCGGCGTGCCGGTCAGGCCGTGGATCAGCAAGACCCCGACCGGACCGTCGCCGAGGACGAAGCCGGCATCGCCTTCGCCCAGATCGATCGTTGCCATGTTCACCGCTTCATGGCCCGGTTCAGCAGCTGCTCGAGCAGCTTGAGACCCAGGTCGATTTCTTCGTAGGTGATTTCCAGCGAAGGCGCCAGGGTGATCACGTTCTTGTAGTAACCGCCCACGTCCAGCACCAGGCCCAGCTTGCGGCCGTCGACGATCATGTCGCCCTTCATGCCTTCCTCGACCATGAAGTCCAGGGTGGCCTTGTCCGGGGTGAAACCGTCCGGACCGCAGATTTCGCAGCGCAGGGCCAGGCCCAGGCCGTCGACGTCGCCGATGATCGGGAAGCGCTTCTGCAGGTCCTGCAGGCCTTCGAGGAAGTACTTGCCCTTGGCCATGACCATCGCACCGTAGTCGATTTCGCTGGTCATCTTGAACATTTCCAGGCCTACCGCCGTACCCAGTGGGTTGGAGGCGAAGGTGGAGTGGGTCGATCCTGGCGGGAACACGGTCGGGTTGATCAGCTCTTCACGAGCCCAGATACCGCCCAGTGGGTTCAGGCCGTTGGTCAGCGCCTTGCCGAAGACGATCACGTCCGGCTGCACGTCGAAGTGCTCGATCGACCACAGCTTGCCGGTACGGTAGAAGCCCATCTGGATTTCGTCGACCACCAGCAGGATGCCGTGCTGGTCGAGGACCTGCTTCAGCTCGCGGTAGAAGTTCATCGGCGGGATCACGTAGCCACCGGTGCCCTGGATCGGCTCGGCGTAGAACGCGGCGTATTCGCTGGCGCCGACTTTAGGGTCCCACACACCGTTGTATTCGGTTTCGAACAGGCGGGCGAACTGCTTGACGCACTCGCTGCCGTATTCTTCCTTGGTCATGCCTTTCGGGCCACGGAAGTGGTACGGGAACGGAATGAACTGCGCGCGCTCGCCGAAGTGGCCGTAGCGACGACGGTAGCGGTAGCTCGAGGTGATCGAGGACGCGCCCAGGGTACGGCCGTGGTAGCCGCCTTCGAAGGCGAACATCAGGCTCTTGCCATTGCTGGCGTTACGCACGACTTTCAGGGAGTCTTCGACCGACTGCGAACCGCCGACGTTGAAGTGCACGCGACCGTCGAGGCCGAATTTCTTCTTGGCGTCGACCGCGATCATTTCCGACAGCTCGATCTTGCCCTTGTGCAGGTACTGGCTGGCGATCTGCGGCAGGGTATCGATCTGCTGCTTCAGGGCGTTGTTCAGGCGTGGGTTGGCGTAGCCGAAGTTCACGGCCGAGTACCACATCTGCAGGTCGAGGTAGGCCTGGTCTTCGGTGTCCCAGACGTAGGAGCCTTCGCAGCGGCTGAAAATGCGTGGTGGCTCGATGTAGTGGACGGTATCGCCGTAGGAGCAGTACTTGGCTTCTTTATCCAGAAGCACCTGGTCTTCGGCGGTAGCGATGCGAATCTCAGACATGGTGGAAGAGTTCCTGAGTTTGTGAAGAGTTTTCGGCGCTGTCGAGCGCGAAAGTGGTGGCGTTGGCGGCTTCGCTGCTTGGCAGCAGGGCCAGCAATGCCGGAAGTTCGGAGAACGAGTCGAAACGTGCATACGGGATGCCGTTGCGCTCGCAGTGCTCGGCCAGGCGGCCCTTGGCGAACACGAAGTCGGCGGTGCCGGCCACGCACATGTCCGATTGGCCGTCACCGATCACCAGCACGCGCTTGCCCTTGGGCGTGGACTTGCACTTGCAGTTGCCGGAGGCGGCGCGGCAGGCGTCGCTGGCATACGGGAAGTCGATGCGCCAGCTGTTCTGGTCGACCTGGCGCAGGCGGTTGGCGAGGATCGGTAGCAGGGTCACGTAGTTGCGTGACAGAATCCGTGCGATGCCTTGCTCGATGCCGTCGCTGACCACTTCGATGGTCGCGCCCAGGCTCATCACATGGTCGACGAAGTCGGGGAAGGCCGGGTCGATATCGATGGTGTCGAAGTAGGCCAGCAATTCGGCCGGTGTTGCCTTGACCAGGGCCAGTTGGCGGCTGAGGCATTCACGCGAACCGATGTGACCGTCCAGCCACTCCTGCTCGATCGCTTCCCAGCTCGGGTCGGCGAAGCGTTCCAGGATGTTGTCGATCGCGTCGGTGCGGGAAATGGTCCCGTCGAAGTCACACACGATATGCCAGTGCATCATCTGCAGTTACCTGTTGAATAAGAGCGCACCTTGCGCATGTCGGGCTCTTGAGCATGGAGCGTGCCAACTGGCGCGGCCCCCTGTATCTGCGGGGTTTTGCCGAGGATTGTGTGAAAGGCGATACAATGAGCTACAAAATTTGTAGCTTGCTACAAACAACATCAGTGCTTGCCTACAATCAGTGCTCTGGTGATTGATGCGCGCATGTTCAGAACGAGGAAACGATTCATGGCCAGGTCTACCCCCACATTGCTGCTCGCCGCTCTGCTGGCCCTGGGCGGCTGGAGCAGCGGTGCGCTGGCCGAGGAGGGGCTCACCGGGCAGGTCGGGCTGGGCATCGGCTACCAGCCACACGATCCGTCGGGCAGTCGTTATGACACCGTGCCGGTGCCCTACCTTGACCTGGATTGGGGGGACGTCAGCCTCAGCGGCGACGATGGCCTGACCTGGGATGCCTTCAAGGACAATGGTTTCACTGCCGGCCCGTTCATCAACTACCTGCCGGGGCGCAACTCCGACGGTGACCTGCGTGGCCTGCGCAATGTCCCGGACATGGGCGAGATCGGCGGCTACGTGCAGTACTCGCCGGCCGACTTCTGGCGGGTCTTCGTACAGCTCGGCAGTGCGGTCGGCGGTGGCAACGGCCAGGGCGGCCTGCTCGGCAAGGTCGGTGGCGAGCTGGGCTATCCGCTGGGCATGGGCATCATCGGCAGCAGCAACCTGAGCGCGCATTTCGCCGATGCCCGGCAGACCCGGACCTTCTTCGGCGTCACTGCCGAGGAGGCCCAGGCCTCGGGGATCGGGCAGTACAAGCCGGGCGGGGGCATGCAGAACTTCACCCTGACCCAGAACTTCGCGATCCCGCTGGGCGGCAACTGGTCGCTGATGACCAGCGCCAGCTGGATTCGCCTGGTCGGTAACGCCGCCGACAGCAGCATCGTCAGGGAGCGCGGTGACAAGAGCCAGGGCGAGGTCCAGACCGCGATCAGCTACAAGTTCTGACAAACTGGCCGGACGCGGGCCGGGGCCATGGACCGGTCCGCGTCCGGCCAGTTTTTCCGGCATCGGCAAAACTGGTCTGCCGTTTGCAATAGACGGCCCGGTAATCACTGTCCGGGAATTTTCAGATGGCTCGTCCTGCTTATCGCCTGTTGGCCTATTCGCTCTGGGACCTGGTGCCCATTGCCATGGCGTTGGCGCATTTCTCCTTCGTACTCTGGCTGGTGCTGGGTTTTCACGAGCACTCCTGGTGGCTGATCATCCCGACGGCGCTGCTGTATGCGGTCAGCCTGTCGTGGAGCATCAACAGCATCTCGCACAACCAGATCCACAACCCCTATTTCACCCCGCACTGGATGAACCGCGGCTTCGACCTGCTGCTGTCGCTGACCATCGGCTTCTCCCAGACCCTGTACCGCGATATCCACAACCGCCACCATCGCGGCAACTCCGACCTGCCGCGCGAGGACGGGACCACCATCGATCCGCTGTCGATCTACCTGCATGGCAAGAACGGGCAGCCGGATAACGTCTGGGCCTACACCTTCCTGAGTTTCTTCCGCGACGACCCCAAGGCCTTCTACGAGGAAATGAAGCGCAAGCATCCGGCGGATGCGCGCTGGGTCAAGGTCGAGATCTACCTGACCGTGGCCTTCTACCTGGCGTTGGCAGCCTACGACTGGCACGCCGTGCTGGTGCTGCTGCCGTTCTGGTACCTGGGGCAATCACTGTCTTCGCTCAATGGCTACTACGAGCACCTGGGCGGCAACCCGGACCTGCCGATCGCCTGGGGCGTGAGTTCCTACAGCAAGCTTTATAACGTGATCTGGATGAACAACGGCTACCACGCCGAGCATCACTATCGGCCGAAGATGCACTGGACCAAGGTCAAGGCGTTCCATGCGCAGATCCGGGAACAGCAGCGTGAGGCGGGGGTCAAGGTGATTCCGGTGTCCCATGGCCTGGGCTTTCTGCTGAAGCACGACAGGTAGTCTTTCAGGCCCGACCCTGTGGGACCTGTTCCTGTGGGGCCGACCAGTTCCTGTGGCGAGGGGGCTTGCCCCCGTTGGGCCGCGAAGCGGCCCCAAAACCTGGCAATCCAGTCCGTCAGACAGTGCGCATCAGGCGATCTACGACTGCTTCGCAGCCGAACGGGGGCAAGCCCCCTCGCCACATGTCGGTTCTCTTCGGGGGCAAGCCTTTCACCACATGTCGGTTCTCTTCGTCCGATCCTGTGGGACCTGTTCCTGTGGGGCCGACCAGTTCCTGTGGTGAGGGGGCTTGCCCCCGTTGGGCCGCGAAGCGGCCCCAAAACCTGGCAATCCAGTCCGTCAGACAGCCCGCATCAGGCGATCTACGACTGCTTCGCAGCCGAACGGGGGCAAGCCCCCTCGCCACATCCCGGTTCTCTTCGGGGGCAAGCCCTTCATCACATATCGGTTCTCTTCGGGGACAAGCCTTTCACCACATGTCGGTTCTCTTCGGGGGCAAGCCTTTCACCACATGTCGGTTCTCTTCGTCCGATCTTGTGGGATCTGTTCCTGTGGGGCCGACCAGTTCCTGTGGTGAGGGGGCTTGCCCCCGTTGGGCCGCGAAGCGGCCCCAAAACCTGGCAATCCAGTCCGTCAGACAGTGCGCATCAGGCGATCTACGACTGCTTCGCAGCCGAACGGGGGCAAGCCCCCTCGCCACATGTCGGTTCTCTTCGGGGGCAAGCCTTTCACCACATGTCGGTTCTCTTCGTCCGATCTTGTGGGATCTGTTCCTGTGGGGCCGACCAGTTCCTGTGGTGAGGGGGCTTGCCCCCGTTGGGCCGCGAAGCGGCCCCAAAACCTGGCAATCCAGTCCGTCAGACAGCCCGCGTCATGCGATCTACGACTGCTTCGCAGCCGAACGGGGGCAAGCCCCCTCGCCACATGTCGCTTCTCTTCGGGGGCAAGCCCTTCACCACATGTCGGTTCTCTTCGGGGGCAAGCCCCCTCGCCACACCTCAGTTTTCCTCGCCCTCGGCGAGCAGGGCGATCCCGCCGATGATCACCAGCACGCCAAGCCAGTGCAGCAGGCTGATCTGTTCACCCAGCCCCAGCCATGACCCGAGCAGCACCGCGATGAACACCAGCGAACTCAACGGAAATGCGAGAGACAGGCTGCTACGCCGCAGGATCAGCATCCACACGAAAAATGCGCCGATATAGCAGGCGATCGCCACCCAGACGCCCGGGTTGACCAGCACCGCGGTCAGCCATTGCAGGTTGAAATCCACCTGGCCCAGTTGGTCGCCGCCGACCTTGGTAGCTATCTGTCCGGCGCTTTCGAAGAGGATCAGCAGGGCCCAGAGGACGATGGTGCCGAGGCGGCCGTGAAGCCAGTCGATGTGTTTGGCATTGCTCATGAATAGGTTCCCTCGATTCTCAACTGCCAGCGATGGCGACCAGCATGACGCCCAGGGTGATTACCAGGGTGCCCATCCAGCGGCGACGGCTGACGGTTTCCCCCAGCACCACCTTGCCGGCCAGCACCACCCCGCAGTACCCTAGCGCGGCGGCCGGGAACAGCAGGCTCAAGGGCGCCCGCGACAGGGCTTCGAGCCAGACCAGGAATTCCACGGCATAGGCGCCGATCCCGCACCACAGCAGCGGCGCGTTGAACACCTGGCCCCAGAAGGCGTTCAGGCGAAAGCCGCCTTCGAGTTCCGGCAGGCGGTCCAGGCCGATCTTGAAACAGAGTTGGCCGACCACGTCCAGGACAATGGAGAAGGCCACCAGCAAAACAACGGTCAGGGTCACGGAAACAGCTCCTCGAACAGCGAGATCAACGCCTGGTTGGTGGCCGCGTTGCGTTGCAGGTCGGCAGCGCTCCAGCGTTCGGCCGGCGGTTGATCGGACTTGGCTTCCCAGCGCTTGAAGGCGTTGCTGAAGGCCGGTTTGGCGAATTCGCCGCAGATATCGATGCCCAGCACGCGCTTGCGCGCGGCCAGGGCGCGGAGGGCGTCGAGCAGGTGGGTCAGGCGCATGCCGCCCTGGTCCCAGTTGGTGGCGGCATCCTCGCTGGCCAGAACGTCCTTGTCGATGGTGATCCAGATCGCCTCGGTGGGCAGGCCCTGGATCAGTTGCTCAAGGAAGTCCGGCCAGTGTTCATCGGCCAGGTTGCGCCAGTGCAGGTGGTTTTCCTGCTGCTGGTGGCCGGCGCCATCGCCGATTCGTCCCCAGACCTTGGACGGCGCGTGCTGCCAGGGAAACAGCTGGAGGTCGCCACGGCGCAGGGCGCCGAGGTTGCCACCGCGCAGTTGCGGGGTGTCGAGGTCTTCGCTGCAGGGGCCGAGGGTGATGATTCGCTCGATGTTCGGCAGCTTCAGCGCACGGTTGACCCACGAGCCGCAGTGCCGGCGTGGCGCCAGGTGCACCCAGTCGGGATGGTTGTCGAAGTGGATCAGGCTGACCGGTTCTGGCAGGTTGCCGAGGAACGCTGGGGTCAGGTGATGGTAGTCGCCGGAGCCGACGAAGATGATCTGCGGCTTGCCGGCTGTCGGCGCGACGAGCTGGCGCAGGCGTTCGGTGAAGCGGCGGTACTGGCGTTCGGTGGTCCACAGGCGCAGTTTCGGGCCGAGGTCGAGCAGGTCCAGGCGCTTGGCGCGCCCGCTGTCGAGCAGGTTCTGGATCGGCGCCTGGGCCGTGAGGCTGTGGTCGAGATCTAAAATGTTCAAAACGTCGGGGTTTCCCTGGCAGTGCCCGTGCATCGGATGACCCGCCCTGGCTGGAGGGCAGGCCGTTCGGGCTTTGGCGGGGAAATGCAAAGGACGGGCCAGCTAGCTGGCTGGCCTGGCAGCGCTCTTGTAGGAGCCCGCTTGCTGGCGATCCGCCGAAGACGGCCATCCAGCGAGTTCATTAGCGCCTGGCCGACCGCTATCGCCAGCAAGCGAAGCGCCGCCCGGCCGTCTCCCACGGTTTTGTGGTCATGGCGATAGCTTGTGGGCGACGGATTTCGCGATGTTTCGGGCCTTCGCGAATCAGCCGTGCAGGCGCAGCCACAGGCTGACCAGCACGGTCGCGGCGATCAGCCAGGCCAGGACCGCCACCGCCAGGGACAGCTCCAGGCGCAGCCGGTCGAGCATCACGTAGAGCACGGCCAGGTAGATGAAGTACGGGATGATCGACCACATGCCGAAGACGATGGTGGTCTTGAGGTCTTCCACCGAACGGCCCTTGCCGACGATGTAGTGGGCGATCAGGGCGAAGGTCGGGAACAGCGGGACGAGCCCCGCGATGTAGTAGTTGCGGGTCTTCGACAGGGCGGCGAGCAGCAGTACCACCACCGCGCCGAGGGCTGCCTTGAGGATCAGGTCCATATCAGTGGCTCAAACCGTATTTTTTCACTTTGTCGAACAGGGTGGTCTTGGCCATGCCCAGTTCCTGGCTGGCCTGGGTCAGGTTGCCGCCACTGCGCTGCAGGGCGTCGTTGAGCAGGTTGCGTTCGAAGGCTTCGACCGCTTCGGCGAAGCCCAGGCCACTGGCGCTCTGGTTACCGGTTTTCTTGAAGGCTGGCAGGCCGAGGGCGAAGCGTTCGGCAACGTTGCGCAACTCGCGTACGTTACCCGGCCAGTCGTGACTCATCAGGCTCGACAGGGTCTGGTTGTCGAGTTCCGGCGCGGCGCGATCGAAGCGCAGCGACGATTGCTGCAGGAAGTGTTCGAACAGTTGCAGGATGTCTTCCCGTCGCTCGCGCAGGGGCGGCAGCTCCAATGTCACCACGTTCAGGCGGTAGTAGAGGTCGCTGCGGAACTCGCCGGCCTTGCCCAGCTCGTCAAGGTCGGACTTGGTCGCGGCGATCACCCGGCAGTCCACCGCGACGCTCTGGTTCGAGCCCAGGCGTTCCAGGGTGCGTTCCTGCAGGACCCGTAGCAGCTTGATCTGCAGCGGGATCGGCATGCTTTCCACTTCGTCGAGAAACAGTGTGCCGCCATGGGCGTGCTCGATCTTGCCGATCCGACGCTTGCCGGCCCCGGTGAAGGCATTGGCCTCGTGGCCGAAGATCTCGCTCTCGAAAAGGTTTTCCGGCAGGCCACCGCAGTTCAGGGCGACGAACTGTTGCGACTGGCGCCGGCTGAAGTCATGCAGGCAGCGGGCGACCAGTTCCTTGCCGGTACCGGTCTCGCCCTCGATCAACACGTTGGCCGAGGTGTCGGCGACGTTGGCGATCAGTTCCCGCAGGTTCTGCATGGCTGGCGAGCGACCGATGATCCGCCCCTCCAGGCTGTCGCGCTCGGCCAGTTGCCGGCGCAACGACCAGACTTCCCGCGACAGGCCGCGTTGTTCCAGGGCGCGGCGCGCGACCTCGACCAGGCGTTCGGGGGAGAAGGGTTTTTCCATGAAGTCGTAGGCGCCGTTGCGCATGGCCTCGACGGCCATGGAGATGTCGCCATGGCCGGTGATCAACACCACCGGCAGGCTGCGGTCACGAGCCTTGAGGCGGGTCAGCAGTTCCAGGCCATCGATGCCGGGCAGGCGGATGTCGCTGATGACGATACCGGGGAAGTTGTCGCCGATCCGCTCCAGGGCCGCCTCGGCACTGGAGACGCCTTCACAGGGAATGTCCTCCAGGGACAGCGCCTGCTGGCAGCCGAGCAGCACATGGGGATCGTCCTCGACGATCAGGACGGTCAGGTCGTTGTTCATATCGGTTCGATCTTGGCAGGGTTGACCCGCGGTAAATGGAGGACGAAGGCGGTGCCGCCGCTGCTCGGGTGTTCCACGCCCAGGTTGCCGCCGGCGGCTGCCGCCAGGCTCGCCGAGAGCGTCAGGCCCAGGCCCAGGCCCTGGGCGCCGGGCTTGGTGGTGAAGAAGGGCTCGAACAGGTGCTTGCGTGCTTCCAGCCCGATACCGTGGCCGTTGTCGCGTACCTGCAGGCGATACTTGCCGTCGGCGAAATCGCCTTCCAGCCAGAGCTCCGGCAGCGGCTGGGCCTGCATGGCGTCGAGAGCATTGCCGAACAGGTTGACCAGGATCTGCTCCAGGCGGGTCGGGTCGATCGCCAGCTGGACGTCGTCGTGGTCGCGATGAATTTCCAGGTGCATGGCCTCGATACGGTTGCCCAGCACCTGCAGGGCGGCATCGATCGACTTGCCCAGGTTGGCTTCGCCCTGGTCGTCGCCACGGCGGGCGAAGGCCCGCAGGCTGGCGGTGATGCGGCCCATGCGGTCGATCAGGTCGTTGATGGTCCGCAGATTGGTGCTGGCGACTTCCAGCTCGCCGCGTTCGAGAAACCGAATGGTGTTGCCGGACAGGGTGCGCAGGGCCGCCAGCGGTTGGTTCAGCTCGTGGGCGATGCTGGTGGACATCTGGCCGATGGCGGCCAGCTTGCCAGCCTGGACCAGTTCGTCCTGGGCCCGGCGCAGGGTTTCCTCGGCCTGGCGTCGTTCGCGGATCTGGTCCTTGAGCCGGTCGTTGCTGGCGCGCAGGTCGGTGGTGCGTTCGGTGATGCGCCGCTCCAGCTGGCTGTTGGCTTCCTGCAGGGCCTCGCGTGCCGCCAGGCGGGTGGCGAGCACCTTGCGTCGCTCGTTCCAGGCGATCAGCAGAAACGCCACCAGGGCAAAGGCCACCGCGACCAGGATGCCCTGGTTGGCGGCTTCGCGCCGCAGGTCCTGCAGCGGAGTGAGCAGGGTGAAGTCCCACGGGGTGTCGGCCAGTCGTCGGGTCTGGGCCAGGTAGCTGACGTTGTCGCCGTCCTTGACCAGTTCCGTGTTGGCCGGGAAGGTCAGGGTCTCGACGCCGTCGCCGAGGCGCTCACGGGCCAGCGGCTGCAGTTCGTTGAGCGGCCACCAGTAGTATTGCAGGCTGCGCGCCAGGCGATCCTTGATCTCCGGTGTCAGCGGGCGGACCGACTTGAGGCGCCGGCTCGGGTCACTGGAGAGAATGATGATGCCGTTCTCGTCGCTGACGAAGGCTTCCAGGCGGGCGCGCTGCCAGCGTTCCTCCAGCGCTTCGAGACGGACCTTGATCACTGCCACGCCGATGATCTTGCCTTGCTCTTCCAGGCCGTGGGCCAGGTAGTAGCCGGGCTCGCCGAGGGTGCTGCCGATACCGTAGAAGCGTCCGGGCTGGCCGCGTACGGCATCCTGGAAATAGGCGCGGAACGACAGGTCCTCGCCCAGGTAGCTGTCGCTGTCGCGCCAGTTGCTGGTGGCCAGCACGCGGCCCGTGGTGTCGAGCACGTAGATCGCCCGGCTGCGGCTGCGGCGGTTGAGGCCCTCAAGGTATTCGTTGACGGTCTGGCGGTGGCCGGCGTCGGGCTCGCGCAGCAGATCCGAGACGCTGGATTCAAGCTCCAGCAGGCTGGGCAGGTAGGTGTACTTGCTGAGTTCGCTTTCGACGGTGCGCGCATGCAGCTCCAGCGCCCGCTCGCCGTTTTCGCTGAGGGTGCGGATGCCGTAGTGCTCGCTGATACGGTAGCCGGCATAGCCGAGGCCGATCATCAGCAGGATGATCAGCGGCGGCAGGAAGAGATGACGGATCAGGCGGGGTTTCACGGCGAGTGATGGCGGCGTCGCACGATAGAGATTGGGGTCGCATTTCATCACAGATGCCTTGGGTCAACCAGATCGCATTGGGGCTGATTGGGTTGTGGGAACCAACGGCCTTTGACTCATATCGCAAACCGTGGGAGCCGGATCCTGTGGGCGCGGGACTGTGGGAGCCGGATTTATCCGCGAAGCTTTTGGCGGTTTCAAGGACGCCTTCGCGGCGGTCCGACGCATCGGTGAATCCTGCTCCCACAGCCTTGCTCCCACACATCCTGCTCCCGCGATCCAGCTCCTGCAGGAAGCAGGGCCTCAGTGCTGCAGGATCTTCTCGAGGAAGTGCTGTGCACGGTCGGAGCGGGCGTTGATATCGCCGAAGAACTCTTCCTTGTTGCAGTCCTCGATGATCTTGCCCTGGTCCATGAAGATCACGCGGCTGGCGACCTTGCGGGCGAAGCCCATCTCGTGGGTCACGCACATCATGGTCATGCCTTCCTGGGCCAGCTGGACCATCACGTCGAGCACTTCGTTGACCATTTCCGGGTCGAGGGCCGAGGTCGGTTCGTCGAACAGCATGACGATCGGGTCCATCGCCAGTGCCCGGGCGATCGCCACGCGCTGCTGCTGGCCACCGGAGAGTTGGCCGGGGTGCTTGTGCGCATGGGCCGACAGGCCGACGCGGTCGAGCAGTTGCAGGCCTTTCTTGGTCGCCTCTTCCTTGCTGCGTCCCAGCACCTTGATCTGCGCGATGGTCAGGTTTTCGGTGATGGTCAGGTGCGGGAACAGTTCGAAGTGCTGGAACACCATGCCCACCCGCGAGCGCAGTTTCGGCAGGTCGGTCTTCGGATCGGCGATCGAGGTGCCATCGACGACGATGTCGCCCTTCTGGAACGGTTCCAGGGCGTTGACGCACTTGATCAGGGTCGACTTGCCCGAACCCGAGGGGCCGCAGACCACCACCACTTCACCCTTTTTGACTTCGGTGCTGCAATCGGTCAGCACCTGGAAGTCGCCATACCACTTGTTGACGTTCTTGATAGAGATCATATGGCAAACCTTTTTTGCAGACGCTTGACCAGCTGCGAGGCGGCAAAGCTGATGATGAAGTAGATCAGGCCGGCGAAGATCAGGAACTCGTTGGAGCGCCCGACGATGTCACCGCTCGAGCGCGCGGAGTTGAGGAAATCCACCAGGCCCACGGTATAGACCAGCGAGGTGTCCTGGAACAGGATGATGCTTTGCTGCAGCAGCAGCGGGGTCATCTTGCGGAACGCCTGCGGCAGGATGATCAGACGCATGGTCTGGCCGTAGCCCATGCCCAGCGCCTGGGCGGCACCCATCTGGCCCTTGGGGATCGATTGCACGCCGGCCCGGACGATTTCACAGAAGTACGCTGCCTCGAACATCATGAAGGCGATGATGCAGGAGGTGAACGCGCCGATCGGCGTGTCTTCGCCGGTGATCCAGCGCAGCACGAACGGGACCGCCAGGTAGAACCAGGTGATCACCAGCAGCAGCGGAATCGAGCGGAAATAGTTGACGTAGGCGCCGGCGATGCTCGACAGCAGCTTGTTGTGGGACAGGCGCATCAGGGCCAGGACGGTGCCGATGATGATCCCGCCGACGACGCCAAGGGCCATCAGTTGCAGGGTCATCAGCATGCCGTTCCACAGGCCGGGAATGGCCGGGACGATGTCGCTGAAATCGAATTCCATCATTTACCCCCTACGGAGATCAGGCCGGGCACCGAGACTTTCTTCTCGACCAGGCGCATGAGCAGCATCAGGCTCATGTTCAGGGTGAAATAGATCAGCGTCGCCAGGGTGAAGGCTTCGAACAGGTTGGCGGAGAACTCGGCGGTCTGCTTGGTCTGCGCGAGCAGTTCCATCAGGCCGATCAGCGAGGCGACGGAGGAGTTCTTGAAGATGTTCAGGAATTCCGAGGTCAGCGGCGGAATGATGATCCGGTAGGCCTGGGGCAGCAGCACGTTCCAGTAGATCTGCGGCAGCTTGAAGCCCATGGCGCGGGCGGCCGATTCCTGGCCGCGGGGCAGTGCCTGGATACCGGTGCGTACCTGCTCGCAGACGCGGGCGGCGGTGAACAGGCCGAGGCAGATGACCACGCTGATGTAGGCCGAGGTGGTTGGGTTCAGGTCCTGCTTGAACCAGTCCTGCAGGTTCTGCGGCAGCAGGTCGGGTACCAGGAAGTACCAGATGAACAGTTGCACCAGCAGCGGGACGTTGCGGAACAGTTCCACGTAGCAGGTCGCGATGCCGGCGACCAGGCGGTTGGGCACGGTGCGCATCACGCCGAGTATGGAACCCAGGGTCAATGCAATGATCCAGCCCACGATGGAGATCGCGATGGTCCAGCCCAGCCCGGCGATGAACCAGTCGAGATAGGTCTCGCTGCCAACGCCGGTGGTCTTGAAGAACACGCCCCAATCCCAGTTGTAATTCATTCGGGTCTCCCCTCAGGTCGATCGATGTACGAGCACGTGCTTCCCGGGACTCCGCCCCGCCCGGCAGTGTCTGTCGGGCACACCGGTACCGCTCGCGGTCCGAGTGTTGTTCCAATGCAATTCAGAAGAAGCCAGTACAGCAGGTGTTCAACAGACTTCCCGGACCGCGTTGGCGGCCCTGGGAAGTAAGGTTAGCCGTGACTCAGATCTTTGCGTCAGGCGCTGGCTTGTCGTTCGGATTCTCGATCAGGGCCTTGAGCTCCTTGCTCATCGGGAAGTTCAGGTTCAGGCCTTTTGGCGGGATCGGCTGGGTGAACCACTTGTCGTAGATCTTGTTGATCTCGCCGGACTTGTAGAGGCCGACGATGGCGTCATCCACGGCTTTTTTGAAGGCCGGGTCGTCCTTGCGGACCATGCAGCCATAGATCTCGTAGGACTGTGGCGTACCGGTCACGGCCCAGTCGGTCGGTTTCTTGGCCTTGGCCATTTCGCCGGCCAGCAGTGCGTCGTCCATCATGAACGCGACGGCACGGCCGCCTTCGAGCATCTGGAAGGACTCGCCGTGGTCCTTGGCGGAGATCACGTTCATGCCCATCTGCTTGTCGGCGTTCATCGCCTTGAGGATGCGCTCGGAGGTGGTGCCAGCGGTGGTCACCACGTTCTTGCCCTTGAGGTCGGCGAAGTCCTTGTAGGTCGAATCCTTCTTCGACAGCAGGCGGGTACCGATTTCGAAGATGCCGACCGAGAAGTCGACCTGCTGGGCGCGCTCGGCGTTGTTGGTGGTGGAGCCACACTCGACGTCGACGGTGCCGTTCTGTACCAGCGGGATACGGGTCTGGGAGGTGACCAGGTTGTACTTGACCTTCAGGTCAGGCAGGTTCAGGTCTTTCTTGATGCCTTCGACGATGGCCAGCTGGATGTCGTGGGAGTAGCCCACTGGCTTGCCGGATGCATCAGCGATGTAGGAGAACGGAATGGAACTGTCACGATGCCCGAGGGTGATGGTCCCGGACTCTTTGATCTTCTTCAGGGTGCCGGTCAGTTCGGCAGCGGAAACTGGAGTGCTGATCAGTGCGGCAGCGATTGCTGCGCCCAGGATATGGGGAACGATGCGCATCGGATGATTTCCTCGAGATTGTTTTTCTTATGGAGCCGTTCACTCGGCCCTCGGGTACTGCGAACGGCTCGCGGGGCCCAGGGGGCTGAGTGAGCATTCGGTGGTGGAGTATAGAGCAGGACTCGTGCCATACCTGGCGAGCTGAGTCTTCCCATTGATTTATATGGGATTTTTATTTCATTTTGGCGAATTTGAGCGCGCTGGGCGTCCGGTTCGCCGAATGATGCCGGGGTTGTCGTTCGGAAAACCGAATGGAGGATGCGGGGGCGTCGGGGGAGGGCGCAGTTGCCCAGCGGCGGCGGTGCCTGATGGGCGGGAGCCGGCAAACCGGTCCCCGCCGTTGGAAAAGTGCTCAGCCGCCCCGGGTCAGGCCGCTTCGATCTTGCCGCGAGCCTGCTCGAGCTTGTCGAGGTAGCCTTGCAGGTTCTGTTGTTGCTCAGGGCTGGTGAACAGCCCCAGCTTGCTGCGACGCCAGAGGATGTCCTGGGCGCTGGTCGCCCATTCTTCGCGGCACAGGTAATCGACTTCGTGGCTGTAGAGACCGCCGCCGAGGTGTTCGCCGAGGTCGGCCAGCGTCTGTACGCCTTCCAGCAATCGCCAGGTGCGGCTGCCGTAGGTGCTGGCCCAGCGCCGGGCGATTTCGCTTGGTACCCAGTCCAAGCGCTTGCGGATTGCCTCGGCCAGGGCCTGTGGCGTGGTCATGTCTTCGCCGCCCGGCAGGGTCGAGCTGGCGGTCCAGCTCGGCCGCATCTGGGTGAAGAACGGTGCCAGCTGGCCCATGGCCGATTCGGCCAGCTTGCGGTAGGTGGTCAGCTTGCCGCCGAACACCGACAACAGCGGCGCCTCCCCGGCGGTAGCCGACAGCGCCAGGGTGTAGTCGCGGGTCACCGCCGACGGGTTGTCGGACTCGTCGTTGCACAGCGGGCGCACACCGGAGTAGCTGTGCAGGATATCGCTGCGGGCCAGCTGCTTCTTGAAGTGCGCGTTGACCACCTTGAGCAGGTAATCGGTTTCCGCCTCGGTGATCGCCACCTTGGCCGGGTCGCCCTGGTACTCGCGGTCGGTGGTGCCGATCAGCGTGAAGCGTTCCAGGTACGGAATGGTGAACACGATACGCTGGTCCTCGTTCTGCAGGATGTGCGCGTGTTCACCCTCGTACAGTCGGGGCACGATCAGGTGGCTGCCCTGGATCAGGCGGATGCCGTAGGGCGAATCCAGCTTCAGGTCGTCCTTGATGAACTTGGCGACCCAGGGGCCGGCCGCGTTCACCAGGGCCTTGGCCTGGATCGAGAAACGCACGCCATCGGCGCGCTCCATCTCCAGTTGCCACAAGCCCTTGGTACGACGGGCGCTGGTGCAACGGGTACGGGTGTGGATATGCGCGCCCTTTTCCCGGGCGGCCATGGCATTGAGTACCACCAGGCGGGCGTCGTCGACCCAGCAGTCGGAGTATTCGAAGCCTCGGGAGATTTCTGCCTTGAGTGCGCTATCGGCGCCGAACTTGAGGCTGCGCGAACCGGCGAGTTTCTCGCGTTTGCCCAGGTGGTCATAGAGGAACAGGCCGGCGCGGATCATCCAGGCCGGGCGCAGGTGCGGGCGATGCGGCAGGACGAAACGCATCGGCTTGACGATGTGCGGCGCCTTGGCCAGCAGCACTTCACGCTCGGCCAGGGCTTCACGTACCAGGCGGAACTCATAGTGTTCGAGGTAGCGCAGGCCGCCATGGATCAGCTTGCTACTGGCTGACGACGTGTGGCTGGCCAGATCATCCTTTTCGCAAAGGAACACCGACAGGCCGCGACCGGCTGCGTCCGCGGCAATCCCGACACCATTGATGCCACCGCCAATCACGGCGATGTCATAGATCTCGGCAAGGGGTGGTGCAGGCAAGGTGGTGGAAGTCATCGGCGAGCCTCGCATGGCGGTTGCTATATTTGAATTCGAACATTTATGTTCATTTTCGAAAATATTAGCCGATAAGCGCGCCCGCAGCCACCGGCTCCCGATTGAAAAAATTCATCAGGATGGGCTGAAAGGAAAATTATCGAACATTGCAGGGCGCGAGAGAGCAAGGCCCTGCGGGTGGCGGCGGGCAGTCGCGACACTGCACCGCTGCTCCTGCGGGGCCATGGAGAGGCCCCGGAGTCGGGTCAGACCACGTCCAGGCGGATCTTGTGCTGGTTGAGCAACTGCGCCAGGGCCGGCACCGGTGCCTGGTCGGTCACCAGGCAGTCGATCAGGGTGATCGGTCCCAGGCGTACCATGGCGTTGCGTCCGAACTTGCTCGAGTCGGCGGCCAGGATGACCTGGCGGGCATTGGCGATGATCGCCTGGGATACCCGGACTTCCTGGTAGTCGAAATCCAGCAGGCTGCCATCCTCGTCGATGCCGCTGATGCCCACCAGGGCGAAGTCGACCTTGAATTGATTGATGAAGTCGACGCTGGCCTGGCCCACCACGCCGCCGTCGCGGCGGACGTTGCCGCCGGCCAGTTGCACCTCGAAGTCGTCCTTGGCGCTGAGGATCGAGGCCACGTGCAGGTTGTTGGTGATGATCTTCAGGTGATTGTGATTGAGCAGTGCGCGTGCGATCGATTCGGTGGTGGTGCCGATATTGATGAACAGCGAGGCGTGATCAGGGATCTGCCGGGCGATGGATTCGGCGATCCGCTGTTTTTCGTCGCGCATCTGGTCGGCGCGCATGGCGTAGGCGGTGTTTTCCACGCTGGAGTCGTAGGCGGCTCCGCCGTGGTAGCGACGCAACAGGTTGGAGTCCGCCAACTGGTTGATGTCGCGGCGGATGGTTTGCGGGGTCACGACGAACAGCTGGGCCATTTCCTCGATGCTGACGTAGCCGCGTTCGCGGACCAGTTCGAGGATTTGCTGCTGGCGGGGAGGCAGATTCATTGGGCGTCCTTTGGGCTGCCGTACAAATTCCTCCATGATGCCGCAGGAAGAACCGGTCTGCCACTTGCAGGGCCGCTGAAACGATTCTCGGGTCGTAAACCGGACGGATGCCGGTCGTTTGGCGTGGGCTCTATTGTTCGGGGGCGTCTGATAAGCGGTTCGCGGGCAAGCCTCGCTCCTACAGGATTGTGTTGTACGTTCGTGTTGCGTACGACGCCGTACCTGTAGGAGCGTGGCTTGCCCGCGAAAAGGCCTTCAAGCCCCGCTCATGTGTCTCAGTTGCTGCCTTCGTGCGGTTCCCAGTCACGGGTGCGGCTCACGGCCTTTTTCCAGCCACCGTAGAGTTTTTCCTTCTCGGCTTCGGCCAGTTGCGGTTCGAACTCGCGCTCGATGACCGCCTTGCCGCGCAGCTCTTCCAGGCTGCCCCAGAAACCACAGGCCAGGCCGGCCAGGTAGGCGGCGCCGAGGGCGGTGGTCTCACGCATTTGCGGGCGCTCGACCTGGGTGCCCAGGATGTCGGCCTGGAACTGCATCAGGAAGTTGTTGGCCACGGCGCCACCGTCCACGCGCAGGGCCTTGAGGCGTTCGCCGGAGTCCTGCTGCATGGCGTCGAGCACGTCGCGGGTCTGGTAGGCGATCGATTCCAGCGCGGCACGGATGATGTGGTCCACCTTTACGCCACGGGTCAGGCCGAACAGTGCGCCACGGGCATAGGGGTCCCAGTACGGTGCGCCCAGGCCGGTGAAGGCCGGCACCAGGTAGACGCCGTTGCTGTCCTTGACCTTGTTGGCGAAGTATTCGGTGTCGTAGGCATCGTTGACGATTTTCAGCTCGTCACGCAGCCACTGCACGGTGGAACCACCGTTGAACACCGCGCCTTCCAGGGCATAGGCCACTTCGCCGCGCGGGCCGCAGGCGATGGTGGTGAGCATGCCGTGGTTGGACTTCACCGCATTGGTGCCGGTGTTCATCAGCAGGAAGCAGCCGGTGCCGTAGGTGTTCTTGGCCTGGCCCGGTTCCACGCACATCTGGCCGAACAGGGCGGCCTGCTGGTCGCCGGCGATGCCGCCGATGGCGATGCCGCTCTTGGTGCGACCGTAGATTTCCGAGGACGACTTCACTTCCGGGAGCATTTCCCGGGGAATGTCCAGGATTTCCAGCATCTTCGAATCCCACTGCAGGGTGTGGATGTTGAAGAGCAGGGTGCGCGAGGCGTTGGTGTAGTCGGTGACGTGGGTCTTGCCGCCGGTGAATTTCCAGATCAGCCAGCTGTCGACGGTGCCGAACAGCAGCTCGCCGTTGCGCGCGCGTTCGCGGCTGCCTTCGACGTTGTCGAGAATCCACTTCAGCTTGGTGCCGGAGAAGTAGGGGTCGGTGACCAGGCCGGTGGTTTCACGGATGTACTCTTCATGCCCGTCGCGCTTGAGCTGCTGGCAGATCTCGGTGCTGCGACGGCATTGCCAGACGATCGCGTTGTAGATCGGCCGGCCGGTGGTCTTGTCCCAGACCACGGTGGTTTCGCGCTGGTTGGTGATACCGATCGCCGCGACCTGGTCATGGTGCAGGCCGGCTTGTGCCAGGGCCTCGACCATCACCGCGCTCTGGGTGGCGAAGATTTCCATTGGGTCGTGCTCGACCCAGCCGGCTTGTGGGTAGTGTTGCTGGAATTCGCGCTGGGCGGTGCAGACCACGTTGGCGTCGCGGTCGAAGATGATTGCCCGGGAGCTGGTCGTACCCTGATCGAGGGCAATGATGTAGTTCTTATTCTGAATGTCGGTCATTTTCGATTGCCTTGAACTGGTATAGGGAAAAATGTTTCGGCGGGGGCCCGTCCAGGGAAAACGGGACTCGCCGGGTCTGGCATGGTGCGGTCAATCAGGAAGCGCGGACCTTTTTGGCAGCGGTCGCGGGCTCTTCCTCTACGGCGGTGGTACTGGGCAGATGGCGGGCGATCATCCCGCGATACAGTGCAGCGCCGAGGCTGGCGCCAAGAATCGGTGCGAAGATCGGGATCAGGAAATACGGAATGTCGCGCCCGCCAGTGAAGGCTATTTCACCCCAGCCCGCAACGAAGGTCATCAGCTTGGGCCCGAAATCCCGTGCCGGGTTCATCGCGAAGCCGGTCAGAGGGCCCATGGCACTGCCGATCACGGCGATCAGCAGACCGATCAGCAGAGGGGCCAGCGGGCCGTTGGGCAGGCCGTTGTTGTCGTCGGTCAGAGACATGATCACACCCATCAGGATGGCCGTGATCACCACTTCGACCAGGAAGGCCTGGGCGGTGGTCAGTGCGGCATTCGGGTAGGTGGAGAACACCGATGCCAGTTCCAGGCTGGCTTGCGAACCACGGACCATGTGATGCGCCTGTTCGAAATCGAAGAACAGGTTGCTGTAAAGCGTGTAAACCAACGCGGCGGCGCAGAAGGCACCGGCGACCTGGGCGAGGATGTAGAACGGCAGTTTGCGTTTTTCGAAGTCGGCGAACAGGCACAGCGCAATGCTGACGGCGGGGTTGAGGTGCGCACCGGAAACACCGGCGGTCAGGTAGATCGCCATGCTCACGCCGACCCCCCAGATGATGCTGATCTCCCACAGGCCAAAACTGGCACCCGCGACCTTGAGCGCGGCAACGCAGCCCGTACCGAAGAAAATCAGCAGCGCAGTGCCGAGAAATTCGGCGATGCATTGTCCCGATAGCGATGGTTGTTTCAAAGCGGTAGTCATTGGATACCTCGATTTTTGTTGTTGTGTCGCGCCAGGCCCGCTGGCCGGCGTGGTCTTGCATCGGCTTTCGGGGATCCCCATCCCTGATGCCGACTTACCGCTGGGTACTGCTGGATTAGGACTATGATCTTCAGATTCGAAAAAATATAGACAAGAAACACTGCTGTCAAAGGTCGAAAGTGAACGATTATCCACAATGTGACTATTGATTGAGTGAATGAAGTGTTTTGGTTTGTAGGAATACGGCTAGCGCGGTGTCGCTCGTAGACGTTTTTGAACCTTGAGCTAGACGGTTTCGTGCCGCTGATAGAGCCTTTTATCCGGGGATGACCTAAAATCCGCGCTTATCAACCCGTCTGCCAGGAATAACCATGACGCCTGCCTTGGACTTGCTGAAAAAAGTTCGTGCCGAACACCACGTGCACAGTTACGAACATGATCCGAAAGCCGCTTCCTATGGCCTGGAGGCCGCGGAGAAGCTGGCGCTCGCGCCGGCCCAGGTGTTCAAGACGTTGCTGGCGAGCAGTGAAAAGGCCGAATTGCTGGTGGCGGTGGTACCGGTCGTCGGAAGTCTGGATCTGAAGGCTCTTGCCCACGCCGCCGGGGTGAAGAAGGTCGAGATGGCCGACCCGGCTGCCGCCCAGCGGGCGACCGGCTACCTGCTGGGTGGCATCAGCCCGCTGGGGCAGAAGAAGCGCCTGCGCACCTTCATCGACCAGAGCGCGCAAGGGTTCGCGACGATCTTCGTCAGTGCCGGGCGCCGTGGCCTGGAAGTGGAGCTGGCACCGGCGGTGCTGGCGGAACACACCCAGGCGAAGTTCGCCGACATCGGCCGCGCCTGACGGGTCTGTATGGCGTAAATTCAGCGGTTCTGTCACTGGGCGGCAAACTGGGGAACGAGCACACTGGCGCTCTTGGACAAGGAGAGAGGACGTCATGCAGCTTGAATTTCACCAGGTCGATGCCTTCAGCGAACGGCCCTTCAGTGGCAACCCGGCGATGGTCTATCGGCTCGACGCCTGGCTGGCCGATGAGTTGATGCAGAAAATCGCCGCGGAGCACAATCTGGCGGAGACCGCTTTCCTGGTGCGCGAGGGCGCTGCCTGGCATATCCGCTGGTTCACCCCGACCACTGAAGTGCCCCTTTGCGGCCATGCGACCTTGGCCAGTGCCTTCGTGCTGTTCGAGGTCTACGGTGAACAGCAGGAGACGCTCGAGTTCGTCTGCAAGTCCGGTGCGCTGAGTGTCAGTCGCGAGGCTGATCGGTTGTGGCTGGATTTCCCGGTGCGGGTGCCGAGTGGAGTTGGCGTCACCCTCGAGGTCGAGCGGGCGCTGGGTACACCGGTGGTCGATGTGCTGGGCGCCAACGAGCTGTTCGTGGTGCTGGCCTCCGAGCAGGCGGTGCGTGACTGCACGCCCGATTGGGCGGCGGTGGCCAGGCTACCCTGGCCGGGAGTGATCGTCACCGCGCCGGGTGAACGGCATGATTTTGTCTCGCGTTATTTTGCCCCGGCCATCGGGATCAACGAAGATCCGGTCACCGGTTCGACCCATTGTGCGCTGATTCCCTACTGGGCCCGGCGCCTGGGCAAGACCGGCTTGACGGCCTACCAGTGTTCGCCGCGTGGCGGTGAGTTGTTCTGTCGACTGGAGGGCGATCGGGTGAAGATCGGCGGCCACGCCACCCTGGTAGCCAGCGGACGGCTGGCTCTGGGGTGAGCCGGCAGGTGCTCTAAGCCTGGAACAGCACCAGGTGTTCGGCAGCCACGCTAATCCCGACTTCCTCGCCCGGCCGGTGGTCGGCATGGCTGGGGAAGACCGATTCCAGCTGGCTGCCACTTGGCAGTTGCAGGCGGTAGAGGGTCGAGGAACCGAGGAAAGTCTTGCTGGTGACGCGTGCCTTCAGTGGGCTGTCCGGTGCCGGCACGATATCGTCCGGGCGCAGCAGCACGTCGACCGCACCGCCTGTCGGCCAGGCATAGGCGCGGTTGCCACGCAACACGCCCAGCTCGGTCTGCACCGAGTCGGGTGTCTGCAGCTGCCCACGAATGAAATAGCCCTGCCCGATAAAGCTGGCGACAAATGGGGTCGCCGGCTCGTGGTAGAGATTATAGGGCGTATCCCACTGCTCCAGGCGACCTTCCTTGAAGACCCCGACATGATCGCTGACCGCGAAGGCTTCTTCCTGGTCATGGGTGACCAGGATCGCGCTGGTGCCACGCAGCTTGAGAATGTCGCGGACCTCGTGGCTGAGCTTGCGCCGCAATTCGCCATCGAGGTTGGAGAAGGGCTCGTCGAGCAGCAGCAACTGCGGCTCCGGCGCCAGGGCCCTGGCCAGTGCCACGCGTTGCTGCTGGCCGCCGGAGAGTTCGTGGGGATAACGCTGGCCGAGGCCCTTGAGGTTCACCAGCTCCAGCAACTCGTCGGTGATCCGTTCCAGTTGCGGGTGCTTGCGAATGCCGAAGGCGATGTTCTGCGCGACGTTCAGGTGCGGAAACAGCGCGTAGTCCTGGAATACCATGCCGATCCGGCGTTTCTCCGGGGCCAGGGTGAAACCGGCCCTTGAGATGACTTCGCCGGCGAGTTGGATCTCGCCAGCATGGACCGGCTCGAAACCGGCGATGGCACGTAGCGTGGTGGTCTTGCCACAACCCGAAGGACCCAGCAGGCAGCCGATGTCGCCGGCATTGAGGTGCAGGTTGAGGTGCTGCACGACCCGTTGGTCCTGGTAACCACAAGCCAGGTCGTGCAGGTTCAGCAGCAGCGAATGGCTCATGCCGGGCGGTACGCTGGCTTGACCAGGAACTCCAGCAGGGCCTTTTGCGCATGCAGGCGGTTTTCGGCCTGGTCCCAGGCGACCGAACGCGAGTCGTCGAGCAGGTCGAGGCTGATTTCCTCGCCGCGGTGGGCAGGCAGGCAATGCATGAACAGTACGTCCGGGGCGGCCAGGTCGAGCAGTTCACGGGTGACCTGCAGTGGCGCGAACAGCTCCAGGCGCTTGGCGGTTTCCTCTTCCTGGCCCATGGAGGTCCAGACGTCGGTACTGACCAGGTGTGCGCCGCGCACCGCTTCGCGTGGGTCGCGAACCAGGCGGACCCGTTCGCCTGCCTGGGCCAGCAGCGCCGGGCTTGGGTCGTAGCCTTCGGGGCAGCTGATGCGCAGTTGGAAGTCGAACTGGATGGCCGCCTCGATGTAGCTGTTGCACATGTTGTTGCCATCGCCGATCCAGGTCACGGTCTTGCCCTGGATCGAGCCGCGGTGTTCGAGGAACGTCTGCATGTCGGCGAGCAACTGGCAGGGGTGCAGTTCATCGGACAGGCCGTTGATTACCGGCACGCGTGACTTGGCGGCGAACTCGGTCAGGGTGCTGTGCTTGAACGTGCGCAGCATGACCACGTCGAGCATGCTCGAGAGCACGATGGCGCTGTCGCCGATGGGCTCGCCACGGCCCAGCTGGGTGTCGCGTGGCGACAGGAAGATCGCCTGGCCGCCCAGCTGGATCATGCCGGCCTCGAACGAGACACGGGTACGCGTCGAGGATTTCTCGAAGACCATGCCGAGGACCCGGCCCTTGAGCGGTTCGAACAAGACGCTTCGATCACGCAGGTCCTTCAGCTCGATGCCTCGACGAATCAGCCCAGCCAGTTCAGCGGGCGTGCAATCCATCAGGGAGAGAAAGTTCCTAGCGCTCATCATTGACTACCTTTTTGCAACAGACCGCAGATGCTCAAAACCGGGTTTTTCGGAAAAACGGGTGAGACCTGCGGCGTAAGCCGCACGGGGCGACGAAATAGGGGGAGACGCGATCGTATAAGAAAATGTCGCGTGATACCAATAGGAGGCTTCGTTTTGGAGTGTCGAGGCGCGGGCGCGGGGGTGATTTCCGCGCTTTTTGCTACAGTTTTCCAAGCCAGTACCGATAATCGCAATATGCCATTTTTACACGGGTGTCACTGCCCTTGGCAATTGGCAGGGCGGGAGTAGGCGGGTCCGGGTCGTTTTTTGAACGGCTGGTCGGATCGTTGGCGGGCATGCTCTGGCTAGCCGGCAAAGCTGGAAACATTTCCTAAACTAAATTGCTGGGTTATAAATGTGTCATTGCAGACACACAGAGGCTTTGGAATGGAATCGAAAGAGCAACAGCTCATGGAATTGCTAAAGCTGACTGCACAGGCGCTGACGCACATGACCGCCTCTGTGACCGCCATGTCCTTCGAGTTGCTGCGCAGTGACGACGAGGTGACGCGGGCGTCGGGGCGGCGGATGATCGATCGCATGGCCACCATCAGTTCCGGTCTCGACGAGCACTGGCGCCTGATCGGTGAGCTGACCGGCGTGCAGGTGGCCCACGAGCAGGTCCAGACCGTCCAGGAAATCCAGATGCAGTCCACCCCCAGGCTGCCCCTTTCCTGACCTTCGCGGCCGCCATCGGCTCGCCTGATACCCCCCGATTCACAAGACGAACGTCGCTGGCGGGCCTGTCCGCCACGGGCCATAGTTCTGTTCCCGCAACCTGTCCGGGTTGCCCAGAACAAGACAGAGACTGGCCATGACCAAGACTCTTCACCACCGTGCCTGCCATCTGTGCGAGGCCATTTGTGGCCTGACCATCGAAACCACCACCACTGAAGACCAGGTACTGATCACCTCGATCAAGGGGGATGTCCAGGACACGTTCAGTCGCGGGCATATCTGCCCCAAGGCCGTCGCCCTGCAGGACATCCAGTACGACCCCGATCGCCTGCGCCAGCCCATGCTGCGGGTCGGCGAACAATGGCAGCCGATTGGCTGGGAGGAGGCCTTCACCCTGGTGGCCGAGCGCCTGGCGGCCATCCAGCAGCGACACGGGGCGAATGCCGTGGCGACCTACCAGGGCAACCCCAGTGTGCATAACTATGGGTTGATGACCCACAGCAACTATTTCCTCGGGCTGCTGAAGACTCGCAACCGCTTCTCCGCGACGTCGGTCGACCAGTTGCCACAGCATCTGAGCAGCTACCTGATGTACGGCCACGGGTTGCTGTTGCCGATTCCCGATATCGATCACACCGACTTCATGCTGATCCTGGGCGGCAACCCCCTGGCCTCCAATGGCAGCATCATGACCGTGCCCGACGTGGAGAAACGCCTGAAGGCGATCCAGGCGCGTGGCGGCAAGCTGGTGGTGGTCGACCCAAGGCGCAGCGAAACCGCGGCGATGGCCGACCAGCACCTGTTCGTGCGCCCGGGCGGCGATGCGGCCTTGCTGTTCGGCCTGCTCAACACACTGTTCGAGGAGGGCCTGACCCGGGACAGTCATCTGCCGGTGGACGGGCTGGATGCGGTTCGGGCGGCCGTGGCGCCGTTCACCGCGCAGGCCATGAGCCCGTTGTGCGCCATTCCGGCCGAGCAGATCCGTCAGCTGGCGCGGGATTTCGCGGCGGCGGACAAGGCGGTCTGCTACGGGCGGATGGGCGTGTCCACCCAGGCGTTCGGCACCCTCTGTCACTGGTTGGTGCAATTGCTCAACCTGGTGACCGGTAATCTGGACCGCGTGGGTGGTGCGTTGTGCACCGAGCCGGCGCTGGACCTGGTGGCGTCCACCGGCGGCGGGCACTTCAACCGGTGGCAGAGCCGGGTTTCCGGCTTGCCGGAATACGGGGGGGAGTTGCCGGTCGCCGCGTTGGCCGAGGAAATGCTCAGTCCCGGCGAGGGGCAGGTGCGGGCCCTGGTGACGGTGGCCGGCAACCCGGTGCTGTCGACGCCCAATGGCCGGCAACTGGAGCAGGCGCTCGCCGGGTTGGAGTTCATGGTCAGCATCGACCTGTATATCAACGAAACCACCCGTTATGCCGACCTGATCCTGCCATCGACCTCGGCGCTGGAGAACGATCACTACGACACCACCTTCAACATGTTCGCCGTGCGCAATGTCACGCGTTTCAATCGGGCCATCCTGTCCAAGCCCGAGGGCGCCCTGCACGACTGGGAGATTTTCGTCGGTCTGGCCAAGGCCTTTGCCACCCATACCGGCAAGGAACTGAAACCGACGATGCCGCCAGCGCAGATGATCGACCTGGGGCTGCGCCTGGGTCGTTACGGCGATACCTCGGAGCACAAGCTGTCGGTGCAGCGGCTCGGCGAACATCCCCACGGCGTCGACCTCGGCGCGCTCGGGCCCAATCTCGGCCAGCGCCTGAAGACGCCTGGCCAGCGTATCCAGGCCGCGCCACCAGAGATTCTGGCCGACCTTGAGCGCTTCGCCGCGCAACCATTGCCGCAGGCGGATGAGCTGTTGATGATCGGGCGCCGGCATGTGCGCAGCAACAACTCCTGGATGCACAACTATCATCGCCTGGTGAAGGGCAAGCCGCGCCACCAGTTGTTGATGCACCCGGACGACCTGGCCAGCCGCGGGCTTGGTGACGGGCAACGGGTACGGGTCAGTTCGCGGGTCGGTGCGATCGAGGTCGAGGTCGTCGCCAGTCTCGAGATGATGCCGGGCGTGGTGAGCCTGCCCCATGGCTGGGGGCATGCGCGGCCGGGCGTGCAGATGGTGATCGCCAGTGGCCAGCCGGGCTCCAGTGCCAATGACCTGACCGATGAGCGGCAGGTGGATCGGGTATCGGGTAACGCGGCGTTGAATGGCGTGCCGGTGCGGGTGGTCGCGGCTTGAGGGCTGTGCTGTCTGGCCGCTGCGCGGTTCGCGGATAAATCCGGCTCCCACGGTGCTCCAGGCGCCGTGGGAGCCGGATTTATCCGCGAACCGCCGCAGGCGGCCAGGCCCATGCGATTATCATCGGGGAGACCGAGCAGCGAGCTCGGCTTTCCGATACAATGCCTCACCGTGCCGACAACCGAGTCGGAAAGTTTTAGCCGAGGTGTTCCATGGATATCATCGAAACGATTAAAGAGCAGATTGCCAACAACACCATTCTGCTTTACATGAAAGGCTCGCCGAATGCCCCTCAGTGTGGCTTCTCCGCGAAAGCCGCGCAGGCGGTCATGGGTTGTGGCGAGAAGTTCGCCTACGTGGACATCCTGCAGAACCCCGAGATTCGCGCCAACCTGCCCAAGTACGCCAACTGGCCGACTTTCCCGCAGCTGTGGGTTGCCGGTGAGCTGGTCGGCGGCAGCGACATCATGGCCGAGATGTTCGCCAACGGCGAACTGCAGACCCTGATCAAGGACGCTGCGCAAAAAGCCGCGGCCAAGACCGAAGCCTGATCGACTGTTTGTGACGCCGGGCTAGCTGCTTCGTGAGCCAGCCCTGCTGCTGCAGGCGTGCACCGAGCACCAGAAGGGTGAACGACACACCCTTGTTGTAGCCGGGCTTGTCCGCGAAAGCGCCCGCCCTGACGACACAACGTGCGGGCCAAAAAAAGCCCCGCCTCTCGACAAGAGGGCGGGGCTTTTTGTTGAGCGTCGTTTATTCGTCGCCCATCTGCGATTGCAGGTAGTTTTCAATGCCGATCTTGTCGATCAGGCCCAACTGGGTTTCCAGCCAGTCGATATGCTCTTCTTCGGATTCGAGGATATCCTCGAGCAGCTCGCGGCTGCCGAAGTCACCGACTTTCTCACAGTGAGCAATCGCTTCCTTCAGGTCGGCGTGGCCTGTTTTCTCGATCTTCAGGTCGCACTCGAGCATTTCCTTGGTGTTCTCGCCGATGTGCAGCTTGCCCAGGTCCTGCACGTTGGGGATGCCTTCGAGGAACAGGATGCGCTTGATCAGCTTGTCCGCGTGTTTCATCTCGTCGATGGACTCGTGGTACTCGTGCTTGCCCAGCTTGTTCAGGCCCCAGTCCTCATACATCCGCGCATGCAGGAAGTATTGGTTGATTGCGATCAGCTCATTGGCAAGGATCTTGTTGAGTTGCTGGATGACTGATTTGTCGCCTTTCATGATGGGGTCCTGCCCTGTAATAGCTGTCTATAGGGCGGAGTTTGATCCCGACAACTTCGAGTGTCAAACCTAAGTTATTGAATAATATATGAAAATTAATCGGAATAAGAATGTTTTTATTCCGCGTTTTGCCGCTAAGCAATTGAATTACAGGCATAAAAAAACCGGACACTAAGTCCGGTTCTTTAAAAATCGCACGTTTTATGCGGCAGAAAATTCTACGGCATAGGGCAGGCCAGCCTGGCTGCTTTGCAGTTCGGTCAGCGTTTCACGGACCACCTGCTTGGCCAGGCAGGCACATTTGCCACACTGGCTGGCAACGCCGGTCGCCTGGCGTACTTCGCGATAGCTGCAGCAGCCTTCGAAGATCGCTTCGCGAATTTGTCCGTCGGTGACGCCGTTGCAGAGACAAACGTACATAGGGTGGGAACCGTCGCTGGTTAGAACTCGATTGCCGTTGATCTTAATGTTAACGAGAATGATTGTCAAAGTGGTTTAGTCGGGCTTTCCAGCGATTCGGATACCGGCTGACGAATGGCAGGAGGGCCGACTGGCGGCGCCTTTGCAAAAACCGTTTAGGAGCGTCAAAAAACGCGGTGTATGATGGTCGGTTCCAAGGACACGGGGTCGGCGCGTCATAGGCTTGTCGCTTAAAGGGGGCATCCTTGCACCGACCTCGTTCTGAACGTGACTATCACCAGGAGATATCCAATGAGCGTACTCGTAGGCAAACCAGCCCCCGACTTCACCGTGCCAGCCGTACTGGGCAATGGCGAAATCGTCGACAGCTTCACCCTGTCCTCGGCCATCAAGGGCAAATACGGCCTGGTGTTCTTCTACCCACTGGACTTCACCTTCGTCTGCCCGTCCGAGCTGATCGCCCTGGATCACCGCATGGACGACTTCAAGGCGCGTAACGTCGAAGTGGTTGCCGTGTCGATCGACTCGCACTTTACCCACAACGCCTGGCGCAACACCGCCATCAACGATGGCGGCATCGGCAAGGTCAAGTACACCATGGCTGCCGACATGAAGCACGAAATCGCCAAGGCCTACGACGTCGAGTCCGAAGGTGGCGTGGCTTTCCGTGGCGCTTTCCTGATCGACGACAAGGGCGTTGTCCGTTCGCAGATCATCAACGACCTGCCACTGGGCCGTAACATGGAAGAGCTGATCCGTCTGGTCGACGCGCTGCAGTTCCACGAAGAGCACGGCGAAGTCTGCCCTGCCAACTGGAAAAAAGGCGACAAGGGCATGAACGCTTCGCCAGAAGGCGTTGCAGCCTACCTGACCGAGAACGCCGGCAAGCTGTAAGCCGTCGTTTCACGGACAAAAAAACCGGCCTCAGGCCGGTTTTTTCATGGGCGCGATTTAGGCGAGCAGGATCAGTCGTTGAAGTCTTCCCAGCCGCCCATTTCCTTCCAGCGGTTGACGATGCCACAGAACAGCTCGGCGGTCTTTTCGGTGTCATAGCGCGCCGAGTGGGCTTCGCGACCATCGAAGTCGATACCGGCGGCCTGGCAGGCCTTGGCCAGGACGGTCTGGCCGTAGGCGAGGCCGGCCAGGCTGGCGGTGTCGAAGCTGGAGAACGGATGGAACGGGTTGCGCTTCATGTCCAGGCGCGCCACGGCCGCGTTGAGGAAGCCGAGGTCGAAGCTGCTGTTGTGCCCGACCAGGATCGCCCGCTTGCAGCCGTTGGCCTTGAGCGCCTTGCGGATGCCGCGGAAGATGTCGGTCAGCGCGGTTTCCTCGCTGACGGCCATGCGCAGCGGGTGGTCGAGCTTGATCCCGGTGAACTCCAGGGCGGCGGCCTCGATGTTGGCGCCTTCGAACGGCTCGACCCGGAAGAAGTAGGTGTGCTCGGGGAACACGAAGCCATCTTCGTCCATGCCGATGGTGGTCGCGGCGATTTCCAGCAGGGCGTCGGTAGCGGCGTTGAAACCGCCGGTCTCTACGTCGACGACGACCGGCAGATAGCCGCGAAAGCGCGCGGCCATCGGGTGGCGAGGGCCGCCCGAGGTACCGTTGCCTTCCAGTTCGTCGTCGAAATGATCATCACTCACAGGGTTTCCTCCAGCAGGCGCCAGCGCAGTTTCTCACCGGCGCGCAGCGGGATTACGGACAGTTCGCCAAACGGCAGGCTGGCGGGGGCGGTCCACTCTTCGCGAACCAGGGTGATGCGCTCGCTGTTCGGTGCCAGGCCGTAGAAGCGCGGGCCATGCAGGCTGGCGAAGCCTTCGAGCTTGTCCAGGGCATTGCGCTGCTCGAATGCCTCGGCATACAGCTCGATGGCCGCATAGGCGGTGTAGCAGCCGGCGCAGCCGCAGGCCGCTTCCTTGGCGTGCTGGGCGTGGGGCGCCGAGTCGGTCCCGAGGAAGAACTTCTCGCTGCCGCTGGTGGCGGCGTCGAGCAGGGCCGACTGGTGCGTGTTGCGCTTGAGGATCGGCAGGCAGTAGAAATGCGGCCGGATGCCACCCACCAACATGTGGTTGCGGTTGTACAGCAGGTGATGAGCGGTGATGGTCGCGCCGACGTTGGTCGAGGCCTCGTTGACGAACTGGACCGCATCGGCCGTGGTGATGTGCTCGAACACGACCTTCAGTGTCGGGAAGCGCTCGACCACACGACGCATGTGTTCGTCGATGAACTGCTTCTCGCGGTCGAACACGTCGACTTCGCTGCGGGTCACTTCACCGTGCACCAGCAGTGGCATGCCGACTTCGGCCATGGTTTCCAGGACGGCAAAGATTTTGTCGACGCTGGTCACGCCGGAGTCCGAGTTGGTAGTCGCGCCGGCCGGATACAGCTTGGCCGCGTAGACGAAACCACTGGCCTTGGCCGCGCGGATTTCCTCGGGTTGGGTACGGTCGGTGAGGTAGAGCACCATCAGCGGTTCGAAACGGCTGCCGGCCGGCCGCGCCGCGAGAATGCGCTGGCGATAGGCGTCGGCTTCGGCGGCGTTGCGTACTGGAGGCACCAGGTTTGGCATGATGATGGCGCGACCAAAGGTGCGCGCAACATCCGCAACAGTGTGGGGTAACGCAGCACCATCGCGAAGATGGATATGCCAGTCGTCGGGACGCAGCAGGGTCAGGCGGTCGGACATTGGGGATTCCAGGCGGGTCGAACTCAGGGGAATGCTACCGGAAAAGACTCTCTCAGGCACTCGCTATCAAGTTTTGCCGGATGCAACCGATATCCCGAAAGCATGGTGTAGAAGTCGTACGCCAGTCTCACAGCCGTAGAACCATTGGAGCCTCCCGTGCGCCAGCGTTATTTAGCCCTGCTCAGTATGTTTGCCAGCCTGCCGGCCATGGCGTTGACTTTCCAGACTCGTCTGGAGAGCATCGAGTGGAAGGTGGAAGGGGACAAATTCGAGTGTCGGCTGACTCAGCCGATCACCGACTTCGGTGCCGGCGAGTTCGTGCGGCGTGCGGGCGAGCAGGCGATTTTCCGGCTCAAGTCGAACAATCACGTGCTCGGCGGTGGTTCGGCAACTCTGTTGGCCGCTGCGGCACCCTGGCAGCCCGGGCGTGGTGACATCAACCTGGGCACGGTCAAAATCAACAATGGCGACGTGCTGTTCAACAGTTCCCAGGGCCAGGCCGGTGGCCTGTTCCACGGTCTGCTCGAGGGGCGTAGCCCGCTGATACGTCACTATTCGCGCGAAGGCGGCGTTTCCGAAGTGCGCCTGCTGCCGGTGAAATTCAACCAGGCCTACAGCGACTTCCAGAGCTGCACCGCCAAGCTGCTGCCGAAGAATTTCGAACAGATCAAGCAGGCCGAGATCGGTTTTCCGGATGGTGGCATCGAGCTCAACGCGCAGGCCAAGGTCCAGTTGCAGGGAATGCTGGACTTCATGAAGGCGGACCCGACCGTCAACCACATCGAACTCGACGGGCATTCCGACAACAGCGGCAACCGCCTGACCAACCGCGACCTGTCGCGCCGGCGCGCGCTGGCGGTCATGGATTTCTTCAAGGCCGCCGGTATTCCGGAATCGCAGATCGTCATGCGCTTCCATGGCGAGCGCTATCCGCTGGTACCCAATACCAATCCGGCCAACCGGGCGAAGAACCGCCGGGTCAACATCCATCTCGAGCGCGCCCCGGAGGCGCCTCCCGCACCGGCTCCCGCTGCAACGGCTCCCTCTGCACCGGCTCCCCAGAAGCCTGCCGAGAAGCCGGCGCCGACCGCAGCGGCTGGCAGCGCGGCGAGGACATCCTGAAACGGCTGTTCTCGTCGCCCTCCCGACATTATCTGTCGCTTTGACGTCCTTCGCTGTCGCGCCTCTGTAAATCCACGTGGTTGGCCGGTAGAATCGGCCCTTTCCGTACAACCCCCCGTGGAGTGATGGCATGGCCGACGTAAAAAAGGTCGTTCTCGCGTATTCCGGCGGCCTGGACACCTCGGTGATCCTCAAGTGGCTGCAAGATACTTATAACTGTGAAGTAGTGACCTTCACTGCTGACCTGGGTCAGGGCGAAGAGGTCGAGCCGGCCCGCGCCAAGGCACAGGCCATGGGCGTCAAGGAGATCTACATCGACGACCTGCGCGAAGAATTCGTTCGCGACTTCGTGTTCCCGATGTTCCGTGCCAACACCGTCTACGAAGGCGAGTACTTGCTGGGTACTTCCATCGCGCGTCCGCTGATCGCCAAGCGCCTGATCGAAATCGCCAACGAAACCGGCGCCGATGCCATTTCCCACGGCGCCACCGGCAAGGGCAACGACCAGGTTCGTTTCGAACTGGGCGCCTATGCACTCAAGCCAGGCGTGAAAGTGATCGCACCATGGCGCGAATGGGACCTGCTGTCCCGTGAGAAGCTGATGGATTACGCCGAGAAGCACGCGATTCCGATCGAGCGTCACGGTAAGAAGAAGTCCCCGTACTCGATGGATGCCAACCTGCTGCACATCTCCTATGAAGGCGGCGTGCTGGAAGACACCTGGACCGAGCACGAAGAAGACATGTGGCGCTGGACCGTCTCCCCGGAGAACGCTCCCGACAAGCCGCAGTACCTGGAACTGACCTACCGCAACGGCGACATCGTCGCGCTGGACGGCGTCGAGATGACTCCGGCTACCGTGCTGGCGACCCTGAACCGTATCGGTGGCGCGCACGGTATCGGCCGCCTGGACATCGTCGAGAACCGCTACGTGGGCATGAAGTCCCGCGGCTGCTACGAAACCCCAGGCGGTACCATCATGCTGCGCGCGCACCGGGCGATCGAGTCGATCACCCTGGACCGCGAAGTCGCTCACCTCAAGGATGAGCTGATGGCCAAGTACGCCAGCCTGATCTACACCGGCTACTGGTGGAGCCCTGAGCGCCTGATGCTGCAACAGATGATCGACGCTTCGCAGGTGCACGTGAATGGTGTGGTACGCCTGAAGCTGTACAAGGGCAACGTGATCGTGACCGGGCGCAAGTCCGACGAGTCGCTGTTCGATGCCAACATCGCGACGTTCGAGGAAGATGGCGGCGCCTACAACCAGGCCGATGCTGCCGGCTTCATCAAGCTCAACGCCCTGCGCATGCGCATTGCGGCGAACAAGGGTCGCAAGCTGTTCTGATCCTGTGCTTGCGTGAAAAGGACCCGGCCCTCAGGCCGGGTTTTTTTTTCAGCCGTGAACGGGACGGCGTCCCGTTGGGCAGGTTCTCGTTTTGGGCGACTGGCACCTGGGCGGTAGAGCTGTCCTGGCTGAGGCCTGGAGGCTTGCGTGCTCAATCCATGCGTCCCTCTCGTCGGTGTCGCAGTTCGAATCGGTAGGTCCTCGCCAGCTCCCATACCTGGCGCACGCTCAACTCCAGCGTCTGTGCAATTTCCGGGGCCGTGTAGCCCAATGCCGCGTAGTGCATGGCGTGCCCGGCGATCACGTCGTCATCCCGGGTGTCGGCCGATACCGGCTGTAGAGGGCGGTATTTCCTGGCAGGGCATAGCGGGCGTCGATGAGTGATCTTCAGCCCTTGTTCCCGGGCCATCCGTTTTATCTCATCCTTGTTCATCTTCAGTGAATACTGCAGGGCGTAGATTCCAGCTCCCTTGGTTATCAGGTCTTTCAGTAGTTCAACTTTTTGTGTGTAGTCCTCCATTGTCTCAGTTGTTTTTTCTGTAACTTCCGATTTTTTGCAGTTGTTTCGGCTTGGCTCCTTCTGGCTGCTGGTCTCAATGATTCCGCCCCGCTTGACGAATTCGTTGATGGCCAGTTCCAGGGTGTGAGGTTTACAGTGGTTATTCTCTTTGTTTATCTTTTGGCGTTTCATGGTATATAGCCTGTAATGGGGTTTCATGTGCAAGGAGGCCAGGCTGAAATGCTTCCTGTCTGGAAATGACGCTAGCGGGAGTGTTTTTTGTCTGCAAGGGGAAAGCCTGCTGCATGCTTTTCATATTTATCTGGGGTTTGGTGATTTTGTTGTTCTGGTAAGTGTTCTTTGTGTTGCGTAGTACGTTTCTTGAAGTTTTGGTGGTTTAATTTTGTTGATTGATTTTTATGGCCTGGTTGCCTTGGGTGATCGCCTTGAACCCGGGTAGGTAAGCTTTTTTTTGCCGATCTGGTGTAATGAAATGATAAGGGCGCACGTAGTGACCTTTCGGCGTGGAGCATGGCCCCACCTGTCATGCCCCTGGCGTGGGCGCTGCGTACAGGGTTGGCGCGGTTGTTGGGTTATTTCTTGTTGCATAAAGCCGCTAGACATTCACTGCCTGGCATCTCTAAGGTTGGTGTGTGATGAGCAAGGTGTCGTGAACGGATGTCTGTTTAACTTGTTTATCTACACCTTCTACTGCTGCATGAGGCATCTTTCATGTAGCAGGGCGGAGGGTAATGACGCTGAAAAGTCCGGGCTGTTGTCAGTTGTCATCATCACCGATTTCCCGAAACAGTACTTTTCTTGTGGTGCTTTTTTTGTAGGGCAATTCCTTGTTGTTTGTAGGGAAGGTCTTTGGCTGGTACTGCCCGGGGTAGGCGCTATGCCCAGGAGGTTGTGACTAGGCTATTGTGCTGATTCTGAAAATTCGAACAGCGAAATTTGGACTTGCCCATGAATAAAGTGCTGATCGTGGATGATCATCCCGTCATTCGTCTTGCCGTACGTATGCTGATGGAACGGCATGGCTACGAAGTCATCGCGGAGACGGATAACGGCGTGGACGCCTTGCAACTGGCGCGAGAGCACACGCCAGACATTGTTATACTCGATATAGGAATTCCCAAGCTGGACGGGCTCGAAGTGATTGCCCGCCTAACTTCCATGGGGCTGTCTTTCAAGGTGCTGGTACTGACCTCGCAAGCTCCCGGTCATTTCTCCATGCGTTGCATGCAGGCGGGGGCTGCCGGTTATGTATGCAAGCAGCAGGATCTTACCGAGATGCTCAGCGCCATCAAGGCAGTACTCTCCGGCTACAGTTACTTCCCCAACCAGGCCTTGCATACCGTGCGTTCCAGCATGGGCAACGCCAGCGAGGCGGACATGGTCAACCGGCTTTCCGGCCGCGAGATGATGGTGCTGCAGCAACTGGCCCGGGGGAAAAGCAACAAGGAAATTGCCGATGGCATGTTCCTGAGCAACAAGACCGTGAGTACCTATAAAACCCGCTTGTTGCTGAAGTTGAATGCCCGCTCACTGGTCGACCTGATCGAACTCGCCCAGCGCAATGGCCTGGTTTGAGTATCGTTCGGATGTAGAGTGGGGTGTGTTGGCAAGGCCTGGATATGAAGGCTGGGCGAAAAGCCTGGCGTCATAGCCAAAAAGCCTCCGTACAGGAGGCTTTTGATGGGGGATCACTTACAGGTCGAAATCGTAGTCAGCCAACTGCTTCTGCAGGCGGCGTTCTTCCAGCAGGTTGTCGATGGTGCGACGCTTGCTCAGATTGGTCTTCGCCACCTCTACTTGAGGTTCCGTTTCGTCCGAATCGACCTGTGCCAGGTCGTCCTCTATATCCAGCGCTTCTTTATCGGTACTCATAAAGTCAACTCCGGGCTAAGACTGCCGTTGGCGCTCCTTATATCGACAATTACGAGTTGGGTAAAAAAGATTTTTTCAATCGACTTATCAATAATGTTAATGGAGGCTCAATCGTCGGATGTCTTGTGCTTGTAATCGCACAGATCCTCTATCCGACAGCTGCCACAGCGCGGCCTGCGGGCCTGGCAGACGTAGCGTCCGAGCAGGATCAGCCAATGATGGGAGTCGAGCAGGTATTGTTTTGGCACGAATTTCAGCAGTTGCCTTTCCACTTCCAGCACATTCTTTCCGGGAGCCAGCCCCGTACGGTTGCTGACCCGGAAGATATGCGTGTCGACGGCCATGGTCGGCTGGCGAAAAGCCGTGTTGAGAACCACGTTGGCCGTCTTGCGGCCAACCCCGGGCAGGGCCTCCAGCGCTTCGCGGGTTTGCGGCACTTCACTTCCGTGCAGCTCGATCAGCAGGCGGCAGGTTTCGATGACGTTCTTTGCCTTGCTGTTGTACAGGCCGATGGTCTTGATGTATTCGGACAGCCCGTCGACTCCCAGCGCGTAGATCGCTTCAGGGGTGTTGGCAACCGGATAAAGCCGGGCCGTCGCCTTGTTCACACCCACGTCGGTGGCCTGGGCGGAAAGAATCACGGCAATCAGCAACTCGAACGGCGTTGTGTAGGCCAGCTCGGTCTTGGGTTCCGGATTGTCTTCGTGGAGCCGGCGGAAAATCTCCAGGCGTTTGGCGGCATTCATGGGGCAGTCATTTCCTTTGAAGCACTCGGTGTGAGGTGGAACGCAGGGTCCAGGCTTTTTTCCCGGCCAGCAGCAGGCCAAGCAGGATAAACGCGCCTGGGATCAGCCCGGCCAGGCGCACGCCGCTTTCAGCGGCGAATACCCTGAGCGGTTCGGAGGTCGTGGAGCCGGTCCACCATTGCAGGTGGGCAAACAGCGTCCCGTCCGTCAACAGTTCGCGCAACAGGCCAAGGCAGGCCAGCAGGGCACCGAAACGGGTCAACACCCGCACATTGTCTCTCAGTCTGCCCTGGCGGAAAAAGCCCAGGTGGTAGAGTGCCAGGCATTGCACGCCGAGCAGGGCCGGGTAGATATCCAGGGCCTGTTGCAGTTCCCAGGACCAGGCCTGCAGGCCCAGTGAGACCAGGCTGGCGCTGCCCGCTGCGAGGATGACTTGTGCCGGCCATTGCAGCCTGGTGTCGAGCCAGGGCGTGAGCACGCGGCTCGACATACCGTAGAGCATGACCACCAGCAGGCTGGCCAGCCACAGGGAGACGGCCTTGACCAGGGAGTCGCTGGCTCCGAGCAGGGGCGTGAGCAGCAGTGTGCCGGGCAGCAGCATCGCCTTATTCATGCTCCGGTTCTCCCAGCAGTTGTTCCCGGTGTTCGTCGAAGTAGCGCAAGGCATCGTGAATCGCATCGACCGCTGCCCGCGAAGTGATCGTAGCGCCGGCCATCTGATCGAACTGGCCGCCGTCCTTTTTCACATGCCATGCCGTGTCAGGTGTATCCGTGCGTGATTTGCCGAAAAAAACACTCAGCCAGCCGTGTTCTTCGGCGATCCTGGCGCCCAGACCGGAGGTTTCCTGATGGGACAGGGTTTTCACCCCGAGCAGCCTACCGTTCGCGCCGATGCCGATCAGCAGTTCGAGCGGGCCACCGTAACCCCGGGTTCTGCTCTGCAGGATGATGGCTGCCGGCTGTCCTGGGCGAAGCATCCGGTAGCCCTGGACCAGGCTGCCATGGGGCAACTCTGTAGCGCTCAAGGCCAGCGACTGGCGTTGGTATTCGCCCGCTGGCAGCACCTGGGCCAACGTGCGTGTCTCAATGGCCTGCTGTTGCGCCAGGATGCGTGGTGCCGCCTGCTGCTGCAGTTCCCAGCTCAGGCCGCCGATGAGTGCGGCCAGGGCTGCCAGGGCCAGTATCGAGCCGGTCCTGCTCATGAGGTGCTGCGCTCGACCCGGGGCTGCGACCAGCGCTCCAGGGCTGGGACTGCCAGGTTCATCAACAGCACCGCGAAGGCGACGCCGTCAGGGTAGCTGCCCCAGGTCCGGATGATGTAGGTGAGCAGACCGACACCCGTTCCGAACAGCAGTCGGGCCCTGGCGCTCGTAGGCCCCGAGACCGGTTCGGTGACAATGAAGAAGGCACCGAGCAGGGTCGCGCCACTGAGCAGATGAAACAGCGGCGAACCATGGGAGTCCGAGCCGCTGCCGTTCCAGCACAACAGGCTGATCAAGAACAGGCTGGCGAGCATCCCGACCGGGGCATGCCAACTGAAAACCTTCTGCTTCAGCAGATACAGGCCGCCGGCGAGAAAGGCCAGGTTGACCCACTCGGTCCCCTTGCCACCCCAGCGTCCGAAAGCATCGTTGCTGGCGAACAGTTCTTCCATGGTCAGGCTTTTGTTGATCCGCAGGCTGTCCAGGGCGGTCGCCTGGGCCCAGGCATCCGGCTGTCCTGGCAGGCGCAGGCCGAACACCTGTTGCAGTCCGCCGAGCAGATCGAGGCCGTGGGATGCCGGCCAGTGAGTCATCGGCTGCGGGAAGCTGACCAGCGCCAACGCGTACCCCAGCATGGCCGGGTTGAAGGGATTTCTGCCGATGCCGCCATACAGGTGCTTGCCCGCCAGCAGGGCGCCAGCGCTGGCAAACACCGCCAGCCACCAGGGGGCGTAGGGCGGAAGCGCCAGGCCCAGCAGGGTGGCACTGACCAGCGCACTGCCGTCTTTGAGGGCGGGCTGGATTGCGCGTGCGCGCAGCCGCAGGGCAACCGCTTCGCTCAGTAGCGCGGTGATCGAACACAGCAGCAGGTTGATCAGAACCCCCCAGCCATAGAGGCCGAACAGCACCAGTGCGCCGGGTAGCGTGGCCAGCAGCACCCGCTGCATGGCCTGCCGGACGCGCTGGTCAGCCTGTTCAGGAGACTGCATGGGCATCGACCTGGCGTTGGGCCTCCTCCAGCCGGCGCTGGGCGTCGCCCAGTTCGTGTGCCGGCGTGTCGGGACGCCGTTGCAGTTTGCCAAGTTCGGCACGGGCGTAGGCCAGCTCGGTTCTCAGCAGCCTGAGTTGCGGGTCGACCGGTCTCTTTTCTGTGCGCACCAGGTCTGGCATCGGTTTTGCGCAGGCATCCTCGGCGGCGTGCAGGTCGCGTTCGGCCTGTGCGAGGGCGGCGCCCAGCAGGGCGATCTGCTCGGCCGGAGCGGCATTTGCCTCGGCTTTCTTCAGTTCGGCACGGCGCATCGCCAACTGGATCTTGGCCCTCTTGAGTTCAGCATCCCCGGGCTTGGTGGGGGGCGGGCTGGCCGGGACGTTGCTTTCCAGGCCGGCGAGAGCCTGTTCGGCAATCTCGAACTGCTGCTGGAGCACCACCAGTTGGGCAGCCTGTTCGGCAGTCGGTGGATGGCCGAAGGCTTTCAGGGATTTGTTCAACTGCGCACGGCTCATGGCGACGTTGATCCTGGCTTTTTTCAGCGCAGCGTCGGAGTCGAGCGCCTTTTGTGCCTTGACCCGTTCCAGGGCGGCCTTGACCGGATCGGTCGGTGCAGTGTCGGCTTGCGCCGGCCGAGCAGCCCTGGCCTGGCGCTCGGCGTTGCGGCGTTGCTCTTCGCCCTGCAGCCGGGCGTTATGTCGGTCGTAGCGACGGCGGGCGCGGGCGCGTTTTTCGCTGCGGGCCCGCTGCTGCGCGGCGTCGTTGGCCAGTCCGCCGACAATCGGCACGACATGACCTGGCAGGGGGCGCATTTCGATGCAGTCCACCGGGCAGGGCGCGACGCACAGGTCGCAACCGGTGCATTCGTCGAGGATCACCGTGTGCATCAGCTTGGCGGCGCCGACGATGGCGTCCACCGGGCAGGCCTGGATGCACTTGGTGCAACCGATGCATTCCGCTTCACGGATGAAGGCAACCTGCGGCGGCGCCGTGCCACGTTCCGGGTCCAGTTCCAGGACCGACACCTGTAGCAGGCTGGCCAGCGCCGCGATGGTTTCGCTGCCGCCCGGTGGGCACTTGTTGATGGCTTCGCCCTTGGCGATGCCTTCGGCGTAGGGCTTGCAGCCCTGGTGGCCGCATTTGCCGCATTGGGTCTGCGGCAGCAGGGCGTCGATGTGTTGGATCAGGCTCATGACTTGAACAGTCCGTTGAAACCGAGAAAGGCCAGGGCCATCAGGCCGGCGCTGATCAGTTCGATCGGCAGCCCGCGAAACGGCAGGGGCACTTCTTCATGATAGGTACGCTGGCGCAGGTCGTTGAACAGCACCAGCACCAGCCAGAAGCCCAGTCCGCCACCCAGGCTCAGCAGTACCGCGTGGGCCACGCCGCGATCGTGCTGTGTGCCGATCAGGGTCAGGCCGAGAATGCCGGCATTGGTCAGCAGCAGGGGCCAGAGTCGTTCGAAGGGCAGGCTGGGCAGCCAACGCGCCAGCAGCTTGAGGCTCGGGCCGATCAGGGCAACGCAAACGGGCAGGAACACCAGCAGTTGCAGGATATCCAGCTGCAGCGGTCGTAGTACCAGCTGATAGAGGCTGTAGTTCAGCAGCGTGGCGGCCAGCATCACCCAGCTGGTGGCGATGCCCAGTGCATGCAACCGGCGCCGTTCGACCGGCGTGCCTTGCAGTAAGGGGTCAACGCCCAACGGCCAGTGCAACACGACGTTGTTGATCAGGGCGGCGCTGACAAGGGTAAGGAGGAGGTCGGTCATTGATCGTGCCGGGCAAGCTTATGCCATGAATTATCCGGCAAGTGAACGGGCTGTACTAGCTATGAAACGTCGCGGGCCACGAAGATCGTGGCCCGCGAGGCAAGGCAGGGCGGAATTACTTGATCCGCTGTCCGGGCTTGGCGCCGCTGTCCGGGCTCAGCAGGTAGATTTCCTCGCCGCCAGGGCCTGCGGCCATGACCATGCCTTCGGAGAGGCCGAAGCGCATTTTGCGCGGCTTGAGGTTGGCGATCATCATGGTCAGGCGACCCTCCAGCTCGGCCGGGTTCGGATAGGCGCTCTTGATCCCGGAGAACACGTTGCGCTGTTCGTCACCGATGTCCAGGGTCAGGCGCAGCAGCTTGTCCGCGCCCTCGACGGCTTCGGCCTTGACGATCAAGGCAACACGCAGGTCGACCGCGGCGAAGGTGTCGAACTCGATCTCCGGCGAGAGCGGGTCCTTGACCAGTTCGCCGTTGCCTTGCGGCGCGGCGCTGCCGGTGTCGGTCTGGCTGGCGGCGAGGTCTTCCTTGGAGGCATCGGTCATGGCCTGCACCTTCACCGGATCGATACGGGTCATCAGCGGCTTGAATGCGTTCAGCTGATGGTTGGCCAGCAGGCTGGCGTGATCGTTCCAGGTCAGTGGCGCGACGTTGAGGAAAGCCTCGGCATCGGCGGCCAGCAGCGGCAGGACCGGCTTGAGGAAAATGATCAGCTGGCGGAACAGGTTGATGCCGGCGGCACAGACGGCCTGGACCTCATCCTGCTTGCCTTCCTGTTTGGCCAGGGCCCATGGCGCCTTGTCGGCGATCCAGGCGTTGGCGCGGTCGGCCAGGGCCATGATTTCGCGCATGGCCCGGGCGAAGTCGCGCCCTTCATAGGCATCGGCGATGCTCGGGGCCGCGGCGCGGAATGCCTCGGTCAGCTCGGGGGCGGCATCGCCTGCGACCAGCACGCCGGCATTGCCCTTGTGGATGAAACCGGCGCAACGGCTGGCGATGTTCACCACCTTGCCGACCAGGTCCGAGTTGACCTTCTGCACGAAGTCGTCGAGGTTCAGGTCGAGGTCGTCGACGCCCTTGCCCAGCTTGGATGCGTAGTAGTAGCGCAGGTACTCGGGCGACAGGTGGTCGAGGTAGGTGCGGGCCTTGATGAAGGTGCCACGGGACTTGGACATCTTCTGGCCGTTGACGGTCAGGTAGCCGTGCACGTTGATCCCGGTCGGCTTGCGGTAGCCCGCGCCTTCGAGCATCGCCGGCCAGAACAGGGCGTGGAAGTTGACGATGTCCTTGCCGATGAAATGGTACAGCTCGGCAGTGGAGTCCTTGTTCCAGAACGCGTCGAAGTCCAGGTCCGGGCGACGGGCGCAGAGGTTCTTGAAGCTGGCCATGTAGCCGATGGGTGCATCCAGCCACACATAGAAGTACTTGCCCGGCTCATCCGGGATCTCGAAACCGAAGTACGGCGCATCGCGGGAGATGTCCCACTCCTGCAGGCCGCTGTCGAGCCATTCGGCGATCTTGTTCGCCACCGCATCCTGCAGCGTGCCGCTGCGGGTCCAGCCTTGCAGCATGGCCTGGAAGTCCGGCAGCTTGAAGAAGAAGTGCTGGGATTCCTTGAGCACCGGCGTGGCACCGGAAATCGCCGACTTCGGATCCTTCAGGTCGGTCGGGGCGTAGGTGGCACCGCATTTTTCGCAGTTGTCGCCGTACTGATCCTCGGTGCCGCATTTCGGGCAGGTGCCCTTGATGAAGCGGTCGGCGAGGAACATCTGCTTTTCCGGGTCGAAATACTGGGTGATCGCCCGGTTGGCGATATGCCCTGCATCGCGCAGGCGCAGGTAGATCTGCGTCGACAGCTCGCGGTTCTCCTCGGCGTGGGTCGAGTGGAAGTTGTCGAAGTCGACCAGGAAATCGGCGAAATCGCTGCTGTGCTCGAGCTGGACGTTGGCGATCAGCTGTTCCGGGGTGATGCCTTCCTTCTCGGCGCGCAGCATGATGGCCGAGCCGTGGGCGTCGTCAGCGCAGACATAGATGCATTGGTTGCCGCGGTGCTTCTGGAAACGCACCCACATGTCGGTCTGGACATACTCGACCATGTGGCCGAGGTGGATGGAACCATTGGCATAGGGCAGGGCGCTGGTGACGAGAATCTGGCGTGGCTCGGACATGGGGCTCGGCTACTTGAAGTGAAACGGAGACCGGACACTATAAAGCGCTGGGAAATATATTTCACCTGTGGCGGTTTCCCCCTCGTGGTCGCGACAAATCAATGTCTGGCATGTCGCATCGGCCCAGAACGGTTACGATAGCCGTCTGTTTCACTCAGCCTTTTTCGGGAGTTGCCCATGAGCGCAGTCAATCGCGCAGCGGTGGAGGCCGTCCTTCGCCAGTACACCGATCCTTATCTGAACCAGGACCCGCTCAGCGCCGGGTGTGTGAAGGCCATCGACATCCAGGGCGACCGTGTCAGCGTCCGCCTCGAGCTGGGTTATGCCGCCGGTCTGTTCAAGAACGGCTGGGCGCAGATGCTGCAAATGGCCGTTGAAGGCCTGGACGGCGTGGCTTCGGCCAAGGTCGAGATCGACTGCGTGATCGCCCCGCACAAGGCGCAGGCGCAGATTCCGGGCCTGGCCAACGTGAAGAACGTGGTGGCGGTGGCCTCCGGCAAGGGCGGCGTGGGCAAGTCGACCACGGCGGCCAACCTGGCGCTGGCGCTGGCCCGCGAAGGGGCGAAGGTGGGGATTCTCGACGCGGACATCTACGGCCCGAGTCAGGGCGTGATGTTCGGGATCGCCGAAGGCACCCGGCCGAAGATCAAGGACCAGAAGTGGTTCGTGCCGATCGAGTCCCTGGGTGTGGAAGTCATGTCCATGGCATTCCTGACCGACGACAACACGCCGATGGTCTGGCGTGGGCCGATGGTCTCCGGCGCCTTGCTGCAACTGGTCACCCAGACCGACTGGGGCAACCTGGACTACCTGGTGATCGACATGCCACCGGGTACCGGTGACATCCAGCTGACCCTGGCGCAGAAGATCCCGGTGGCCGGCTCGGTGATCGTCACCACCCCACAGGACCTGGCCCTGCTTGACGCGAAGAAAGGCGTGGAGATGTTCCGCAAGGTGAACATTCCGGTGTTGGGCGTGGTGGAAAACATGGCGGTACACGTCTGCTCGAACTGCGGTCATGCCGAACATCTGTTCGGCGAGGGCGGCGGCGTGAAGCTGGCTGCGCAGTACGGCGTCGAACTGTTGGCCTCGTTGCCGCTGTCGCTGGTCATCCGCGAGCAGGCCGACGGCGGCAAGCCGACCGTGGCGGCCGAGCCGGATGGGCAGATCGCCATGGTCTACCAGGAACTGGCCCGTCATGTGGGCGCGCGGATCGTCCTGCAGGAAGCGGCGAGCCAGGCAATGCCGAGCATCACCATCAGCGACGACTGATGGGCCGGGTTTGCTCGGCCGGCTGGTGAGCGGGCTGTTGTAGTGAACGCGCTTGCGTGGTGAGCGGGCTTGCCCGCGCTCGACTGCAAGGCAGTCGCAAAACCAGGCAACCCGGTAAGGCATGATGTATGCGGGATGCAGGTTTCAGGGCCGCCCTGCGGCCCAGCGCGGGCAAGCCCGCTCGCCACAGAAGCTCTCCTGCCATAAAGGTCTGCTCACCACAAAAGCCCGTTCATCACGGAGGCTTGTGTGCCACGAAAATGTTGCATCGCCTTGGAATAAAAACACCCAGGCACAAAAAAGCCCCGCGTCTCGTGAGAGAGCGGGGCTTTCTGACTGGGTCAGGACAAGTTAGATAACTTGTACTTCTTCAGCCTGCATGCCTTTCTGGCCGCGGGTAGCAACGAAAGAAACCTGCTGGCCTTCTTTCAGGGTTTTGAAACCGTCAGCCTGGATGGCTTTGAAGTGTACGAACAGGTCGTCACCGGATTGTGGGGTGATGAAGCCGAAGCCTTTTTCATCGTTGAACCACTTGACGGTACCGGTTTGGCGGTTAGACATTTGATGTCTCCTTGGACAAAGTTAACTGCGGCTCAGGAAACGCCCTGGCCGAGACTGAGTGCAAAGAGCAGGAAAAATTCTTGGAGATGGTTGGATCGAAATTCAACATCGTGGAGAGATTCTCAGTGACACAAGCAGCACAGTGGCGCCACCTTAACCCTTTTTCCAGAACGTGCCAATGGTCTTTGCCAAGGTTTCGCCTATTTCGTGACTGACGGCGCCCCAGCCGGCCTGAAAGCGCCCGCCACAAAGGCTTTCGCCGGGTTTGGCAGGGGGATCCGGGGCAGCTTTTTGACGCAAATCGACCCCCGGTCTTTGAACCCGGCGATGCGCCCCGGTAAGATGCCCGGCAGAATTTCTCCACCTCGCTATTTCAGGACACCCGCCATGAGCATCAAATCGGACAAGTGGATTCGCCGCATGGCGCAAGAGCACGGCATGATCGAACCCTTCGTCGAGCGCCAGGTGCGTGGCGAAGGCGCCGACCGGCTGATTTCCTTCGGCGTGTCGAGCTATGGCTACGACGTGCGTTGCGCCGACGAGTTCAAGGTGTTCACCAACATCAATTCGGCGACCGTCGATCCGAAAAACTTCGACGCCGGCAGCTTCGTCGACATCAAGAGCGACGTCTGCATCATCCCGCCGAACTCCTTCGCCCTGGCCCGCACCGTCGAGTACTTCCGCATCCCGCGCAACGTACTGACCATCTGCCTGGGCAAGAGCACCTACGCGCGCTGCGGGATCATCGTCAACGTGACGCCGCTGGAACCGGAGTGGGAAGGCCATGTGACCCTCGAGTTCTCCAACACCACCACCCTGCCGGCGAAGATCTACGCCAACGAGGGCGTGGCGCAGATGCTGTTCCTGGAGTCCGACGAGGAATGTGAAGTCTCCTACAAGGACCGTGGTGGCAAGTACCAGGGCCAGCGTGGCGTGACCCTGCCGCGCACCTGACCGGCGGACGGCCAGTCCGAGGGAATTCCTGGGCGCTGGTGCACTCTACTGGGTGTACCGTTCCGGTTGGCGCAAGGCTGACCGGACCCTATCGCCCAGGAGTCGCCCATGAAGATCGATCCTAGCATCAGTGCCGAACTGGCCAGACTGGAACCCAATCAAGTGGGCCTGCTGGCCTGGTCGTTGCTCGCCCACCCACAGACCCTGATGGGCGGCATTCCCGGCCAGCCCGAACCCGATACCCCCAACGAACAGCCCACCGAGCCGGGCGAACCGGTCTTGCCCGACGAACCGCCACCGGCTCCGGTCGCCTGATCCGTGCCCGACTGGACGGTCGCGTGCCGTCCAGGGGTCGCCTGTTCCAGTCCTTGCAGGTAGTCTGCGCCAGTGCCATCAACGCGCACTCACGGATATCAGACAATAAGAAGGGCTGCCCATGACGTTTTCCATTCCCCTGGGATTTTCCCGGCTCCTGCTTTCGGCGCTGCTGGTCGCCACCCCGTTGGCCGAGGCTGCCGAGCTGGCGCAGGGCGCTGCGCCGGTGCAGGTGGTCGGTCGGCTCGACCGGATCATCCAGCAGGGCGTACTGCGAGTCGGCACCACGGGTGACTACAAGCCCTTCAGCTACAAGAGCGGCGAGCATTTCATCGGCCTGGACATCGAGCTGGCACAGGAGCTGGCGCAATCGATGGGGGCGAAGCTGCAGTTGGTGCCGACGACCTGGCCGACGCTGATGAACGATTTGCAGGCGGACCACTTCGACCTGGCGATCAGTGGCATCTCGGTGAACATGGAGCGCCAGAGGCAGGCATTTTTTTCACAGCCGTACCAGCGTGATGGCAAGACACCGATCACCCTGTGCTCCCGGCAGCAGGCCTTCCAGACCCTGGAACAGATCGACCAGCCGCAGGTAACGGCCATCGTCAACCCGGGCGGTACCAACGAGAAGTTCGCCCGGGCCAACCTGAAACAGGCGCGGATCATCGTGCATCAGGACAATGTCACCATCTTCCAGCAGATCGTCGACGGCAAGGCCGACCTGATGATGACCGACGCGGTGGAGACGCGCCTGCAGGAGAAGCTGCACCCGCAGTTGTGCGCGGTGCATCCGGACCAGCCGTTCGATTTTTCCGAGAAGGCGGTGCTGTTGCCGAGGGACATCGTGCTCAAGCAGTACGTTGACCAGTGGCTGCACCAGGACATGGAAAGCGGGCGGTTCGCCAAGCGCATGCAGAAGTGGCTGGCCTATCCGTGGCAGGCTGCCCATAACTGAGGCAGAGCGTGATGGCCTCTTCGCGGGCAAGCCACGCTCCTACAGGGTTGCTGCCATGCCCGGAATACGTGTACGGCGCAATGTTGTAGGCGCGTGGCTTGCCCGCGAAGAGGCCCTGAAACCTTCCCCAATTACTTGAGGTTACCGCTGAGGAACTGCCGCAGCCGCTCGCTCTGCGGGTTGCCCAGCACGTCCTCGGGCGCTCCCTGTTCTTCCACCAGCCCCTGGTGCAGGAACAGCACCTGGCTCGACACCTTGCGCGCAAAGCTCATTTCGTGGGTCACCATGATCATCGTCCGGCCTTCCTCGGCCAGGCCCTGGATCACCTTCAGCACTTCGCCCACCAGCTCCGGGTCGAGCGCCGAGGTCGGTTCGTCGAACAGCATCACTTCCGGCTCCATCGCCAGTGCCCGGGCAATCGCCACCCGCTGCTGCTGGCCGCCGGAAAGAAACGCCGGGTACTGCTCGGCGACCCGCGCCGGCAGGCCGACCTTGTCCAGGTAGCGGCGGGCACGGTCCTCGGCTTCCTTGCGATCAACGCCCAGCACCCGGCGCGGCGCCATGGTGATGTTCTCCAGCACGCTCATGTGGCTCCACAGGTTGAAGTGCTGGAACACCATCGCCAGGCGGGTGCGGATGCGCTGCAGTTCGGCTTCGTCGGCGACGCGCATGCCATTCCTGTCGCTGACCATGCGGATGGCCTGGCCGTCGAGGGTCATGGCGCCGTCATTGGGCGTTTCCAGGAAGTTAATGCAACGCAGGAAGGTGCTCTTGCCCGAGCCGCTGGCGCCGATCAGGCTGATCACATCGCCGGTCTTGGCCTTGAGCGAGACGCCCTTGAGCACCTCGTGGTCGCCATAGCTCTTGTGCAGGCCTTCAATGGTCAGTTTGTACATGGGTACCTCAAGGAGAAAGAAGATAGCCGCTGCGATAGGCTTCGCGGCCGGCAACATGGGCGATGACCATGCCGGCGGTCGCCATGCGGCGCAGCGAGCGGGCGTAGAGCAGGCCCGCGGTGCTGCAGTGAACGGGGGTGACGCGGTCGCTGATCGGGTCGATGATCTCGGCGATCAGTTGCCCGGCCTCCAGGTATTCGCCTGGCAGGGCATGAAACACCAGCAGGCCGCCGAACGGCGTGGCGACCGGCTCGACCCCAGCCAGTGGCGTCGCCGGATAACGCAATGCCGGCGGCAGCGCGATCTCGCCGTCGATCACCCCGAACTGGGTCAGGTAGTCGAGAATCGCCTGACAATCCTGGCTCGCCAGCGGGTGCGTGACATCACCCTGGCCGCGCAGCTCGACGGTGACCGAGAAGCTGCCCATGGGCATCGCGAAGCGCTCGCCGAAACGTTGCTGCAGGTCCCACCAGAGCAGGGTGAAGCACTCGTCGAACGACTGGCCGCCGGAGTCGGTGGCCAGCAGGCTGGCTTCGGAACCGATGTAGCGGGCCAGTGGCTCGACCTGCGGCCAGGCCTCGGGCGTGGTGTACAGGTGGGTCACGGCCTCGAAGTCGCAGTGCAGGTCGAGCACCATGTCGGCATCGCAGGCGATCCGTTGCAGGGCCAGGCGCTGGGACTGCAACTGGGTGGCCGGGACCTCGGCGGCCAGGGCCGCCTTCAGCTCACGGCGGACCAGCAGCAGGTTGTGCCGCGGATCATCGTTGAGCTGTTGTTCGATGCGGTTGCCGATTTCTTCGCTGAGGTCGACGAACCAGCGGTTGAAGTTCTGCCCGCTTTCCAGTTCGTAGCGGCCCAGGAGCACGTCCATCAGCACCTGTTCCAGGCCGATCGGGTTGGCCACCGGCACCAGCACGATCTCGCCGCGCAGGCGTCCGGCCTGCTCCAGCTCGGCCAGGCGCTGCTTGAGGTGCCAGGCGACCAGCATGCCGGGCAGCTCGTCGGCATGCAGCGACGACTGGATATAGACCTTGCGTTCGGCCCGTTCCGGGCCGAAGTGGAAACTGTGGATCTGCCGTGCGGTACCCGGTACGGGGGCCAGCAGTTCGTGAGTGACATGACGCATGGGAAATTCCTAGTGAGCCGGGCCGAGGAAGGCCAGCCAGCGCCGCTCGGCCAGTCGGAACAGGCCGACCAGGGTAAAGGTGATCGCCAGGTAGATCACTGCGGCGATGCCGAACGACTGGAAGGTCATGTAGGTCGCCGAGTTGGCGTCCCGGGCGATCTTCAGGATATCCGGGATGGTCGCGGTGAACGCCACGGTGGTCGAGTGCAGCATCAGGATCACTTCGTTGCTGTAGTACGGCAGCGAGCGCCGCAGCGCCGAGGGCATGATCACATAGGCGTAGAGCTTCCAGCCGGTGAGGCCGTAGGCCTTGGCCGCCTCGACCTCGCCATGGTTCATGCTGCGGATCGCCCCGGCGAAGATCTCCGTGGTGTAGGCGCAGGTGTTCAGGGCGAAGGCGAGGATGGTGCAGTTCATCGCATCGCGGAAGAACGAGTTGAGCAACGGCTGGTTGCGCACGGCTTCCAGGCTGTAGATCCCGGTGTAGCAGATCAGCAACTGGATATACAGCGGCGTACCCCGGAACAGGTAGGTGTAGAACTCCACCGGCCAGCGGATGCGACGCTTGGGCGAGACGCGGGCGATCGACAGTGGGATCGAAAGCAGGAAACCGATGAAGATCGAGGCACTGAGCAGCCACATCGTCATGGCCAGGCCGGTGATGTGCTGGCCGTCGCTGTAGAGGAACGGGCGCCAGTATTGTTCGAGCAGTTCGATCATCGCACGGCCTCCCGGCTACCTGCGGCATAACGTCGTTCAAGCCAGCGCAGGACATAGTTCGAGGCACTGGTGATGAGCAGGTAGATCAAGGCGGCGAGTACCAGGAAATAGAACAGTTGATAGGTGCTCTTGCCCGCGTCCTGGGCGGCCTTGACCAGGTCGGCCAGGCCGATGATCGAGACCAGTGCGGTGGCCTTGAGGATCACCATCCAGTTGTTGCCGATTCCCGGCAGGGCGAAACGCATCATCTGCGGGAAGGTCACGAAGCGAAAGCGCTGGGCCCGGGTCAGCCCATAGGCCGTGGCGGCCTCGAGTTGCCCGCGAGGCACGGCGAGAATCGCACCGCGGAAGGTTTCGGTGAAATAGGCGCCGTAGATGAAGCCCAGGGTGATGACCCCGGCGGCGAACGGGTCGATCTCGATGTAGTCCCAATCCATGGCGTCGGTCAGGCTGGAGAGCCAGGTTTGCAGGCTGTAGAAAATCAGCAGCATCAGCACCAGGTCGGGTACGCCACGGATCAGGGTGGTGTAGACCTGCGCCGGCAGGCGCAGCAGGCTGATGCTGGAAAGCTTGGCACTGGCGCCGAGCAGGCCGAGCAGGACGCTCACCAGCAGCGACAGTATCGATAATTTGATGGTCATCCAGGTACCTTCCAGCAGGATCGGGCCGAAGCCCTTCAAGCTGAAGGCGGAGAGCCCCAGGGTTTGCAGGAGGTTGTCGAACATGAACGTGTGCCTTTGGCCGTCAAGAAAGCGCCCCCTTTTGCAGGGGGCGCCCAGGGGATTATTTCCCGCTATACAGATTCAGGTCGCCAAAGTGCTTCTTCTGGATTTCGGCGTACTTGCCGTCCTTGTGTAACGCTTCGATACCTTTGTCCAGCAGAGCCTTGAGGTCCTTGTTACCTTTTTTGATACCGATCGCGGTTTTCGATGGCAGCAGTGGGTCGTCGATGGCCTTGCTGACTTCGTAGCCAGCACCGGCCGGGGACTTCAGGAAGCCCAGTTCGGCCTGGAGCATGTCCTGTACCGAGGCGTCGAGACGGCCGGAAGTCAGGTCGGCGTAGACCTGGTCCTGGTTGGCGTAGGCCTTGGTGGTCACACCGGCCTTGTCCAGCACGGCCTTGGCGTAGGCTTCCTGGATGGTGCCTTGCTCGTAGCCCACGGTCTTGCCCTTGAGGGATTCAGGCGTGGAGTAGTTCGCCCCTTTCTTGAACACCAGGGAGGTTGGGCCGGAGAACAGTTCGCTGGAGAAGTCGATGGCCTTCTGGCGGGTTTCGGTCACGGTCATCGACGAGATCACGCCGTCGAACTTGTTGGCATTGAGGCCGGGAATCATGCCGTCGAAGTCGCTTTCGACCCATTTGCATTTGACTTTCAGCTCGGCGCAGATGGCATTGCCCAGATCGATGTCGAAGCCGACCAGGCTGCCGTCAGCGGCCTTGGACTCGAAGGGGGCGTAGGACGGATCCACGCCAAAGCGCAGTTCCTTGTATTCCTTGGCCATGGCGACGCCTGCGCCCATGCAGAGAGCCAGTGCGGAAAGGGTCAGCAATGCTTTTTTCATTATTTAATCCCTGAAGACCAAAATGAGCGCTTGTGGCGCACGAAGTACTGTTACTGGAACGCGTATGACCGGATAAAAGTAGCAATTTCCGAACCATAGTCCCGAACAAGCGTTTTAAAAGGTAGGAATATGGCTACAAGCCAGCTCATCATGCCCGAAAACGGGCAGCAAAAAACTCGCGCACCTTAATGGTGCAAAAAATTTGTAGTAAGGATATCGCGCATCACAGGGTTGGCATTGTGTGATTTGAGGTGATGACCGGTGCCTGGTGATGGGTGCCTGGTGATGGGTGATGAGGGATGAGTGATGTGGCGAGCGGGCTTGCCCGCGCTGGGCTGCAGAGCAGCCCCTAAACCTTCCCTCGCTGTGCCAGGGAGAACCGGTCGCCAGGTTTACGGCTGCTTTGCAGCCGAGCGCGGGCAAGCCCGCTCGCCACAATCATCGCAACCGCAACCGCAACCGCAACCGCAACCGCAACCGCAACCGCAATCCCTGCTTCGCGCGCGCCGGACCTACTTACCCGGTGTCAGGGTCAGGCGACTGGTGCCGTAGGCCCTGTCGAGGTTTTGTGGCTGCATCGGGAAGCTGACGTACTGGGCCTTCAGCCAGGCATCCAGGCCATTGGCGTAGTTCGGGCTGGCCGGGTTGCCGGACTGACCGGGGCTCTGTTGGCCGGTCATCGGTTCGGTCTGGCCGAAGTCGACGATCATCCGCACCGCCGGTGCCAGCACCGTCTCGAAGCTGTTGCCGCCCCACAGGTAGGCCGTGGTGTTCAGGGTGGTGTGGTCACCGCCGACCTGGACCGGGCCACGCAGGCTCTGACCGCTGGCGCTCTTCCAGTCAAGGCGATGCAGCTTGCCCCACTGCCAGGCCTTGTGGTCCGTGCCCAACTGGCTGTCACCGGCGCTGATCGCGGCGGCCAGACTGCGAGCGAGGATCGCGGGCTTGTCTTCCTTCTGCGGGGTGCGGCTGTCGTCCCAGAACGGGCTGTCCTCACGCCCCAGCAGATGATCGGCCTGGGCCGAATAGGACAGCCGGCCGTTGGCGATGAAGGCCTGCCACACCGGGCCGTTTTCCGGGCCGAGTTCGTCGAGGAAGATCTGCTTCATGCTTTCCTGCAGGAACAGCTCGTACAGCGCGGCGTCGGCCGAGCTTGGGCTGAGCTTGCCGTCGAACGCCATCAACCGGCTGAGGGCTTCACGCGCCTTGGCGCGTTCGGCTTCCGGCAGCGCGTCGATGGCCTGCTTGAGCGGCTGGGCCATGCCCGGGGCCTCGAACATCTTCTTCAGCTTGTTGGCGAAAGTGGTGCTCTGGTCGTACTGCATGGCGATGGTGCTGCGGGTGTCCTGCTTGCCGGCGCTGGCCAGTTGCGCCAGGCGCTCGCCACGCTCCGGGTAGTACCAGGCGTTGGAAAGCTGCATGCCGTAGCCCTTGGCCGCGGTGCGCTGGTTGGCGGTGCCGAGCCAGCCTTGCGGCGGGGTCTGGTCGTAGGGGTGGAGCATCGCATCGGCATAGCCGTCCCAGTCGAAGCGGCTATCCCAGCCCGGTGAGGGGAGCAGGCCTTCGCCTTCGCGGCGGTTCGGATAGCGGCCAGTGACCTGCCAGCCGATATTGCTGGCGTCGGCGAAGATCATGTTCAGGGCGATGGCGCGGATTTCCCGGCTGGCGTCGGAGGCCTTCTCGGCATTCTGTGCGCGGGACAGGTCGAAGAACGCATCGAGGCTCTTGTCGTCCTTGAGCGGCGCCGTCTGCAGGGCCAGGCCGTAGCCTCCGGCCAGCGGTGCGTCGCCCAGGGCGCTGTTGAGCAGCGGGCCGTGGCGGGTTTCGTAGACGGTCTCGCGGATCGAGCGTTGGCCCTTGATGAAGTAGGTCTCGTTGCGCACGATGGCCGGCAGCCATTTGCCGTCGGCTTCGTAATACAGCGCGTTGCCCTGGCGCTTGAGCTTCTCGAGGAACAGGTCCTGGCTGTCGCCCGGCACTGCCGCCAGGCTCCAGGCGACCTTGCCGTTGAAGCCGGAGAGAATCGCTGGCAGGCCGGCCACCGACAGACCGGCGGCCTGGTACTTCGGGGCGCGGATCTGCACGTAGTTCCAGGCGGCGGGAGCGCTGGTCGGTTGCTGCAGGTCGGCGGCCAGCAGGCTCTTGCCACTGCGGCTGCGTTGCGGGGCGATGGCCCAGTTGGTCGAGGTGCCGGCGCCGAAACCGTTCAGGGCGCTGACCTGTGCAGAGGCCTTGTCGACGGCGGCGAGACCGCTGACCTGGCTCAGCGCGATGCCCTTGAGCTTGTCCGCCTCGGCCTGTGGCAGCGGCTCGTCAGGAGCGCTCGGGGTCAACCAGGCGAGCTTGTCGATCCCGGCTTTCTGGGCGATCACCAGCGAGGAAATCTCTTCCGGCAGGTTGGCCGAGAGCTGGAAGTTCAGCAGGCAGAAAATCAGCGCGGAATCCTCCGGCTTCCAGTATTCGGGCAGGTAGCCGGTACGGGCCAGGTCCGGTGGCAGCTTGTCGCGGTAGCGGAACAGATAGGCGTTGACGCCCCGGGCGTAGACCTCGAAGAAGCGCTTGAGGCGTGGCGAGGCGGCGTTGTACAGCTCGCCGGCGCTCTTCTTCAGGTTGACCGCGCGCATGAACCGGTCGGTGTCCAGGGCCTCGGCACCGTTCATCTCGGCCAGGCGACCCTGGGCCAGCAGGCGCAGGGTGACCATCTGGGTGATGCGGTCGCTGGCATGGACGTAACCCAGGGTGAACAGTGCGTCATGGAAACTGTTGCTTTCGATCAGCGGCATGCCCAGGGTGTTGCGGCGTACCGACACGTTCTGCGCCAGGCCCTTGATCGGCTGCACGCCGGAAGTCGGTGGCAGGCTGTCCTGGGCGTTCCAGGACTGGCAGCCGGCCAGGCCGAGCAGGCCTGCCACGGCGGCGGCGACGCCACATTTTTTGAAAAAGAGAGGGTAGGCTGGCGAGGCCATGGCAAGGCTCCTGCGGGGGTAGCGTCAGTAAAGGCGCTACGTTAGTGAGCGGGACCAGGCCGCGCAAGACGGGGGCTGCGGTTATTTTGCGGTTTTATGCGATCCTGTCGGTTCTTGTCGGACAGGGAGCGAAAGAACGATGACCACCGGGATATGTGCCGCACTGATCGTGATCGACCAGCAGCAGGGCATTCTTCAGCCCCGGCTCGGGCCACGCAACAACCCTGCGGCCGAGGAGCGGATCGCCGAGTTGCTGGAGCATTGGCGCGAAAACGGCTGGCCGGTGGTGCACGTGCAGCATCTGTCCCGTTCGTCGGAATCGGTGTTCTGGCCTGGCCAGTCGGGGGTCGAGTTTCAGGAACGGTTTCGGCCGTTGCCGGGTGAATGGCTGATCCAGAAGCAGGTGCCGGATGCCTTTTGCGCCACCGCTCTCCAGGCCCGGCTCCAGGCGGCGCAAATCGGTCAACTGGTGATTGTCGGCGTGGCGACCAACAACTCGGTGGAGGCGACGGCGCGCACTGCAGGCAATCTTGGCTTCGCCACCCGGGTGGTCGAGGATGCCTGCTACACCTTCGACAAGCCGGATTATTTCGGCCAACTGCGCACCGCCCAGGAGGTGCACGCCATGTCCCTGGGCAACCTGCATGGCGAGTACGCGACGGTGGTGTCCGCTGCCGAGGTGATGGGCCGATAGACGTTTGCTTGGATTGTCCTGTGGGAGATTCTGTGGTTCTGCGCAAGGCTTGCCGGCCTCTTCGCGGATGAATCCGGCTCCCACAGCTCTGCGGTGTCCGCCGTTTCCTGGGAGCATGTTCTGCTGCTCATCAGCAAGGGAATAAAGACAGTTGGCTCCCACATCGAACGGCCGTGGTCACAAGGTCGGTGAGCAGCATAAAACCGTGGGAGCAGGATTCATCCGCGAAGAGGCCGGCAAGTCTTGCCCCGAATCCTGGAAGCTCCCACAGGAATAGCGCCGCCCCGGATCGCCTCGTACATCAGGATCCGCCCATCGCCTCATCCACCAGGATCTGCAGGGTCTGCCGTGAGCAGCGCTCGATCCGTGCCTCGACACCATAGACTTCGGCGAACAGCCGGGTATCGAGAATATCCTGCGGCGCACCGCTGGCGAACAGTTGTCCCTGGCGCAGCACCGCGAGGTTGTCGGCATAGCGGGCAGCGAGATTGATGTCGTGCAGTACCACCACGGCAATCAACCGGTGTTCACGTACCAGCGACTGCACGCAGGCCATCACCTTCAACTGGTAGTTGAGGTCCAGGGCGCTGGTGGGCTCGTCCAACAGCATCACCTGTGGCCGGCGGGCGATCAGTTGCGCCAGGCTGACCAGCTGGCGCTGGCCCCCGGACAGGCTGCTCAACCACTGGTCCGCCAGGTGAGTGATCCCGATGCGCTGCAGGGCACTGAACGCTTCGTCCAGGCATTGCTGGTGCGACAGGCGGCCGACACGCAAGGCTGCAACCACGCTCTCCATCACGCTCAGGCTCAGGCCCGGCGGCAGGTTCTGCGGCATGTAGGTGACCCGCCGGGCCCGTTCCGCCACCGATAGACGAGCCAGGTCCTCACCTTGCAGGCGTACGCTGCCGCTCATCTTTTCCAGGCCGGCGATCCCGCGCAGCAGGGTCGACTTGCCGGCCCCGTTGGGGCCGATCAGGGCGGTCAGCGTGCCCGGCTGCAATATCGGCAGGCTCAGGTCGCGGACCACCTGGCGCCGGCCGTAGCCAATCACCGCATGCTCGACTGCCAGGCCCTGTGCTTGCTCACTCATAGTTGCCTCCCACGCTTGAACACCAGCACGACGAAGATCGGTACGCCCACCAGCGCGGTGACGATCCCCACCGGTACGACCACGCCGGGCATGATCAGCTTGCTGGCGATCGACGACAGCGAAAGCAGCAGGGCACCGACCAGGGCGCTGGCCGGCAGCAGGAAGCGCTGGTCCTCGCCGACCAGGATGCGGGCGATGTGCGGACCGACCAGACCGATGAAACCGATGGTGCCGACAAAGGCCACCGCCGTCGCCGACAGCAGGCTGATGCGCAACAATGAAGCGAAGCGCAGGCGCTTCACATCGACGCCGAAACTCATCGCACGGTCCTCGCCCATGCGCAGCAGGGTCAGGCGCGGGGCTGCGGCGAAGGAGAACGGCATGACCAGGGCGATCACCAACGCGAGAATGCCCAGTTTGTCCCAGTTGGCCCGGGTCACGCTGCCCAGGGTCCAGAAGATCAGCTGTTGCAGCACGTCTTCGGTGGCGACCAGTTGCAGCAGCGCCACTATCGCATTGCAACTGAAGACCAGGGCGATACCGAACAGCACCAGGCTTTCCACCCCGGCACCCCGCAGCCGTGACATGGCCTGTAGCAGGAAGACCGAGGCGGCGGCGAAGACGAAGGCCGAGACGGAGATGGCCGTATTGTTCGACAGCCAGGCGGTGGCGAGCGGAAACACGATCACCAGCGAGGCGCCGAGGGCTGCCGCCGATGACACGCCGAGCGTGAAGGGGCTGGCCAACGGGTTGTTGAGGATCGCCTGCATCTCCGCCCCGGCCAGCGACAGCGCGCAGCCGACCAGCACGGCCATCAGGGTGTAGGGCAGGCGCACGTTCCAGATGATCACCTGGTCGGTCAGGCTCAGGTGGTCAGGGTGCAGCAGGCCATCGAGCAGGGCGGGCAGGCCCATGCCGGAAGGGCCGCTGGCCAGGTCGACGAGCATCGCGCACAGCAGGGCGCCGCCCAGCAGCACCAGCAACCACAGGCGGCGCAGCAGGAGGCGGCGATAACCCTGGCTGGCAGCGGCCAGGTCCAGGGGTGAAGCGTTCAGGGATGTAGTCATCACGGTCAGGCGGGCAGTACGCGGATGTTGGCTGTTCACTGACTCTGTGGCGAGGGGGCTTGCCCCCGCTGGGGAACGCAGTTCCCCTGAAACCGGAAAACCCGGTCTATCAGATAGACCGAGTTCTCCGGTTTACGGCTGCCTTGCAGCCGAGCGCGGCGGTGCGGCGTCCCGACAAGCCCGCTCACCACATGGAATCAGTGTCGAAGCCGTTCCGGCAGCCCTGTTCCTCAGGGTTGAAGGAAATTACTTGGTTGGCGCATCGATCCAGTACGCGCCCTTGATCGGGGTGTCGAGGAACTGCTTGTTCATCGCCTCCAGGGTGTCCTGTGGATTCAACTGGGCGAACAGCTCAGGGTGGGTCCACTTGGCCAGGGCCTCGATCGCCAGCAGGTTGTACGGCGAGTTGTAGAAGTCATGCCACAGGCCGTGGGCGTTGCCGCTGCGGATCGCCCGCAGGTTCTTGAACTCGGGACGTGCCAGCACCGTGTCGAAGGCCGTGCGGGCTTCGGTCTGGCTGACCCCGGCACCCAGGACCAGGCCCGGCTTGTGGTTGCCGGTGGCGACATACAGGTCCGGATCGGCCTTGAGTGCGTATTCGACGCTGACATCACCGAGAGCACCCGGCACCACGCCTTCGGCGATGTTCACGCCACCGACGGTACGGATCACTTCACCCATGCCGCTCTTGCCGGTGGTGTGCCCCGGGGCCTGCCAGGCGCCGGCGAGCAGTTCGAGGAAGACTTTCGGCCGCTGGCTGTCCGGCAGGTTGCCGACCTTGTCGGTGATGGCCTTCACATGCTGGTCGTAGAAGTCCAGGTAGGCCTTGGCCTGCGCTTCGCGACCGAGGGCCTGGCCGAGGGATTCGAGGCTGACGTGGGTGCCCTTGATCGGGTTGATCCGGAAGTCGACGAACAGTACCGCGATGCCGGCCTTGGCCAGCACATCGGCGACCGGGCTGTGTTCGGTCGGGCCGTGCCCGGAGATGCTGAACACCGCCAGGTCGGGCTTGAGGCTGAGGATTTCCTCGGCGCTGACGCTCTGCTCCGAGGCCTGGCCGATCAACGGGATATCCTTGACCTTGGGGAATTTGGCGGCATAGGCCGCGTAGGTGTTCGGGTCGAGCAGGCGCAGGTCGTTCTGCCAGCCGACGATCCGCTGGAACGGGGCCTCGCGGTCGAGCAGGGCAAAGGCGGAAATCAGCCGGCCTTCACCGAGCACCACACGCTGGACGTGGTCCGGCACATCGACCTTGCGGCCCAGCACGTCGGTGACTTCATGGGCCGAGGCCGCGGCGACGGGGCCAAGCAGCAGGACGGTGAACAGGGCACTCAGGCGCAGGAGCGCACGGGGTTTGATCATCACGATTTCTCCGGGAGGGGCAGGCGGCGCATCAGACGTCACTCCAGCGCCGTAGCAGGTTGTGGTAGGCGCCGCTCAGTTGCAGCAGCGACAGTTCGTCGGCGTGTTGCGCACTCAGGCGCTGGATCGCCACATCCATGTCCAGCAGCAGGCTGCGCTGGCTGTCTTCGCGGACCAGGCTTTCGATCCAGAAGAACGCGGCGACCCGTTCGCCACGGGTGACCGGATTGATCTTGTGCAGGCTGCTGCCGGGGTAGAGCACCAGGTGCCCGGCCGGCAGCTTCACGGCGTGTTCGCCGAAGGTGTCGCGAATCACCAGCTCGCCACCGTCGTAGCTGGCCGGATCGGCCAGGAACAAGGTGGCGGAGAGGTCGGTGCGCACGCGTTCGCGCACGCCCTTGAGGCCGCGGATGGCGTTGTCGATGTGCAGGCCGAACGACTCGCCGTTGCTGTAGCGATTGAACAGCGGCGGGTAGATCCGTTTCGGCAGGGCGGCGGACATGAACAGCGCGTTGTCCGAGAGCCGCTTGAGGATGCGTTCGCCGAGGCGAATCCCCAGCGCCGAGTCCTCGGGCAACTGCCGGTTGTGCTTGACCCGCGCCGAGGCGAGCCCGGCGGTGGTCTTGCCATCGATCCAGGGCTCGGCCAGCAGGCCAGCGAGCATGTCGCGGGCCTGCTCGGCGCTGAACAGTTCAGGAACCTCGATCAGCATGGATCAGAACTCGTAGTCGACGCTGGCGGTCAGCGTCCGGCCAGCCCCGGGGATGCCGTACAGCTGGAAGCCGTCCAGCGAAGCGCCGACCTGGCTGTAGTAGAACTTGTTGAACACGTTGTTGAGGTTCAGGTTGACCCGCGTCTGCGAATTGATCTGGTACTGCGCCGCCAGGTTATGCAACCAGTAGCTGGGGGCCTTTTCGTTGTCCTTGACGTAGATCGCGTAGACCCCGGCTGGCCCGGTGGCGTAGCTGCTGTTGTTGTTCAGGCCACCGACATACTTGTTGTCGCTGTAGCGCCGGCGGCCGACGTAGTTGGCGCCGTAGCTCAGGCTCAGGTCTTCGGTGACCTTGTAGGTGGTCCACAGGTTGGCGGTCAGGTCAGGAACGTTCTTGGCCTCGGCGCCCTTGTTGGCGCCCTTGGTCTGTACGCTCTTGAGGGCGGAGAAGCCGCTGTACACGGTCCACTCGGGGGTGATGTTGCCCTGCAGGCCCAGCTCGACGCCGTCGACGCGCTTGGCCGGCAGTGCCCGCACCGGTGCGGTTTCGCCGCTCTGGTATTCCCAGGAGTTTTCCAGCTCGGTGCGAAACAGCGCCGCGGTCAGGTTCACCTGGTCGTGGAACAGGTCCCACTTGGTACCGACCTCGTAGGTCTTGGACTTGGCCGGCGAGTAGTTGCTGGTGGTCGAGGCGCCGTAGATCTGGTTGTTGGTCGAGGCCCCGATCGCCGAGGGCTCCGCCGCCTCGCTGTAGGAGGCATAGATGCTGCCGTTGGGCAGCGGCTTGTAGACCACGCCGGCGCGTCCGCTCACGGCGCCATCGGTGCTGCTGATATCGGCCTGGCCACGCTGGGTAGTCTGGGCGCGCCAGTGGTCGTAGCGCAGCGAGCCGAGCACCTGCCACTGGTCGTTCAGGGTCACCGTATCGCCCACGTAGAGGCCGGCGTTGTCGATGATCGAACGCGGTTCGCCTTCGCCCTTGGTCACCCAGGTGCTGGCGAAGCTGTGCTGCGGATCGGCCATGTCGAAGAACATATCGCCGGCGGGGACTTCGGCGTTGCGTTTCAGGCCACCGTAGGTCTCGTGGTACAGCTCAACGCCGCTGACCACGGCGTGGGAAACACTGCCGGTGTTGAAGCCGAAGCTGAAGTCGGTCTGGTTGTCGAGGATGGTGTAGCGCTTGGATTGGCCGTAGTCGGAGCCACGCAGGATGCCGTAGGCGGTGTTGCCGTTGGCAATGTAGTCGGTATAGGCATTGACGGTCGAGCCGGGGACCTGGCTGATTGCACCGACCCCGGTATAGCCCAGGGTCGCGCAGCGGGTACCGGTGCAGGTTTTCTGGCCGTTGGCGTTGGCGGCGAAGAAACGCGCCGGCGACAGCACCGAGAAGTTGTCGGTGCGTTCCCAGCGGATCTGGTTCTTCAGCTTGGCGTCGTTGTCGAAGTCATGCTCCAGGCGTGCGGTCAGCGACAGGGTTTCGGTCTGCTGGGTGTACAGGCTCGAGTCACCGTACCAGTTGGAGCGCTTCACGCCGGGCATGGTGTCGCCGTTGGTGCCGCGTTGGATCGGCAGGCCGGTGTCCGGGGTGTTGTTGTCCTTCTGGTAGAACAGGTCGACGAACACCCGGGTCGGCGTGCCCAGGCCCATGCCCAGGGAGGTGGCCAGGCCCCAGCGGTCGTAGTCGACGTCGTCGCGATCGGCCACCTGGTTGTAGTGGCGCATCAGGTTGATCCGCAGGGCGGTGGTGTCGTTCAATTCGTGGTTGAGGTCGGCGGTGAGGCGCCGGTAGTTGTCGCTGCCAACGCCGGCCGAGAGTTTGTTCCTGTCGCCCAGGTGGGCTTCCTTGCTGACCAGGTTGACGCTGCCGCCGACGGCCGAGACGCCGGACTCGATGGCGCCGGTTCCCTTGAACACCTCGGCCTGCTGCAGGTTGAAGGTGTCGGTGCGGGTCGACATGCCGGCATCGCGCACGCCGTCCACGGTCAGGCTCTGCTCCGAGGAAAAGCCACGGATCGAGAACATGTCGCCCCAGCCGAGGTTGCCTTCGCCGGACATGAAGGTGATGCCCGGTACGTTGCGCAGTACTTCCTGCAGGCTCTGGGCGTTCTGCTCCTTGAGTACCTGTTGCGGCACCACGGTGACGCTCTGCGGGGTGTCGAGCAGCGGCTGGCTGAGCTTGGCCGAGCTGGCACGATCGACCTTGAACGGCGAGCTGTATTCACCCTCGACCTTCAGGTCCGGCAGGGTCAGGGCGCCGGGTGTTTCCGTTTCCTGGGCCATGGCAGGGTGCAGCGCACCCATGGCCATCAGGCCGAAAACCGGGGCCAGGGTACCGGGCAGGGACAGGGGTTGCAGGCGTGAGGTGGAGGACGGGAACGACGGTGGCATGCGGGACGACCTGTGCTAAATTAAAATCAATCTTATTTAGATTCGGTAGTCTAAAGAGCCAGTCTCGGCGGACGGGGCGTGCTTTGTATTGCAATCGCATACAAACGCCTCCCAACACATTCCATTACATTTCATTTCTACGGGCCGAGCACTTTCGGCTATCTCGTAGTTTTTCTCGGATGCCTACCTCTTTCCATGACCAAGCCCGATCACCTGCTTATCGTCGATGACGATCCGGAAATCCGTCAGTTGTTGTCCGAATACCTGACCAGCGCCGGCTACCAGACCTCCACCGCCTGTGACGGCAAGGAGATGCGCCGACGCCTGGAACTGAACGTCATCGACCTGATCGTCCTGGACCTGATGCTGCCGGGGGAAGATGGCTTGAGCCTGTGCCGCGAGCTGCGGGTGACCTCCAACACCCCGGTGATCATGCTCACCGCCCGCGGTACCCTGGTGGACCGCATCCTCGGCCTGGAGCTGGGCGCCGACGACTACCTGCCCAAGCCGTTCGACCCCCGGGAGCTGCTGGTTCGTATAAAGGTGGTGCTGCGCCGGGCCCAGAGTTTCCCCGAGCGGGCGCGGATCGACGATGTGCCGACCATTCGCTTTGCCGGCTGGCAGCTCGACACCCGGGCCCGCCAGTTGCTGTCCCCGCAGGGGCTGGTGATCAGCCTGGGCAATACCGATTTCCGTGTGCTGCGCCTGCTGCTGCAACACCCCAACCGGCCGCTGAGCCGGGATTTCCTGCTCAACCACGTGTTCGAAAAGGACAGCACGCCGTTCGACCGCTCGATCGACGTGTGCATCAGCCGCCTGCGCCAGCAACTGGAGCCGAGCCTGATCAAGACGGTGCGCAACGAGGGCTACATGTTGACCGCCACCGACGTGGAACCCCAGTCGTGAGAGTGTGGCCCAGCTCGCTGTTCGGCCGGCTGGTGCTGATCCTGGTGACGGGCATGCTGGCGGCGCAGATCCTCACCAGCAGTATCTGGTATGACGTGCGCCACAGCCAGGTGCTGGAGATCCCCACCCGGTTGATCGCCACCCGGCTGGCCAATATCGTGCGCCTCTCGCACCTGGACCCACGCCAGGCGGACAGCCTGATAGGACTGATCGATTCACCGAACTTCCACCTGACCTTGAGCGAGCACCCCAGCACTGTTCCCGGCAGCCTGAGTGAAAAGGACCTGGGTACCGAGCGATTGCTGAACAAGGTGTTGTCGGAGAAGACCGGTTATTCGCAGACCCTGCGCCTGTTGCAGTTGTCAGTGGTGGATCAGCAGGGGCAGGTCGCCGGCTTGTCCACGCTGTTCGGCACACGCCCGGCCATCGGCCGCTTCCTGATCGACCTGCGCCTGCCGGACGGTCGCTGGCTGCTGGTGGAGGCCAGCGAGGAGCAGGGCTGGACCAGCACTTCGCCGCTGGACCTGCTGTTCGACTACGTGATGCGCATCTACCTGCTGCGGATCATCGTGGTGGTGATGCTCGCCCTGCTCGCGGTACGCCTGGCGATCCGCCCGTTGAACGCCCTGGCCAAGGCCGCCGAGGCGCTGGGCCGGGACATCCGCCGGCCGCCGCTGCCACTGGACGGGCCGACCGAGGTACGGCGCGCGGCCCAGGCCTTCAATGTCATGCAGCAGCAACTGATCGCCAGTATTGCCGAGCGTACCCGCTTTCTCGCGGCGATCTCCCATGACCTGCGCTCGCCAATCACCCGGCTGCGCCTGCGTACCGAGATGCTTGAGGACAACCAGGTCAAGGAGCGTTTTCGTACAGATCTGGAGGACATGGAACACATGGTCTCCAGCACACTGGACTTCGTCAGCAGCGGGGAGGTGAACGAGGAGCGCCAGCAGATCGATATCAACGCGCTGCTGCGCAGCCTGCAGGCCGACCTGCAGGATATCGGCGAGCCGATCCTCGTCGAGGGCTCGGCGCAGCGGCCCATGCCCGGCTATGCCCGCAGCCTCAAGCGCTGCGTGCAGAACCTGCTGGAGAACGCGGTGCGTTATGGCCGTGAGGTGGTGGTGCGGATCGAGGATCAGCCGCAGCAGTTGCGGATCGTCATCAGCGATCGTGGTCCGGGGGTTCCCGAGGCGTTGCTGGAGCAGGTGGTGGAGCCGTTCTATCGGATCGAGGGGTCACGCAATGCGAAAACCGGCGGCTACGGCCTGGGACTGAGTATTGCCCACACCATCGCGGCGGCCCATGGTGGGCGGATGACCTTGCGCAATCGCGAGGGCGGAGGATTGGAAGTGACGCTGGCTTTCGAACGACGCGAGGATTAGGGACAGAAGTGCAGCCTGTGGCAGCCGGGGCTGTGGGGGCCAACTGTCTTTGATTCCCTGCTGATAGGCGGGCCCTGGAGGCCCCTTTCGCGGATAAACCGGGGCGCCGGACCGCCGGCTTCCACAGTCGTTGGCGTCAGGCACATATTTTGTGTCTACCAGCAGCTTGTGGGAGCCAGGCACACATCTTGTGTCTACCAGCAGGATCGTGTCCCTAGAAGTGGTGTAACTGAACCAACCGAAGGCGCCCTGCGGGCGAAAGAGGTGGGTCATCGTGGTTCTTGGCTAACGTTGAGTTTGCGGACTTAACCTTCACCAGGAAACCACGATGACCAAGCCCACTATCGCATTGACCGAGTTGGTTGAGAAAGGGGCAGACGCTGATCTGCTCAAGCAAATGATCCAGTTTGTTGCCCAGCGCATGATGGAGTTCGACGTCGAGGGCTTGTGCGGCGCCGGTTTCGACGTCAAAAGCCCTGACCGAACAAACAGCCGCAACGGCTACCGCGATCGCCTCTGGCAAACTCGCGCTGGCGACGTTGACCTGAAGATCCCCAAGCTGCGCCAGGGCAGCTATTTTCCCGGTTTTCTCGAACCACGACGCACCGCCGAAAAGGCCATGGCAGCCGTGATCCAGGAAGCCTATATCCAGGGCGTTTCGACGCGCTCGGTCGACGAACTGGTCAAGGCCATGGGCATGTCCGGCATCTCGAAAAGCCAAGTATCCAGGCTCGCTGGCGAGATCGATGAGCGCGTCCACGCCTTCCTTGATCGACCGCTTGAGGGCGATTGGCCCTACCTGTGGATTGACGCTACCTACGTCAAGGTGCGGGAGGCCGGGCGCATCGTCTCGGTCGCCGTCATAATCGCTGTGGCCGTGAACACCAACGGCGGGCGCGAGGTGCTGGGTATGCGGGTTGGCCCGTCGGAAGCCGAACCGTTCTGGACGGACTTCCTGAGAAGCCTGATGCGACGCGGGCTGCGGGGTGTGAAACTGGTGATCTCTGACGCTCACGAAGGGCTCAAGGCCGCTGTTTCCAAGGTTTTCCACGCGACCTGGCAACGCTGTCGCGTTCACTTCATGCGCAATGCCATGGCCCATGTCGGCAAGGGCCAGCGCACCATGGTAGCGGCCTTGCTGCGCACGGTGTTTGCCCAGGACAGTCGAACCGAATGCCATCAGCAATGGCGGCTGGTGGCTGATCAACTTCGTGAGAAATACCCCAAGATCGCCACGCTCATGGACGGCTGCGAAGATGAAGTGCTGGCGCACATGGCCTTCCCGAAGGCACATCGACAGCAGTTACACAGCACTAACCCGCTGGAACGGCTAAACGCTGAGATCAAGCGGCGTACCGAAGTGGTGGGCATCTTCCCCAACGATCCGGCGATTACACGGTTGGTTGGGGCAATGCTGCTGGAGCAGAACGACGAGTGGTGCCTGCAACGGCGCTATATGCAGTTGGAGGCCTTCGAGGCGGTCAGCGATAATCCGCAGGCCAAGCTGTCGGCCGTGATCAACTAAACGGCAAACTCAGTGGCCAGAGCCATGATGAGTTACACCACGTCCTGGGACACGATCACCAGCAGCTTGTGGGAGCCAGGCAAATATCTTGTGTGTACCAGAAGCTTGTGGGAGCCGGATTCATCCGCGAACCAGGCAACGCGATTATTCAGGATAACCGCGTGCTGGTTCTTCGCGGATGAATCCTGCTCCCACAGTCTCTGGGCTGCCCACAGCCTGTCTTTCAAACAGGCCTCAGACAGGCCTCAGGCGCCGTGGCACTTCTTGAATTTCTTGCCGTTGCCGCATGGGCACGGGTCATTGCGGCCCACGTCCTTCAGGGCGTTGCGGACCGGCTCCTGGTGCGCGTGGTTGCAGTGCGGACCGTGAACATGGCCGTGGTCATGATCGTGATGGGCATGATCATGATCATGGTTGCAATCAGGGCCGTGGACGTGAGGTTGCTGGGTCATGCTGGAACTACTCCGAAATAAGATCGCCGGGAATTATCTCGCCTTTGTGCTCCAGGTGCACGTCATAGCCGATGAATAATCCGGTTTCCAGGGTGCCCTCCAGTCGATAGGGAATCGGCTTGTCGATTTTTTCCAGGCGCCTGGCCAACGGCTTCATGTGCTGCCAGAGGTTGGTCCGTACCGGCACCACGAAGAATGCCCGGCTGTTGGGCTCCACGGTCAGCCAGCGGTCGTAATCGCCTTCGGCCAGCAGCCACTGGTCCAGATAGATCCGATAGTGCAGGGCACGCACGGTCAGGGTGTTGTCGTTGGGGTTGTCGATGCGAAAGTGCAGCTTGAATTTCTGCTGCAACAGCCTGGCCTTGACCAGTTCCACCCGCACCACGCTCACCACGGGGTCCCGCGGCCCGGCATCGAGCCAGGAGGCACAGCCGGACAGCGCCAGGATGACCAGCAGGGCGAGCGTACCGAGTGTCCTTGAGTGCATGGCTTCCTCCTCTCGAAGCCCAGTCTAGCCCGATGGCCGCGGGTTGTGGCGGTAAAACATCCTGGGCGATACTCAAGGCCGGCCGGCGATGGAACGAGCCGGCGCACAGGAGTGTGGTCATGAGCCTTTACGAGATTGTCTTCAGCGGCGAGCTGCTTCCCGATGCCCCGGCCGAACAGGTACGCAGCAACCTGGCGCGATTGTTCCAGGCCGATGCCCAGCGCATCGAGCTGCTGTTCTCCGGACGCCGGCTGGTGTTGAAGAACAACCTCGATGCGGCGGCGGCCGAGAAGTACCGTTCGACCATCGAGCGGGCCGGGGCGCGCGTTGAAGTGCTGGCCATGCCGATGGAAGAGGTCCAGATGAGCGCTGTTCCCGAATCGGCCGGCCGTGCCCGGGTGGTGCCGCGTGATGCCTACATGGCAGCGTTCAGCGAGGTCGATGCACCGGATTATGCGATTGCCGAGGTCGGCAGCGACATGCAGGACCCGAGGCCCGCAGCTGTCGCCCCGGTGCTTGACCTGTCGGGTTTGAGCGTGGCACCGGTGGGCAGCGACATGGGACAGATCCCGGCGCCGGCAGCGCCCGAGGTGCCTGACACTTCCCACCTGAAACTCTGTTGAGCGGGCTCAGCCGGCCAGGTAGCTCGAACAGCACTTCTTGTACTTCTGCCCGCTGCCACAGGGGCAGGCGTCGTTGCGCCCGGCCTTGAGCGTCACGGTCGGGTCGATGAAGTACCAGCGCCCGCCGTTCTGCACGAAGGCGGAACGCTCGCGGTGGCTGTGTTCGCCGCCGCTGTCGTGCCAGCGCGCGGTAAAGGTCACGAAGGCGTGCTCGGGCTGGCCGCCGAATACTTCCGAGCCTTCCACCTGCAGGCCCAGCCAGGTGCTTTGTGCACTCCAGTCGGCGATGGACTGGCGGTCCAGGCCACCTTGCTGGATCGGCAGTGTGGTTGCCACCAGATAGTCGACCAGGCCCAGCACATAGGCGCTGTAGCGCGAGCGCATCAGCGCCTCGGCACAAGGCGCGGGCTGGCCGGCGTGGTAATGGCCGCAGCAGGTGTCCAGCAGGTTGCCGCTGCCGCAGGGGCAAATGGATGCGCTCACGGGAATCACCACCAGTATTTGCCGAAGTTTTCCGGGTTGGCCCAGAACTGATTGGGTGTTGGCGGGAGGCCAAGCGTAGCGGGCTTCATAGCGGACCTCAAGGGTTACTGGTGACAACATGGTGACAGCGTTGGTGACAGTTGGCGAGCATTTGCCGTTGATGCTACATCGGCGTCTACCTTTAGTTACTCATAATTTGTTATGCGGTCTATGTATGGACGCAAGGTGTCGGCAGAAACTCCACCGTAGTCCTCGAAGCTCGGAAATGAAGGCTCATTGTACCGAAGCTTGTGACATCCCATCTGGGCTGGATAAGCGGGAGCAAGCACTCCTTCAGACGATATGCACCCCAGATACGGTCGACTCAATGGGGCTTGAGAGGCTGATGACCGAGGGATGAGAGCTGGTAATCTGTCGCCGCCTGGAACAACAACTCTGCAATCAAACGCAATCGCTTCACTGCCTCTGCGGGAGAATTGTTGCGCTGAGCCTCGTGAGAGCGCTTCAGTGCCGCCACTGCATCTGTGTAGAGCTGATGGTCTGGCATTAGGGGCACGGATTGTTTCTGCATATGCTCCCCAAAAATGATCATCGGATGCTGCACGCTGTCAGACTACGACCGGAAAAACGATGCACTCACGGACTGCCTGAGCATTCAAAAAATAGCAGCTAAGAGGTTAGTGAGGGCGAATTTTTGTCTGTACTCCAGCTTTAGTCATAGGGATCCAACTGATCGGACCCCTGCCTCAGCCCTAACATCCGCATGATTTTTAGCTCAAAGCAGATGATAAGCTTATGTGATGTTAAGTTTCCTGCAGCCGTTCTTCTAACTTTCGAGCTGCCTCATGCATACTCTTCATATAGCTTTCTTCAAGCGCACCAAGGGTTCTAAATGCCTGCACCCGTCTCTTGGGATCATAGGCGTCAAGGTCGGCGCCTGCACGTTCAAGCTCAGAGGACGCAAGCTCGGAAAACTGCTCAATTATCTCAGGCATCGTCATTGCAATGCCGTCATCATATTGAGATAACCCCAGCGAGACGAGATGAGAACGTATTGCTTGAGTACCATTTGATATTTTTGAACTCCAGAGCAGCTCTGTCAGACCCGCACCTTCCGAAATTCCTCCCAACATAATCTCAATGAGTTGAATAAGGCCTACATGGCCAACAATTGCTTCTAATACAGATGGTCCTTGGATTTTAGATACAATGCTTTGTAACTTTCGATCGCTGGTCACAAACAGGGAGCGATCCCCGTGCTCCAACTTCTCCCGAAGAATAGCCAGTTGTATGGAGTCGTGCTCTATTAAAATTGGACGCTTACCTGCAGTGAGCGGATCTGCATAAGCTTTCTCCAGTGCCGCATAATACTCTGGGTAATGAGGCCCTTTTCTCGCTGAAATAACTGTAAAACCTTGTTTCGTCAGAAACGTCCTGAGGGCTGCCTCATCGCGATAAGGAGCGTGCTCTGCAAGATACTTTAAAAAATCAACTTCACCATGTTGGTTCGCCCAGTTCGCGTACGCCCCGACGAATACGTTGAGGTTGCTAACACCGTTATACAAAGCATCGCTTCGAGCAATTCTGCCAAAGTCAGAACCAGCTTCATTGTAGTATGTAATTGCCAGGTTGCGATGGCTAATCACCTCGTTGAGATACCCTGAGCAGACATTAAGATTAACAGTTACAGCCGCAGAGGACGCTGCTTCCTTCAGGCTCTTGATTGCCTCTTTATAAACCTGGCTAAAGGGATGTCCAGGCACCAGTGCCGGTAACAGGACGTTGGCATCAAAGTAAATATCACGTGGCAAAACCATTTTGTGAAGTAAAGTGCGTTCCGGGGCATGAAACGCAAGCTCCATTGCAAAGCTGATCCTACCCAGCTCACCTAAGAGCTTTGACTCCTCTGTAGTCGGATGGAACAACATATTTTTTAGAATCTGCAGTACACGCTGCTGATCAAATGTAACCAGACGTAAATTGCATTCAGCAAGTGCAGCCTCTAACGAGATGTTTTCTGGCGCTCGGCCCGATGCAAAAGCCGCTCCCAGATCCCAGCCTCTCCGCTTTATCAAGTGATTGAAAAGTGTAACGATCTTAGCAATAATCGGTTCAGGTACGGTCCACTTTTCTTCCAGATATGCACGATCCACAAAGCTTCGGCATAATGTTCTAATGGAAGCGTCAAGCATACTTTCTTGAACTGGCTCACCTTTCCAGGCGTAGCGAATCCCCGACCCATTTGATCCTTTCTGCTTAACGCAAAGTCCGTCCTCAATGAGGGACTTGGTTGCCCTGTTCAATATTGCTTCGGCGTCCCTACCTTTTAACCCAAGCTGAAGCCTAATTTTTTCTAAGATATCACTACGAGTGATTGACCCAGGCGCTGCCTCTTGCAGCATCGCTGAAACAATCCCTTCAATTACTACGTGACGCAAAGCTGTCGAGCTATCCTGTGTCTTTGCGCGCGAATAACAGGCCGCAAGGTAATGCTTAGTAGCATCAAAGGGTGTTCTGGTTGTCGTCATAGTGGGGTTTGCTGCGGGTTTCTTTACTTTATTAAATGACTTAATTCCTTCCCATAGTGCCTCATGATTATTTGCAGAATCATACTTCACAATATCTATATTCAAACGACTTGCTTTTGAAAGGAACTCTGAGCTGATATCTTCAGGAAGAAGCGCCATGTGCCTACCAGGTGTTGCGGGGCCAAAGCGTTTGTCAATCTCATTAAAGATGTATTTAATTGCTGGGTCGTAAAACGAAAAGCCCATAAACAAAACATTTCGATTTACAAAGCAGTCCCGTAAGAAGTCTTTGTAAGTATCATCTTTTAATAGATTATCGAATTGACCATCAGACAGGATGATTGAGGCGGGAAACTCTGCTGCACCATGAATCCTCGCAACAAACAACCCATCCTCCCATTGAGCTTGCCGGAACGATGCATCGCCATATTTGTAATCAACGGCCGTAGTCTGGCGAGCAATAGCAATGGCGTCAAGTATGCTTCTATCAAAATTAGTTGTTACGCATGCCTTGAAAGGCAGTTGGCCTACAGCAGATATTTTTTTTGCATCGAAGGAGCTGAACTGTGCTTTCAGTAACTTTAGCTTTTCCCCCTCAACCATTTTCTTCGTGATGTTAAAGTAATCGATTGCAGTCGTGTAGTTGCCATCCTCAACACACTGTAGCATCAATTGGCAAGTAAGGGAGTCAGCCTGCCGCAACTGTTCAGCCAGTTGGACTATCAGCCCTTTCCACGTTGGTAGGCCTGCTCGGACGGAGACCCCAGCGCCAGTGAAGATGATCGGATTAGTAGCCAACCCGAAGAACTGTTGCAATCCGTTTAACACTACTGACATAGCACTATCCTTGTCATTGTTTTCTGTGTAGTGCCACTATGCCACCCCTCCTGCCATTCTTTCAAACCATGTGGGTTTCACTGGAGCTGCTTATCATTTACAGATAGGCAGAGGGGCTGGAGCTTTCAGGGGGCCTATGGGGAGACTACCACCATGCTGATTGGGCTGCTTACTCCCAATTACATTGCAGCGTTCCCTCTGCCTTTCATTGCTCTCTGTACAGTACTCAGTCCTACCCCCAGTTCCTCTGCGGCTTTCCTAAAGCTCAAGCCACCGGCAACAGCCGCTCGGATCGCTTCATCGTCTAAGGACTTCTTTCGGCCCTTGTAGACCCCAGAGGCCTTCGCCTTGGCGATCCCCTCAGCCTGCCTTTCACGGATCATACTGCGCTCGAACTGAGCAACCGCACCCATCATGCTTAGCATCAGGTCCTGCGTGTGATTCTTCTCGCTCGTGAAGATCAAGCCTTCCTTGTGGAAATGAAGCTGCACCCCACGTGACTTTAAATCCTCGACCAGTTCCAGCAAATCCTTGAGGCTCCGGGCGAGTCGGTCGATGCTGTGAACATGGATGGTGTCGCCTTTCCGAACGTAGCGCAGCATCTCCTGAAGTGCTGGGCGCTCCGTAGTGGCGCCGCTTAGCTGATCCTCGAAGATTTCATCCAGCGCAACGCTGTCCAACTGTCGGGCTGTGTTCTGGTCTGCCGAACTCACACGCTTGTAACCGACCTGCGCCATCTATAGCCTCACTTTGTGTGTTCAATAGGGTTTAGAGGTTGAAATGCTGTATGTATTCAAATAAAAAGTCAATCCTAATGAATACGGATGCGGGCGGCCAGATGTGTTCATGGAGTGTGTTCTCAAGGGTGTACCCAAATGAAATCGGCACAGCGATCCGCAATGATCCATTGGAGGTCTGGCAAGGTGATGGCGCAAGATGTCGGGGGCCTCAGGGCGAGACCTGAAGGCAGCTTAGTGGTCGCTGTGCTGCGCAACTATGGCCCGATCACAGGGACCACATATTTTTGGACGTTTGCCGCTCCCCCCCATAGTGAATCCACGGGGAGAGGGCGGCCACGGGGGACTTCCAGCCTTTGTGTTCTATGAGATGACCTCTTGGAAATTTCTTTCGGATTTTCGTTAGGGCTCTTGGCAGTCAACGCGGGCGTTTTATCCCCCGTTGCCCCTTCACTGTAGGCGGTTCAGGGCTGCGTCACGAGATGACCAGCGTGTGGACATTGGACTTAGCTGTGCGGATTGCTGTCACATTCCTGTCCGAGCGATGTTGCGTCGAGCCTGAGATGCCAAGCGCTCCCATTCCGCTTGCTGTCTACGGTATGCCTTGGCGGCAGCACTTTGGTTTTGTGGGCCACGCTTGACTGCTTTCCAATCGCACTTGTCATTGAAGCTCATGCGCTTGACGATACCCGCGCTGTGGTCCTTGCCGAGCGATGCCATCTTATTGGCGACCGCCAAGGCTACCTCCGGAATCTCAAGAATCGCTTCGAAGGCGTCGAACACCATATCCTCGAACTCCGACGATACCCACGCAGCGTATGCGATGGCTGCGCGCTTGGTCGCCCGAGAGCCTGTGCCATTGGAGCTGTGCAAATTCTGCATAGCTTCCATTCGCTTGGCTTGCTTGGTTCGCCACTGTGCTGGAGCTTTACCATTCGGAAGTCTCAAGGTCCGCCAAATGTCCGTCAGGTTCCATTGGCCCCGGTCGTCTGCTTTGAAGGCGTGTCCTTCGATGACGATGATGTGGCCGGCGTGCTTGTGCTTGATGTCGATGTTCATATTGTCTGTATTCCTTTTGGTAGCGTCCTCCGAGTTCGCACCCACGGCTCGGCTATCCAGACCCCAGACACAGGGACCCGGCAGTGGCACGGAAGGCGCTATCAGAAGAACTGGATTGAGTTGATGGTGTTGATTGGCAATGCAGTGCGACCTGCAATGATCCTGCTCAGGAGAGCGTGAGCGTGGGGGATGCCATGGAGGTGGAAGGAACTCGCGCAAAGCCAGTTCTGAGGCATCCTCTCCACTATAGTGAGGGTTTTTAGCGATACTGGATTCTTGGGCGCGTCCTGCCGAGGAGACCGAAGCTGTGGTGTGAGGCTTCGGTACAGAACGGTTGGTTACGATATGGTCTTGGAGATTTTCTCGTTTCCAAGAGATGGACCGGATGTTCCCGATCCTTCCTCAAGTTCCCGAAGTTGAATCAAGCGTTTATCTATCCGACGTTTAATCGAAAGCAGCTTGTGCCAGCCTCTTGGCCTCCAGGCCAGTTTTGATTTTGGGATGTCTTTCGATATGCAAGGCGATGCCGTGAATGCTATGACGAGCGGCTTGTGCGATTCGCTGGGCGGTCCTCAGGTTGATCATTTCGCCAGATTTGCTCACCCCGGTTCGGCAGGCCTCCGTTGTGATCTCCGGCAGGCTTAGCGCCCAGATGACCGACCGCATCCTCACGTTGATTTTACCGTTGTCGACTCCAGCGCTTCTGACAACTGAGCCATGAATGATGTCATCTACCCACATGGGGATGGCAGGCTCCAGCAGGACAGGTGCGAGTGACGCTATTGGGTTAACGTCGACTTTCTTGGGGCGCCCACGGCCTCGCTTCGGTGCTGTGGTCTCGGTTGATGTCGATGGGGGTGGAGCCTGAGTGGTTGACTGTCCGGCGATCAGCGCCGCCAGGGAGGTAGTTGCTTTCTTATGGTCTTCTGGGAGCGAAGCATCGGCCCGGCGTTTTGCTGCCCAGGATTCGTATGGCGACCAGTGGTTGCGAAATGGTTGTTCCCTGCTGGTGAATATCTCTCCAGTGGTGGGGTCGAAGGTGATGGCGTCTGCTTGGTTGTCGTGGTGGTGCAGCAGGTTTGCGTGATTGATTGTCATCGGGTTGTCCTCGTGTCGTTATTCCTGCAAGTGAGGGTTTTTGCGACACGGGACTCTGGTTCAGCTTACTGGAGCACCAAGGCCGTTTGAGTTGGCTGGGTACTGGCGAGCTTCTATGCTCGCGAGCTTTCTATGGTTTTCTGGTCCCTTTGAATGCGTTAGACAGGGCGTTGTGGAGTGTCTCGACAGGAACTCGCTGGGAGCCCGCGTACAGATCGTAGGTGATGTTCCCGGAGCTATGTCCCGTGATGCTTTGGGCGATAACCTCGGGAGTAGCTGCCGCCTTTAGAAGCCCTGAAAGCGAATGCCGGAGCGAGTGGAATGACTGGTCGCTGCCGGAAGGAAGACCCAGTGGCTCACGCAGAGCATCGTTCAGCGGTTTGTTGAAGTAGTGGTACTTTGCCTTGAACAGCTTCCCCGGTTCTGACGCTACCCAGGACAGGAATGCTTTGAGGTCGAAGCCGTAGGCTCCATCGACAAGCGGCACCATTCGGACTGAGAAGTCAGTCTTGAGTGTCTTCCCTTCGTCCGCCTTGTTTATGTCAATGACCGTGATTCCATCGCCCACTTGCTTCACGTCTGCTTGGGTAAGTTGATACAGCTCACCAATCCGGGCACCTGTGAGCACGCCCAGGGACAGCGCCCAGCGTTTCCAATCGTTCGCAGGAAGGGCGTTCGTGTGGTCCATGATGGTCCCCACCTCCTCACGCGAGAACGGCCTGCGTTCGCTTTCAGCGCCCCTCTCGATCTTCAAGCCTTTGTCGAATGACCGCTCCATGAACCCGTTATTGACCGCCCAGTCCATCACAGTAGATAGCTGGGTCAGCAGTTTGTTGACGGTCAATGGTTTTCGACCATCCATGATCTTCTCTTTAAGCGTCACCATGTCCGACCGTGTGTGCCTGCGGATATCGAGGTCGCCCAGTAGCTTTGACAGTGTTCGACAGTTGGACTCGATGGCGTGGAGAGTTGAACCTTGCACGTTGCCTTGGCGTTCCTTGATGAACAGCGTAGCGAGTTCCTCGAAGGTCAGCGGCGCTTGGTCGGCATTCCGGTCACTGGACGGAGCACCTACAGATATGGACGCAGGTACATCGTTTTCCGGTTTGTCCAGGCGCTCAATGGTGTCTATCAGCGGGCGTGGGTTGCCCTTCAAGCGTGCCCGTGCACCTCTCACGATCTCCCGGCTGATTTCCAACGCGTTGTGCTGGTCGATGCTCAACGGGACCGTAGCGGCTGCTTCAGCGAGCGACTGGGCGAGGTCAGAATAAATCTCGTCATAAACGGATAGGTTTTGATCCGAATAAGCCTGTATCAGCAGATTGTGGGCTACCTCCGCCAAGTGGCCCTTGAGTTCTACCCATGTTGCTTCCGGGCGGTCGAGATGAAAGACGGCCAGTGCCTTAAGAATGTCTTGCGATAGCGTCATAGCGGAGGGGCGTTCTGTGGTGCGAAGTGAAACTGTAAGGCTGCGGGCGGAGCATCCCCGAGGTCGGACCCGGAGATAGTAGATGCCATTACGTCGATAGTGCCAAACCGAGAGCCGTTGAGGCCGTTTCTGGTGACAAGCTGGTGACACTTGGCCCTGCTCGGGCAAAGCTTGGGAGGTGGTCATAGGTGCTCAAGCCCTTGATGTACATGGGTTTCACCACCAGTACTTCCCAAACATTTCCGGGTTGGCCCAGAACTTGGCATTGAGCCAGTCCGGGACCTGTTTGTATTCACGCAGGTCGTAGGTGAACAGCGTCAGCACCTGCTCGTCGCGCTGGAAGCGCTCGCTGCTCTGCAGGGCCAGGGCGAAGAAGTCGCTGTCCTGCCAGTCGGCGGCCGGCATGTCCACCAGCACCGCCATGCGGCTGGCATTGAGGTTGCGGATGCCGCCGAGCAGTTCCCGGCCGGCACGCTTGGGCAGATGTTCGAGGCAGTCGAGCACCAGCGCCAGGTCGAAGCGTCGGGCCGCCAGCTCGGCTGGCAGCGCCCCCGGTTCGGCGATGGCGACCTGGGTCTGCGGGTGCGCCGCCTGGAAGGCCTCGAGTGCCGGAAAGCTGCTGGCACCCACCAGCAGCAGGGTCTGCGGGGCGTAGCGGTCCAGGAGTGCCGCCAGGGCTTGCTGGGGCGTGCGGGAAGAAATGCTCTCGGTCATCGAAAATCCTCAATCAGAACTGCAAAGACTAGCCTGCCCGGCGGGTCCGGCCTAGTGTTCCGTGCCGCTGTGCAGCGATGAATTTCGCCGAACCGGTGGGTAAACCGACCGTTGGAGAATAATTTTTCCAGCCCACTGGCAAATTGCCCGTGCAAGCCGGTACTGTGCGCCCAAAGAATAAATTCACGAGGGGGGCGTATGAAGGTGCTTTGGGGGTTGGGGAAGGTCCTGACGCTGTTGTTCTGGCTGGTGGTGCTGGTCAACCTGGCGAGCCCGCTGATCAGCCCGTTCCGCCTGTTGGTGAATCTGGCCGGGAGCCTGCTGTTGTTGACGCATTTGCTGGAAGTGCTGCTGTTCAACGGCAGCCTGCGTGATCGTGCGCAGCCCTGGCGCGACCGGGCACAGATCCTGATCTTCGGCATGTTCCACGTGCAGGTCCTGCCGTTGCCATCGCGCGAGGAGCCCAGCCATGCGTAGTCTGTGCCTGCTGGCCGCACTGTGCAGCCCCCTGGCCTTCGCCCAGGTCGTCACCGTCGAGTCCCATTCCGTGCTGCGTCTGCCAGGCAATACCAGCTCCCTGCAGCTGGAGCGCCTGGACGTCGCCGACAATGGCACCCTGCTCGTTCCTGCCGGCATTACCCGGCTGGAAGTAGGGCAGTTGCACCTGGGGCGCGAGGCGCGCATCGCCATTGTGCCCAGTGAACAGGCCTTCGAACTCAAGGCCGTGCGCGCCGAACTCGACAGTGGCAGCCAGATTACCGCTCGCGGTGCCCCCGGCTCCTATCAGCGGGCGCCCCTGCCGGGACGGAACCTGAATGTACGGATCGACGCGCTGAGCGGCCCGTTGTTGTCGGTGGACGCCCGTGGCGGCACCGGCGTTCCGGGTTATGTCGGGCTCGACGGTGCCAACGGTGCGGAGCCGGGCTGCACCTGGGGCAGTGCCGGACGCGGCTCTGACGGTGACAATGGCGGCGATGGCCGGCAGGGCGCACCGGGAGCGCAGGTTCGGCTGCAACTGCCACGGGACTACCCGGCCGAGCAGATCAAGGTCCAGGTCGACGGTGGTGCCGGTGGCCCGGCGGGAGCGGCGGGACGCCCTGGTGCCGGTGGCAAGTCCAAGGGCTGCTTCATCTATGACACCGCCGGCGGCAAACCGGGTCGACCTGGCTTGGCCGGGAAGCCCGGGCCCCAGGGCGAGGCTGGTAGCGTAACCATCCAGCGGTTGTGAATAGCCTGGGGCGCCAAGTCTGCCAGTCAACATGAGGCATGACTGGCCGGCCCCATCGCCAGCCAGCCGGCTCCCACGAGGTCGGTGCCGATCACAAGGTTCAGGCGCAACGCCGAACCTGTGGGAGCCGGCCTGCTGGCGATGGCGATCGCCCTCTCGCCGTCCGTCTCAGAACATCGGCCGCGCCGCGACGATCGCCACCAGCGCCAGCCCGATCAGCAGGTTGACCCCCACCAGCCGACGAATCCTGCCCAGCACCGTCGCCCCTTCGGCCCACTGTTCGGCCTCGACCGCCTTGCGCAGTTCCGGCAGCTGCAATGACTGGATACGAAGAAACAGTGCCAACATCACGATGTACAGCCCCATCATGATCTGCACGTAGCGTGGCGCCGTCTCGAACCCGCTGAACCGTAGTTGCAGCAGGCCCACGCCGCTGATCGGCAGCACCACCACCGCGATCCAGACCCAGACGAAGAACCGCTGAAACACCTGGACCCACAATTTCAGGCGGGCCGGTCCCTCCAGTGCGGCCATGGCCGCCGGGCGCAGGACCATCCAGGCGAAGAACATGCCGCCGACCCAGATCAGGGCCGCCAGCAGATGCAGGGCATAAACGAGGGCAAAAGTGGTCATTCGGCTACTCCGTTCGGCGTGGGATGAATTAGCGGGGTATGATAGCGGCCATTCGAACCACTGAAAATTTATCCAGCGTTTTTCGCGCCCGAAGAATCATGATCAGCACCGAACTCAAAACCACGATCCAGGGCGCCTATTCGCGTTTCCTCGAAGCCAAGAGCCTCAAGCCGCGTTACGGCCAGCGGCTGATGATCGCCGAAGTGGCGAAGGTCCTCGGCGATATCGACACCGATGATGAAGGTCGCCGTGACGGCGAGCCGGCGGTGGTCGCCGTCGAGGCCGGCACCGGTACCGGCAAGACCGTCGCCTACAGCCTGGCGGCGATTCCCACCGCCAAGGCCGCCGGCAAGCGCCTGGTGATCGCCACCGCGACCGTCGCCCTGCAGGAGCAGATCGTCTACAAGGACCTGCCGGACCTGATGCGCAGCAGCGGGCTGAATTTCAGTTTCGCCCTGGCCAAGGGCCGCGGGCGCTACATGTGCCTGTCCAAGCTCGACATGCTGCTGCAGGAAGGCCACGCGCAGACCGCCACGGCCCAGTTGTTCGAGGAAGAAGGCTTCAAGATCGAGGTCGATGAGGCCAGCCAGAAGCTCTTCACCAGCATGATCGAGAAACTGGCCGGCAACAAATGGGATGGCGACCGCGACAGCTGGCCCACGGCCCTGGAAGATGCCGATTGGGCGCGGTTGACCACCGACCACAGCCAGTGCACCACCCGCCACTGCCCGAACTTCGGCCAGTGCGCCTTCTACAAGGCGCGCGAGGGCATGGGCAAGGTCGACGTGATCGTCACCAACCATGACATGGTGCTGGCCGACCTCGCCCTTGGCGGTGGCGCGGTGTTGCCGGACCCGCGCGACACCCTGTACGTGTTCGACGAAGGCCATCACCTGCCGGACAAGGCCATCGGCCATTTCGCCCACTACACCCGCCTGCGTTCGACCGCCGACTGGCTGGAGCAGACCGCCAAGAACCTGACCAAGCTGCTGGCCCAGCACCCCTTGCCGGGCGACCTGGGCAAGTGGATCGAGCAGGTGCCGGAGCTGGCACGGGAGATCAAGACCCAGCAGCAGTTCATGTTCACCGTCTGCGAACAGTTGGCCGACTTCCGCAGCGGCGAGGACATGGAGGGCCGTGAGCGGCCGCGCCATCGCTTCGTCGGTGGGGTGATCCCCGAGCACATTCGTGAAATCGGCATCGAGCTGAAAAAGGGCTTCGCCCGCCTCAACGACCTGTTCACCCGCCTGACCGACCTGCTCAAGGAAGGTATGGACGGTGAGGTCAGCATCGGCATCACCAGCAGCCAGGCCGAGGAGTGGTACCCGCTGTTCGGCAGCCTGCTGTCCCGCGCCCAGGGCAACTGGGAACTGTGGACCGCGTTCACCACCGAGGACCCCGAGGACAACCCGCCGATGGCGCGTTGGCTGACCCTGGCCGAGAGTGGTGCGCTGTTCGATATCGAGGTCAATGCCAGCCCGATCCTCGCCGCGGACATGCTGCGGCGCAACCTGTGGAACGTGGCCTACGGCGCCCTGGTGACATCGGCGACCCTGACCGCCCTGGGCACCTTCGACCGTTTCCGCATGCGTGCCGGCCTGCCGAAGACCGCGGTGACCGCCGTGGTGCCGAGCCCCTTCCACCATGCCGATGCCGGCGTGCTGCGGGTGCCGGACCTCAAGGCTGATCCCCGCGATGCTGCGGCCCATACCGCGGCGATCATCCGCGACCTGCCGGAGCTGGTCGAAGGCTCGCGGGGGTCGCTGGTGCTGTTTTCCTCGCGCAAGCAGATGCAGGACGTGTTCGACGGCCTGGATCGCGACTGGCGCCGGCAGGTGTTCATCCAGGGCAACCTGTCCAAGCAGGAAACCCTCAACAAGCACAAGGCGCGGGTCGATGGGGGAGACTCCAGCGTGCTGTTCGGCCTGGCGAGCTTCGCCGAAGGGGTCGACCTGCCCGGTGCCTACTGTGAACACGTGGTGATCGCCAAGATTCCGTTCGCTGTGCCGGATGATCCGGTCGAGGCGGCGCTGGCCGAATGGATCGAAGCCCGCGGTGGCAATCCGTTCATGGAGATCGCCGTGCCGGACGCCTCGCTCAAGCTGGTGCAGGCCTGTGGCCGGTTGCTGCGGACCGAGGCCGACCGGGGAATCATCACCTTGCTCGACCGCCGCCTGGTCACCCAGCGCTACGGGAAGGCTATCCTCAATGCCTTGCCGCCATTCCGGCGTGAAATTTCTTGATGTGACGTAGGTTAAATCGCCTATTTCGTTGTCTATGGAGGGCGCTTTCAGGGCCGTACGAAATTGCCCAGCCACTTTCGTGCAGAGCCCGGCGCCACTCAGGCCGTTGATTGGCCGATAGGGAGAACTGGATTCAAATGATTCGCCGTACGCTGCCCACCGTTTTTGCCCTGCTGTTCACTGCGCCATTGCTGGCCGCACCCGCAGGCCAGCAGACACTGTTCAACTTCGTTCGCCCCGCCGATGTGGTGCAGGTGGTGACCAATGGTGCGGATCTGCCGCAATCCAACGCCGAACAGACCGCCGAGGGCGAGGTGCTGCGCCGCGTCACCTTCACGCCGACGACACAGCCGAGCCTGCGCCTGACGCCCCAGAGCGGGGCCTGGGACTGGTCGCAGTCCGGGGTGATGAGCCTGCGGATCCAGAGTGCGATGGACTGGGCCCTGACGCTCAACGTGACGATCCAGAGCAACGACGGCAAGACCCTGACCAGTCGTGTCGATCTGCCGGCCGGCCCGGCGCAGACCCTGCTGGTGCCCTTGCAGGCGTTCTCGCCGCTGAGCCAGGGCATGCGTGCCGGGCCGCCGATGCCGCTGACCGTGGATGGCCAGCGGGTGTTGCTGGCGAGCAGCGTGGGTGAACTGGATCGTACGCAGGTGGTGTCGGTGACCTTGTCGATGGACAAGCCGAAAGTCGCGCAGAACATCCTGCTGGAACGCTTTGGCGTGCAGAACGGCGACGATGTGATCAAGGCCGCCTACGCTTCGCTGGTCGATGGCTATGGCCAGTCGAACCGTGCCAGGTGGCCGGAGAAGGTCGCCTCCGACGAGCAACTCAAGACGGCGGCCAACCGCGAGGGCCAACAGCTCAAGGGCTGGTTGACCGAGCGCGAGCGCAATGGCCTGGACAGGTTCGGCGGCTGGACCAAGGGCCCGAGCTTCGATGCCACGGGTTTTTTCCGCACCGAGAAGCATGATGGTCGCTGGTACCTGGTGACGCCGGAAGGCCATCCGTTCTATTCCCTGGGGGTCAATACCGTCAGCGCCAGCGACCAGCAGACCTATGTCGAGGGGCGTGAAGGCATGTTCGCCGAGCTGCCCAAGGACGGCGAGCCCCTGGCCGCCTATTATGGCAAGGGTGACAACAGCGTCGCGCTGGCCTCCAACGCCGGTCGCGGCTTTAGCCGCGGGCGCTGGTTCGACTTCTATGGGGCGAACCTGCAGCGCACCTACGGCAAGCCTTGTCCCCAACCCAAGGAAGGCGAGCCGAAGCTGCCGTGCGCCGAAGGCTTCGACGCCAAGCGCTGGCAGACCCATACCCTGGACCGGTTGCAGGCCTGGGGCTTCAACACCATCGGCAACTGGAGCGATCCGGCCCTGGGCCTGAATGACCGCGTGCCCTATACCTTGCCGCTGTCGATCGTTGGCGACTACGCCAGTATCAGCACCGGCAGCGACTGGTGGGGCGGCATGCCGGACCCGTTCGACCCGCGCTTTGCCATGGCCACCGAGCGTGCGGTGGCCATCGCTGCCCGCGATCACCGCGACGACCCCTGGCTGGTCGGCTACTTCGCCGATAACGAACTGGCCTGGGCCGGTCCTGGGGACGATCCGAAATCCCGTTACGCACTGGCCTACGGCACCCTGCGCATGACCACCGATGTGGCCGCCAAGCGTGCCTTCCTCAAGCAACTGCGCGACAAGTACCGCAACCAGCAGGGGCTGTCGAAGGCCTGGGGCGTGGAGATCCCGACCTGGGAGCAGATGGAGGACCCGGGGTTCGAGGCACCGCTGCCCAATCCCGAGCACCCGGAAATCGAGGCTGACCTCAAGTATTTCCAGAAGGTCTTTGCCGATACCTACTTCAAGACCATCTCCGATTCGCTGAAGTGGCATGCGCCCAACCATCTGCTGCTGGGCGGACGCTTCGCTGTCAGCACGCCGGAGGCGGTGGCGTCCTGTGCCCAGTACTGCGACGTGCTGAGCTTCAACTTCTACACCCTGCAGCCGCAGGACGGTTATGACTTCGACCAGTTGGAGGCGCTGGACAAGCCGGTGCTGATCACCGAGTTCAACTTCGGCTCGCGTGACCGCGGCCCGTTCTGGGGGGGCGTGACCGAGGTGGCGAAGGAGGAGGACCGTGGTCCGGCCTACGCCAACTTCATCAAGCAGGCGGTAAATGAGCCATCGATCGTCGGCGTGCACTGGTTCCAGTACCTGGATCAGCCGGTTACCGGCCGCCTGCTCGATGGCGAGAACGGCCATTTTGGCCTGGTCGGCATCACCGACGTGCCGTTCCAGGGCTTCGTCGAGAGCGTGCGCAAGAGCAACCTGCAGGCCATCGAACTGTTGGGCAAGGCCGCCGAGAAGGCCAAGGTCGATGCCCAGCAGAAGGCGGCCAAGGGTATCGATCACGACGATATCGGTGGCAAGGGCCGTTCCGGCAGTGCCGGCGGGGCTGCCTCCGGGCATGCCGGCGGGCACTCCGGCAACGGTCACTGAGCGAAAGAGACGCCCTGGGTGGGTCCGGTGGCGTCTTTTCCTACATAACGGAGTTGCGAACCGTCCGACCTGTGTCTGTTCCCAAACCTGACAATCGCTGGAACAATGCACGCACTTTGTCAGGCGTTTGCCCGGGGGAAATCAAGGGTGCAGATTCAGGGTCATTTCGAGCTTCAATTCGAGGCGGTTCGCGAGGCGTTCGCGGCCCTCTTCGACGATCCCCAGGAGCGCGGCGCCGCGCTCTGCATCCAGGTCGGCGGGGAAACCGTGGTCGATTTGTGGGCCGGCACCGCCGACAAGGACGGTGCCGAGGCCTGGCACAGCGACACCATCGCCAACCTGTTCTCCTGCACCAAGACCTTTACCGCCGTCGCCGCGCTGCAACTGGTGGCCGAGGGCAAGTTGCAACTGGACGCACCGGTGGCCCGCTACTGGCCGGAATTCGCCGCAGCCGGGAAAGAGCGTATCACCTTGCGCCAGTTGCTCTGCCATCAGGCCGGCCTGCCGGCACTGCGTGAGTTGCTGGCGCCTGAAGCGCTCTATGACTGGCAGGTGATGGTCGATGCCCTGGCCGCCGAGGCGCCCTGGTGGACCCCGGGTGATGGTCACGGTTATGCGGCGATCACCTATGGCTGGCTGATCGGCGAGTTGCTGCGCCGGGCCGATGGCCGTGGGCCGGGTGAGTCCATCGCGGCGCGGATCGCGCGCCCGCTGGGGTTGGATTTCCACGTCGGGCTGGCGGACGAGGAGTTCCACCGGGTCGCGCATATCGCCCGTGGCAAGGGCAATGTCGGCGATGCGGCGGCCCAGCGCCTGCTGCAGGTCACCATGCGCGAGCCGACGGCGATGACCACCCGTGCATTCACCAATCCGCCGTCTATCATGACCAGCACCAATAAACCGGAGTGGCGGCGCATGCAGCAGCCGGCGGCCAATGGGCATGGCAATGCACGCAGCCTGGCGGGTTTCTACAGCGGTCTGCTCGATGGCAGCCTGCTGGAAGGGGAAATGCTCGACGAATTGACTCGCGAGCACAGCCTGGGCATGGACAAGACCCTGCTGACCCAGACCCGTTTCGGCCTGGGCTGCATGCTTGACCAGCCGGACGTCGCCAATGCTACGTTCGGCCTGGGCGCCAGGGCTTTCGGACACCCGGGGGCAGGGGGCTCGGTCGGCTTTGCCGATCCCGAGCACGATGTCGCCTTCGGTTTCGTGACCAATACCCTGGGTCCGTATGTCCTGATGGATCCACGGGCCCAGAAGCTGGTACGGATTCTTGCCGGCTGTCTGTAGAATGCGCGCGCAAAGCCCCAGGTCGGAACCCTGTGGCTTTTCTGTTTTCGAAACGTCTGTTTATACGGCCTTAGGGCCCTTGTACTCTCTATCTCATTTTGTGGATCTCCAATGTCTTCGAACAAGTCCCTCGCCCTGGCCCTTTGCCTGACCATCACCGGTTGCGCACAAACTCCACAAAATGCAGATGGCGGCCACTGGTGGTCGTTCGGTTCTTCGGACAAGGTCGCCGAAAAGGACGCTGCCCAGGCTTCGACCGGAGCACCGGCTCCAGCAGCGGCCAAGGACGCTAAGGCTGCTGCACCTGCCGCTGCCAAGGCTGACGAAAAGCCGGTTCCACTGGCGACCGCTGTCGCTGCCGCGACCAATCCAACCCCTCCACCAGCGCAAACCCACTGGTGGTGGCCGTTCGGTAGCTCGGACAAGGCCAAGGACGCGGCTCCGCCGGCAGCCAAGGCCGTACCGATGCCCGATCCGAAAATCACCCAGGCCTGGCTCGATGACTATGAACCGCGCCTGCGTGCAGCGATCCAGGACACCTCGCTGAAGCTGGAGCGTCGTGAGAACGTGCTGGTGGTCGTGGCCCCGATCGACGGTTTCTACAACCCCAAGCGTCCGGAAATGCTGCTGCCAATCACCCTCGGCCCATTCTCCAAGGTTGCCAAGACCGTTGAGTCCGATCCGAAAACCGCAGTGCTGGTGCTGGGCCATGGTGACAACAGCCTCGCCACCGATGCGGCCCAGTCGCTCAGCCAGCAGCGTGCCCAGTCGATCGCGGCGATCTTCCGCCTCAGCGGCCTGCAGCGTGACCGCCTGATCCTGCGCGGCATGGGCTCGGTGATGCCGCGTGCGGCCAACGACAGCAATGAAGGACGTGCGCTGAACCGTCGCATGGAAATCATCCTGACTCCGCAGAACACTATGGTGGCGCTGCTGAGCAAGTACAGCATCCCGGCACCGGCTCCAATGCCGGCGACCATGGTTGCCGCCCAGGACGTCAAGCCTGCGGCCCCGGCAACTGCGGCGAAGAAACCGGCTGCCGCCGCCAAGGGCAAGGCCGCCGCGGCCAAGAAGGCTCCAGCCAAGACTGCGGCGAAGAAGGCCCCGGCCAAGGCGCCAGCCAAGAAGGCTGCGCCCGCCAAGGCGACAGTAGCGAAGAAAGACGCGGCGGCTGACAACTCCGCCAAAAACTGATCAGCGACCGACTGATCCCGGACTGAAAAGGAAAGCGTCATGACCCAAGCTCTGGCCGATATGCGCCGCGACTACACCCGCGACGGCCTGACCGAGGCCCAGGCTCCGGCCGAGCCGTTCGCGCTGTTCCACCAGTGGTTCGCCGACGCGGTGAAAACCGAGCAGGCACCGGTGGAGGCCAATGCCATGACCCTGGCGACCGTCGATGAGGACGGTCGTCCACACTGCCGTATCCTGTTGCTCAAGGGCCTGGACGAACAAGGTTTCACCTTCTTCACCAACTACGAGAGCGACAAGGGGCGGCAGCTGGCGGCGCGGCCGTTTGCGGCCATGACGTTCTTCTGGCCGACCCTGGAGCGCCAGGTGAGGATCGAAGGGCGGGTGGTCAAGGTTTCGCCGCAGGAGTCGGACGCCTACTTCCAGGTACGCCCGCTGGGCAGCCGCCTGGGGGCCTGGGCGTCACCGCAGAGCCGGGTGATTGCCGATCGTGCCGAGCTGGAGCAACTGCTCCAGGCCACCCAGGCACGCTTCAGCGACACCCAGCCGCATTGTCCGGAGCACTGGGGCGGCTATCGCCTGCTGCCGGAGCGCATCGAGTTCTGGCAGGGCCGGGCCAGCCGCCTGCACGACCGCCTCGACTATCGCCTGGTGGACACGGGCTGGACGCGTTCGCGCCTGGCTCCCTGATGGCCTGTACGGTTAATTCGGATACCCAGATTCGAGTCCAAGGGTTTGCCAGGCAAGGCGCCATGACGAGTCGTAGCCTGCCTACGGCGAGGAATGGCAACGAAGCCTGGCAAGGACTTGGGCCGAAGTTGAGTGAATTGGCCACATAGGCCACTAGTTTGGGAATTCTGCAGCGGCGGCTTCCAGCCACCGCTGCAGATCCCGTCGCTTGATCTTCTGTTTCCGGGCGTCCTCAAGACGCTGCAGCATGAACTTTTTCCGCGCTTCGTTGTCTCCCGCAAGAGATAATGCGAGGTCACGGTCCATCCAACGTCTGGTTTTCACATACAGCCACCCGTGGAAATACAAGCCTGCGGCAGTGGCGATGGCAATGATGAAGTAGTCCATGACGGTCCTTGTGGCAGGTGGGGCGAGCGCCTGGAAAGCGCGCTACCCTGTCTCCGGTTCTGGTGTACGCCAAGTCTGTACTGGCGCTGAATGAAAACCATTTTATCCGCAGGCTGTCGTGACAGAGGTCAAGCTGCGGAGTTTAATTGACGAATGTCTTTTTGGAGCTGCTCCCATGCGTAAGTCTGTTTTGTTGATTGCATCCTTCTCCACAATGGCCATGCTGCTCGGTGGTTGCACCAACAGCCTGACTGGCGACACCTATTCCCGCGATGAAGCCCGTCGTGTACAGACCATTCGCCTGGGCACCATCGAATCCCTGCGTCCGGTCCAGATCGAAGGCACCAACTCGCCGATCGGTGCCGGTGCCGGTGCGATCGTCGGTGGCGTCGGCGGCAGCGCCATTGGTGGTGGTCGTGGCAGTATCGTCACTGCGGTGATCGGTGCGGTGGCCGGCGGCGTGCTGGGCAACATGGCCGAGAAAGGCCTGACCAAGACCCAGGGCGTGGAAATCACCGTGCGTGAAGATGACGGCAGCCTGCGTGCCTACGTCCAGGAAGTGGCGCCGAACGAGATCTTCCGTGTGGGCGAGCGCGTGCGTATCTCCACTGTCGGTGGCACCAGCCGCGTTTCGCACTGATCCAGGATCGGGCGATTACAGAAAACCCCGGCCAGTCTCCTGGCCGGGGTTTTGTTTTTTGGGGGTGACGGTTTGCCTGCGAAGGTGTTGTTGGCCATAAGGTCCTCTTCGCGGGCGAGCCACGCTCCTACAGGACAGGTCTCATGCTTGCGTGTCGCGTCGGCTGGACATGGCCATGACGGCATAGCCGATCACCGCTGCGAGAATCGAACCGGTGAGGATTCCCATGCGATCCATGCCGACGTAATCGCTGCTGCCTGGTATGAAGGCCAGGGAGCCGACGAACAGGCTCATGGTGAAGCCTATGCCGCAGAGGATCGCCACGCCAAGCACCTGGCCCCAGTTGACGGCCTGGGGCAGCGCCGCCATGCCGGCCTTGACCGCCAGCCAGGTCAGGCCGAATACCCCGATCGTCTTGCCGACCAGCAGGCCGGCGGCAATCCCCAGTGGCACCTGATGGGTAAAGCTCTCCAGGCTGACGCCTGCGAGTGATACACCGGCATTGGCGAAGGCGAACAGCGGCAGGATGCCGAAGGCCACCCAGGGATGCAGGGCGTGTTCCAGGCTCAGCAGCGGCGATGGCTCGGAGTTCTTCGTGCGCAGGGGGATGCAGAAGGCCAGGGTCACACCCGCCAGGGTCGCGTGTACGCCGCTCTTGAGTACGCAGACCCAGAGGATCAGGCCGATGACCAGGTAGGGGCCGAGCTTGACCACCCCCAGGCGATTCATCGCGATCAGCGCGATCAGGCAGGCAGCGGCCAGCAGCAGCGACAGCCCCGACAGTTCGCCGGAGTAGAATATCGCGATGACGATGATCGCCCCGAGGTCGTCGATGATCGCCAGGGTCATCAGGAACAGCTTCAGTGATACCGGTACGCGCTTGCCCAGCAGGGCCAGGACGCCCAGGGCGAAGGCGATGTCGGTGGCCATGGGGATTGCCCAGCCGCCCAGTGCTGCCGGGTTGTCCCGGTTCAGCAGCCAGTAGATCAGCGCCGGCACCAGCATGCCGCCGATGGCCGCCGCGCCCGGCAGCACTATCTGCGAGGGCTTGGACAGATGACCTTCGATGACCTCGCGCTTGACCTCCAGGCCGATCAGCAGGAAGAACAGTGCCATCAGGCCGTCGTTGATCCACAACAGCAGCGGCTTGGCGATCGTCAGGGTGCCTACCTGGGTGACGACTGGAACTTCCAGAAGGCCGTTGTACAGGTATGACAGCGGTGAGTTGTTGATCAGCAGGGCCAGGGCGGCAGCGGCGATCAACAACAGGCCGCTGGCTGCTTCCAACTGAAAGAACCGTGTGAAGGTGCTACGCAGAGGCAAGGTTCGCCCTCCATCGATGAGATCAAAGGTGGGACAGCCGAACCCGTACCTTTAGTTATTAAAAGGAAATTTATATTTTATTTTATTATAAGCGGAAAGTTATTGGACCAGTCGATGGCAGCCTAGCAGTTGTATGTCCAAATGCGTCCTCACTGTATCTGTGCGGCTTGTAGGAAAATTCCTATAGTTGTGGCCGAGTGAGTCCTTCATCTTGTGCTTTGCAGGGTTTGGCCCTCTGCTAGGGCATCAGTCCGTCAGCGCCTTTGGCGTGTCCGTTACAACGAGTAATCCATCATGAGCGATAACCGACAGTGGTCCCGGGAAGCGATCCGGATCATCGAGGCCGATTTCCAGCGCAGTGCCGATACCCACCTGATTCCCCTGCCATTGCCGGTGCTGCCGGGGATCGAGCTGTATTTCAAGGACGAGTCCAGCCATCCGACCGGCAGCCTCAAGCATCGCCTGGCCCGCTCGCTGTTTCTCTATGCACTGTGTAATGGCTGGTTGAAGCCGGGGGCGCCGGTGATCGAAGCGTCCAGTGGCTCGACGGCGATCTCCGAGGCCTACTTCGCCCGCCTGCTGGGGCTGCCGTTCATCGCGGTGATGCCCGCGACCACCTCCCAGGAGAAGATTGCGCAGATCGCCTTCTACGGCGGCAAGAGCCATCTGGTGCAGGATCCGACGCAGATCTACGCCGAGTCCGAACGCCTGGCCCGCGAGAGCGGCGGCCATTTCATGGACCAGTTCACCTACGCCGAGCGCGCCACCGACTGGCGGGCGAACAACAACATTGCCGAGTCGATCTTCCAGCAGCTGCGTTGTGAGCGTCATCCGGAGCCGAGCTGGTTGATCTCGAGCCCCGGTACCGGCGGCACCACCGCAACCCTGGGGCGCTATGTGCGCTACCGCCAGCACGGCACCCGGGTGCTGTGCGCCGATGCCGAGCGATCGGTGTTCTTCGACTATTACCAGAGTGGCGATGCCAGCCTGCGCCTGGAATGCGGCTCGCGGATCGAGGGTATTGGCCGGCCGCGGGTCGAGGCGTCGTTCCTGCCCAAGGTCATCGACGCGATGGTCAAGGTGCCGGACGCCTTGTCGCTGGCGGCCATGCATTACCTGGCGGGGCGCCTGGGACGGCGGGTCGGTGGTTCCAGCGGGACCAACCTGATCGGCGCGCTGATGGCGGCGCGACAGATGGTCGAGGCGGGAGAGAGCGGTTCGATCGTGGCGATTTTGTGCGATGGTGGCGAGCGTTATGCCACGACCTATTACGATGAGGCCTGGCTCAAGGCCCAGGGCTACATGCTCGATGAACTGGTCGAGCAGGTGGCCGCCAGTGTCGAGCATGGCGCGGCGTTGCCCGACAGCGTTCTGCGCGCGGGGATCTGAGGGGCTGGCAGCGCGGATGAAGAAAGGCGAGGCCAGCCACGAACGATCAGCTACAGGCTGAACCCGCCATCCAGCGGGATGATGTTCCCGGTCATGTAGGCCCCCGCGGCACTTGCCAGACTGATGGCCAGTGCCGCCATCTCTTCCTCCCGGCCCCAGCGTTTCATCGGGATCAGTGCACAGTCCTGCGCCAGGGCCTGTTCGTCCTCGACGATATGCCGGGTCATCCTGCTCGGGAAACGGCCGGGGGCGATCACGTTGACGTTGATATGCTGGCTCACCAGTTCGCGCGCCAGTATTCGTGACATCTGGTGCAGAGCAGCCTTGCTCGGGCCATAGGCATAGGCCTGTTCGCCAAACGAGGCAATCCCCGCCACCGAGCCGATGTTGATGACCCGTGCCGGATTCTCTGCCGACCCGGCGCGGCGCAGCAGCGGCAGCAACTGCTGGATGCAGCCGAACACCGCCGTGACGTTCAGTTGCATGACCTTCTCCCAGCCCTTGGCCGGGTAGCTTTCCAGTGGCGCTCCCCAGGTGGTGCCGGCGTTGTTGACCAGGATGTCCAGGTGATCGACGAGTCCACCCAACTGCGTGGCCAGTTCCTGCACGCCCGCTTCGCTGGCCAGGTTGGCGGCCAGGGCATGGCAGTGGCCGAGTGCGCCCAGTTCCTCGGCGGTCTGTTGGCAGGCTTCGGCATCGCGAGCGCAGACATAGACCGTGGCGCCGGCCTCGACGAAGGCCTTGGCGATCATCCTGCCGATACCACGGGTGCCGCCGGTCACCAGAGCGGTGCGGCCTTGCAGGGAAAAGTAGGGGTGCATGGCGAGTCCTGAACGGGAAAGGGTGGTCATACCCTAGGTGTTCAGTCCCGCCATGGGAGCCATTATTGCCCCAGGGAATGTCGCGTCATGCCTGTGGCGCCGGACGCTGTGCGCGGCTCGGGGTCACTTGCGTACGCGCAGGGTCAGGCCCTTGAGGAAGTTGCGCAGCAACTGGTCGCCGCAAGGGCGATAGTTGTTGTGGCCGACCTTGCGGAACAGTGCACTCAGTTCCGGCTTCGACACCGGGAAGTCGACCGACTTCAGAATCGTGTGCAGATCGTCTTCCTTGAGCTCGAAGGCCACCCGCAGTTTCTTCAGGATGATGTTGTTGGTCACCGGCAGCTCGACCGCTAGCGCTGGGCGGCTGTCATCCTTGCCGCGCTTGAAGATCACCAGGCCATCGAGAAAGTAGGCCATGACCTCGTCGGGGCAGTGGACGAAGCCTTCTTCCTCGTCCTTTTTCAGGTAGTTGACGATATCGCTCCGGGAGGTATCGAAGCCGGTCAGCTTGATGATCTCGGCGACCTTGGCATCGCTGATATCGAGCATGTAGCGCACGCTGCGCAGTACGTCGTTGTGAATCATGTAGGCAGTCCTGGAGGGTAAACGCCGCGTAATGGCCGCGGCGTTGAAATTAGAATTTTTCCTTGGGCGACAGGTAGCGCCATTGGCCGGCCGGTACCTTGCCGATCGAGACACCGCCGAGACGAATCCGGCGGATGGCCACGACGGTGAGGCCGACGGCTTCGCAGAGCTGGGCGATCAGTCCCGGCTGCGGGTTCTTCAGGGCGAAGCGCAGGCGGTTCTCGCTCTGCCAGCTGGCCTTGGCAGCCGGCAGTTCGCGGCCCTTGATGGTGAGGCCACGGCCGATCCGCTCCAGGCCATGCTCGATGATCTGGCCGCTGACTTCGACCACATATTCCTGCTCGATCCTGGTGATATCTTCGGTCAGCTTGCGCAGCACTTTCCAGTCCTGGGTGAAGACCAGCAGGCCGCTGGCGTTGGCCTGCAGCTCGGCGGCCGTGTTCAGGCGCAGAAAGTGCCCGCGCAGCGGGCGCTTGCCGTAACGGTGCTCCTCGCTGAGGCTGGCAGCGCTCAGCAACTGGCGTGCACTGTCCGTATCGAGGCCGGCAGGCTGGTTCAGCAGCAGGGTCACCGGCTCCGGTGCGGTGGCCTTGGCATTCGGGTCCAGCTCGACCTTCTGGCTGTCGACCTTGAACTGCGGCTCGTCGATGACTTCGCCGTCGACCGTGACCCAGCCACCCTCGATGAACAGCTCGGCCTCTCGGCGGGAGCAGCCGACCAGCTCGATGAGGCGTTTGGAAAGGCGAATGGGTTCAGACATGACAGCGGCCGTAACAAAAAAGGGTTGTCATTGTACCTGCCTGGCGCCGGTTGCGTCCGGCAACATTTGTCGCAGTGGGTTCAGCGCTTGAGCCGCAGGTGCAGCAGGGGATAGGGTTGCCCCATGCCGTCGTGCTCCGATCGCCCGATCACCTCGAAGCCCTGCTTGAAATAGAAACCGATGGCCTGCGGGTTCTGTTCGTTGACGTCCAGCCGGTCGGCATTCAGGTGATCGATCGCATACCACAGCAGCAGCTTGCCCAAGCCTTGCCCACGATACTGCGGGGCGATGAACAGCATCTCCACCTTGCCCGCCGCAACGCCGGCAAAGCCGCTGATTCGCTGCTGCGAGTCGCGAGTACAGATCAGCATCACCGCGTCCAGGTAACGGGTCAGCACCAGGTTTTTCAGCAACTCGATGTAGCTGTCCGGGAGAAAGTCATGGGTCGCCCGGACGGAGGCCTCCCAGACTTCGGTCAATTGCGGGTAGTCGTTGAGCCGCGGGGTGTAGATGGCTGAGTGCTGGCGCATGTCGCCGTTCCTTGTCTGGCGCGAGATGGATCTGGATCGTTCAGCCAAACGATAGCCGTAAAAAAGCCCCGCATCTCGTGGAGAGAGCGGGGCTTTTCGACTTTTTTACGGCTTACAGGCGTTCGGCCCAGAGGTCGTATTCGTCGGCGTCGACCACCCGGCACCAGATCTTGTCGCCTGGCTTGAGGTCACCGGCACCGTCGATGAAGACGTTGCCGTCGATTTCCGGGGCATCGAAGAAGCAACGGCCAACGGCACCGTTCTCGTCGACTTCGTCGATCAGTACTTCGATTTCCTTGCCGATGCGTTGTTGCAGGCGGGCCGAGCTGATGGCCTGCTGGTGCGCCATGAAGCGTTCCCAACGGTCCTGCTTGACCTCGTCCGGGACCACGTCCAGGCCCAGGTCATTGGCCGGTGCGCCTTCGACCGGCGAATACTGGAAGCAGCCGACGCGATCGAGCTGGGCTTCGGTCAGCCAGTCGAGCAGGTACTGGAAGTCTTCCTCGGTTTCGCCGGGGAAGCCGACGATGAAGGTCGAACGGATGATCAGTTCCGGGCAGATCTCGCGCCAGTTCTTGATCCGCGCCAGGGTCTTGTCCTCGAACGCCGGGCGTTTCATGGACTTGAGCACTTTCGGGCTGGCGTGCTGGAACGGGATGTCCAGGTACGGCAGCAGCTTGCCGGCGGCCATCAGCGGAATCAGCTCGTCGACGTGCGGGTACGGGTAGACGTAGTGCAGGCGTACCCAGACGCCCAGGGTGCTGAGCGCTTCGCACAGCTCGGTCATGCGGGTCTTGACCGGGGCGCCGTTCCAGAAGCCGGTACGGTATTTCACGTCGACGCCGTAGGCGCTGGTGTCCTGGGAGATCACCAGCAGTTCCTTGACGCCGGCCTTGACCAGGCGCTGGGCTTCGTCGAGGACGTCGCCGACCGGACGGCTGACCAGCTTGCCACGCATCGACGGGATGATGCAGAAGCTGCAGCTGTGGTTGCAGCCTTCGGAAATCTTCAGGTAGGCGTAGTGACGCGGAGTCAGCTTGACGCCCTGTGGCGGCACCAGGTCGATCAGCGGGTTGTGGTCCTGGCGTGGCGGTACCACCTCGTGTACCGCGCCGACCACCTGCTCGTACTGCTGTGGGCCGGTGACCGCCAGCACGCTGGGGTGCACCTCGCGGATGTTGCCTTCTTCCACGCCCATGCAGCCGGTGACGATGACCTTGCCGTTTTCCTTGATCGCTTCACCGATCACTTCCAGGGATTCGGCTTTGGCGCTGTCGATGAAACCGCAGGTGTTGACCACCACGACATCGGCGTCCTGGTAGGTGGAGACGACGTCATAGCCTTCCATGCGCAGTTGCGTGAGGATGCGCTCGGAGTCCACGAGGGCCTTCGGGCAACCAAGACTTACGAAGCCGACCTTGGGATTGGCCGGTGCGGTGGGGGTGGACATGTCTAACCTCGGTTGATGTGTCAGGTCGTTCGACGACGACGGGCGCTTTGCGCGCCTCTGATCAAAAAGTGCGCAATTCTAGCGGCGAGCGACGCACTTGAACAGCTTTATGGAGGGAAATGCGACGAGTGCTGCGCTATGCTTCGCCGCGTTGCGCTCCGATGACAATTTTTGTTTCAAATAACCGACAAAAGATTGAGCATCGGCAACTGTAAGAAAACCAGCGCATGCTGCACTGACATGCTGAACTGAAAAAGAATAGTGCTTCGTTGAAGAAGCCCCGGTCCGGGTTGTGGGGGAGTAGTTGATGGGTCATGCAGTGAGTGAGGCGCAAGCCGGTCACTCGGTGGCAAAACCGCTGAGCATGCTGGTTGCCGCTGTGGGCGTGGTGTACGGCGATATCGGCACCAGCCCGTTGTACACCCTCAAGGAGGTGTTCACCGGCGGATATGGGGTGCAGGTCAATCATGATGGCGTTCTCGGGATCCTGGCGTTGATCTTCTGGTCGCTGATCTGGGTGGTCTCGATCAAGTACGTGTTGTTCATCCTGCGGGCGGACAACCAGGGCGAGGGCGGGATCATGGCCCTGACCGCACTGGCACGCAGTGCATCGGCGTCCTATCCGCGCTTGCGGGCGGTGCTGATCATCCTCGGTCTGATCGGCGCGGCGCTGTTCTATGGCGACAGCATGATCACCCCGGCGGTGTCGGTGCTATCGGCGGTCGAGGGCCTGGAGCTGGCTTTCGATGGCCTGGAGCATTGGGTGGTGCCGCTGACGCTGGTGGTGCTGGTGGGGCTGTTCCTGATCCAGAAACACGGGACGGCCAGCATCGGCAAGCTGTTCGGGCCGGTGATGGTGACCTGGTTCCTGGTGCTGGGGATTCTCGGCGTGCATGGCATCGCCCAGCATCCGGAAGTCCTCAGCGCGCTGAACCCGGCGTGGGGCGTGCGTTTCTTCATCGTGCATCCCGGCACCGGCGTGGCGATCCTCGGTGCAGTGGTACTGGCGCTGACCGGTGCCGAAGCGCTGTATGCCGACATGGGCCACTTCGGCCGCAAGCCGATTGCCCGGGCCTGGTTCGCGCTGGTGTTGCCGGCGCTGGTCCTGAACTATTTCGGCCAGGGGGCCCTGCTGCTGGCGGATCCGGAAGCGGCACGCAACCCGTTCTACCTGCTGGCCCCGTCCTGGGCGCTGATTCCATTGGTCGGGCTATCGACCCTGGCCACCGTGATCGCTTCCCAGGCGGTGATCTCCGGGGCCTTCTCGCTGACCCGCCAGGCGATCCAGCTCGGCTACATCCCGCGCATGTACATCCAGCACACTTCCAGCGCCGAACAGGGGCAGATCTACATCGGTGCGGTGAACTGGACCCTGATGGTCGGGGTGATCCTGCTGGTGCTCGGTTTCGAGTCGTCCAGCGCGCTGGCCTCGGCCTACGGGGTGGCGGTGACCGGCACCATGCTGATCACCAGCATCCTGGTGTCGGCGGTGATGCTGCTGCTGTGGAAGTGGCCACCGGTGCTCACCGTGCCGATCCTGGTCGGCTTCCTGCTGGTGGACGGGCTGTTCTTCGCCGCCAACGTGCCGAAGATCGTCCAGGGCGGTGCCTTCCCGGTATTGGCGGGGATCGTGCTGTTCCTGCTCATGACCACCTGGAAGCGCGGCAAGGAACTGCTGGTCGACCGTCTCGACGAGGGCGGCCTGCCATTGCCGATCTTCATCGGCAGTATCCGCGTGCAGCCGCCGCATCGCGTGCAGGGGACTGCGGTGTTCCTCACTGCGCGTCCGGATGCGGTACCGCATGCCCTGTTGCATAACCTGCTGCACAACCAGGTGCTGCACGAGCAGGTGGTGCTGCTCACGGTGGTCTATGAAGACATCCCGCGGGTACCGGCCCAGCGTCGTTTCGAGGTCGATGCCTACGGCGAGGGCTTCTTCCGGGTGATCCTGCACTTCGGGTTCACCGACGAACCGGACGTTCCGGAGGCGCTGAAACTGTGCCATCTCGACGAGCTGGACTTCAGTCCGATGCGTACCACTTACTTCCTCAGCCGTGAGACCGTGATCGCGTCGAAGATCGTCGGCATGGCACGCTGGCGCGAGTCGCTGTTCGCCTTCATGCTGAAGAACGCCAACGGCAACCTGCGGTTCTTCAAGTTGCCGGTCAACCGGGTGATCGAGCTGGGGACCCAGGTCGAGATGTAATCCCCTGGCATGAAAAAGCCCCCGTTGCCTTGCGGCAGCGGGGGCTTTTTATTGGGCCTGGATCAGGTCATTCGGCCTTGGCCTTGCTCTGGCGCTTGTCGATCGCATCGATCAGGCGCTTGGCCAGGGCCGGGTAGTTCTCGTCGAAGTGGTGGCCGCCCGGCAGTTCCATGGCTTCACCGACGGCGGTCTTGGTGGTGCAGCCGCTTTCGTCGAGTTCTTCCTTGCCGTAGATGCACAGCACCTTGGCAGCAGGCAGCTTGGCCATGTCCGGGCCGGTGTCCAGTTCCATGCCGGCCTTGCCCAGCCAGCCATCGACATGGATCTCGAAGCTGCCACTGCGGGCAAAGGCCAGCAGGATGATCGCGTCGACCCGCTGCTGCTCGTTTTCCGGCAGGTGGTTGTAGATCGCCGGCAGGACGTCGGCGCCGAAGGAGTAGCCGGTCAGCACGAAGCGCTTGGTGCCCCATTTCTGCCGATAGTGCTGCATCAGCTCGGTCAGGTCGACCGCGCTCTGCTCCGGGCTCTTGTGCTGCCAGTAGTAGCGCAGGGTGTCGATACCGACCACCGGATAGCCCATCTTCGCCATTTCGCCGGCGACATCGCGGTCCAGGTCACGCCAGCCACCGTCACCGGAGAGGAACAGGGTCACGGTGTCGGTGGTCTGGCCAGCGGGCACTTCGACCACCGGAATGGTCAGGCCGCCGTTCTCGTTGCCTACCAGCATCTTGCGCAGTTCGTTGTTCAGCACCTGCGGCAGGTGGATGTCGTAGTCGCTGATACTGGTCTCGGCGTTGGGTTGATCGCGCACGAAGGCCGCGCTCGGATCATCCGGGCCGTCGTTCCAGGCCACCAGCCAGTGGCCATGGGCAGCCGACTTCGGAACCGGGACGGTGCAACCTGGCTGCTCGAGGGTGAAACCGACCGAGATGGCCTGGGCCTGGTCGTTGTTCTGCGCCGCCAGCCAGTTCCAGGCCAGTGAGGCGCCGGGGCCGATGCCGGTGACCACGGTCGCCGGGCCCTTGAGCTGTGTCATCGCCGCGTCGAGCGCTGCCTGCTGCAGCTTGCAGTCTTCCTTGGGCAGGATCACCTGGACGATCTGTGCCGCGCCACCACGGCTCAGGGCCGCCAGTTGCTTGTCGCTCAGGGCGTCTTCGGCGAGGGTGGCGACGATGACCTGGGCCTTGGGCGAGGTGCCGGGGACCAGGCGGGTAAGGGTGGAGCCGTCGGCCTGGCTCAGGTGTTCAAGGGTCGGTTCCGGCGCCGGACGATTCCAGAACCAGTAGCCGGCGCCCGCGAGCGCGGCCAGGACCACCACTATTGCCAGTAACAACCGCCAGGAGCGTCGAATCATCAGCGTTTCACCAATCCAGTCAAGCCGCCCGCGATCAGGGCGGCGGTATCGGCCAGGGCGACCAGCGGATCGAGTCCGGCTGGCACGGCCATGTAACGGGGTTCCCAGTCAGGCTGGAACTTGTCCTTGAAGCGGCGCAGCCCCTGGAAGTTGTAGAGCTGCTCGCCGCGCTGGAACACCATCGAGCCCAGGCGCTGGGTCAATGGAGCACCACGCCGTGGCTGCAGGCCGGAGAGCGGGACCATGCCGAGGCTGAAGCGGGCATAGCCCTGATTCTTGTAGTGCTGAATCAGGCCGACCATCAGGAACTCCATGGTCAGCTTCGGTGCCTCGGGGTGCGAGCGCATCAGGTCGAGGCTCGCCAGTTCGTGGCTGTGGGTCTCGAGCAGGTTGGCGAACGCCACCGGGCGACCTTCGAAGTGAATGATCGCCACCCGGAAGTGGTTGATGTAGTCCGGGCTGAAACGACCGAGGGAGAAACCTTTTTCACGGACGTTCTTGCCGGTCAGCCAGGCATCGGAGATCACCTTGAGCTCGTCCAGCGGTGCCTGCCCCGGCTCGTAGATCTCCAGGGACAGGCCATCGCGGCTGCCACGGTTCCAGGTGTAGCGCAGGTCCTTCATCTCCTTGCCCTTGGATTCAAGGTCAAAGCGCTTGAGGTCGACCCGGGCTTCCTCGCCGAGCTTGATCGCGGTCAGGCCGATGTCCATGTAGTACGGCAGGTTTTCGGCTCGTACCTGGTAGAACACCGGGCGCGCGTGGTGGGTATCGCACAGGTCACGGAACTGCCAGATCAGTTCGGCACGCTGGCGTGCCGGGCCGATCGGATCGTACAGGGCCACCAGGCTGCGGCCGCGGCGGGCGTACATCAGGAAGGCGGTATCGGTGGGGTGGAACAGGAACGCCTTGTCGCCAGTCAGGGCCAGGCCACCGTCGGGCTGGTCGGAGGCCAGCAGGATCTTGTGCGCGCGCTCCAGTTCCTCGTCGTTGGGCTGGTGGATTACCGGCCGCTCGGTACGCAGCAGCCAGGTCAACGAGACCACCACCAGCAGCACGGCGGCACCGAGCAGTGAGCGCAGGCCGCGAGGGGCGTCACCGTCCAGTGCGAACTGCCACCAGAGTTCGTGGCTGTAGGGCACGTCCTGGTAGGCGAACAGCAGCAGCCAGACCGAGGCGCCGAGCACGCACAGGCTGGCAACCAGGTACAGCGGCGAGAAGGGAAGCTCGGTCAGGCGGCTGGGGCGGTAGAAGGAGCGGCGGAACATCCCCAGCAGGCAGGCGGTCGCTGTCAGCATGCTGGCTTCTTCCCAGTCGAAGCCCTTGAGCAGTGACAGCAGTGCGCCGACCAGCAGCAGGATCATGGTCAGCATCCAGGCGGCCGACAGGCGCCGGCGCAGGCCCTGGGCCAGCAGCAGGCAGAGGACACCGACCAGGCTGGCACCGAAGTGCGAGGCATCGATCAGGCGATCCGGCACCAGGAAGTCGATACCTTCCAGGCGCGTATCGATTTCCGGAGTGGCGCCGGAGAACAGCAGGGCCACGCCGGAGAGGAACACCAGGACCGCGAGGATCGGCGCGGCCATGCCCGAGGCTACACGCATGCTCTGGCGCGAGGCGATCAGGCGCTGTGCCTCGGTACTCAGCAACGTCAGGCAGGCCAGCAGCAGTGGCAGCAGAACATAGATCAACCGGTACAGCAGCAGTGCGGCGGCCAGGGGGGCGGCGCCCAGTTCGTTGGTGAAGGCGGCCAGCAGGATCGCCTCGAACACCCCGACGCCGCCGGGCACATGGCTCAGCACCCCGGCAGCCAGGGCCAGCAGGTAGACCAGCAGGAAGGCGCCGAAGGGCGGCGCTTGCGGCAGCAGCAGATAGAGCACGGTGGCCGCTGCCGCCACGTCCAGGGCGGTGATGACCAGTTGCAGCAGGGTCAGGCGTGCGCTGGGCAGGCGCAGGGTGCGACGGCCGACCTTGACCAGCAGGTTGTTGGGGATCGGTTGCTCCGGCAGGCGCCGGCGATAGATGCCCAGTGCCAGCAGGCCGGACAGGCCGAGAATGGCCACGGCGACGCCGCCCAGCAGGTAGGGTGGCAGGTGCAGGGCTTCGGAAGCGGCCGGCAGGTTGCTCAGGGTCGCCAGGGCGGCCAGCGGTGGTAGGGCGCAGCCCAGCGACAGGCTGGCGAACAGGGTCATCCGGGCGACTTCGGCAGCGCCCAGGCCGTTGCGGGCATAGAGACGATAGCGGACCGAACCGCCGGAAAGCAGCGACAGGCCAATCGCGTTGCCGATGGCGAAGGCGGTGAAGCCGCCGAGCATCAGGGTCTTGCCGGGCAGCTGGACATCCGCGTAGCGGCTGGCGGACCACTCGTAGCCAAGCAGGATGATGAAGCCGATGACGGTGGCCGCGACCGCTCCACCCAGTGCCGGCTTGGGTACGCTCATGATCGAGTCGTGCAGGGCATCCAGATCGAGCTCCATCAGCAGGTGACGGCAGGCGATCAGGGCAATGGCGAACAACAGCAGGGTGACAGCCAGGCCGACGGATTGACGGTATTTGCTCAACAGATCCAGCCAGCGCAAACGGGTGGCCGCAATCGGGTGTGTCGCTGTGACGGGGTCTTGTGGTTCAGACGAGTTGGCGCGCATCAATCACCTCTAGGATTGTGCGCGACAGGATGGAGGTATCCAGCCAAGTTACCAATCCCTATGGACAAAATAATTACAAATATTAACGCGTCTCGCCGCTTTGCGGCGACCCACGCACCGGGGCTGTTGTTGTAGAGGAAGTTTGTTGCGAATTCAGCATAGCCTGTGCAGCCATTGACTCCGATTTCTGTCGAGGGTTCGCGCGGGTGGCGGGGGGACTTTTTCGGCGGATACAAAAAAGGCCACTCTTTCGAGTAGCCTTTTCTGATGTTTGGTTGCGGGAGCCGGATTTGAACCGACGACCTTCGGGTTATGAGCCCGACGAGCTACCAGGCTGCTCCATCCCGCGTCAGTGAGGCGGCATTCTACAGCCGAACGGCGCGGTGTCAACCTTTAATGGTCCGGATGGTCAAAAAAAATGCAGAAATGCCGGAAGTGACTGCTCGGTTTCGCTAAGTGTCAGGTGGGCAAGGTTTTTTTGCGGTGTGGGAAAAAGGCGGGGCGGATAGAAATAACCAGAAACAAAAAAGGCCATATCTTTCGATATGGCCTTTTTCGATGTTTGGTTGCGGGAGCCGGATTTGAACCGACGACCTTCGGGTTATGAGCCCGACGAGCTACCAGGCTGCTCCATCCCGCGTCTGATGTGGCGGAATTCTACAGATATCCGCGAGGCTGTCAAACCTTAATTTCAAAAAACCTCTTTATTGTTCAACTGCTTAGGATTCAAAAACGGCTTTCGGGGTGGCTCGGGGCCATGCTGGGCAAGGGTTTCAGCTCTATTGGTGGCCGTTCGTCGATTGAGAAAATAAATTCGTTTTGGTGGTTTCCTACAACCTGGAACGAAGATTCAAACTACTGGTGCTATATACAGTGACTGGTGCGATACTGGCGATCCATGCGTTCCTGCCTTCAGAACTGTCCCTCATGACGCAACGCAAAATCATTCACGTGGACTGTGATTGCTTCTACGCAGCCATCGAGATGCGTGACGATCCGCGCCTGGCGGGCCGGCCGATGGCGGTCGGTGGCTCAGCCGATCGCCGCGGGGTGATCGCTACCTGCAATTACGAGGCGCGGGCATTCGGCGTGCGCTCGGCGATGTCGTCGCGGCATGCCTTGAACCTGTGCCCGGACCTGTTGATCGTCAAGCCGCGCATGGACGTCTACAAGGAGGTCTCGAAGGAGATCCAGGCGATCTTCCGCGACTACACCGAGCTGATCGAGCCTCTGTCGCTCGACGAGGCCTACCTCGACGTTTCCGATAGCCCGCACTTTGCCGGCAGTGCGACGCGGATCGCCCAGGACATCCGGCGCCGGGTTTCCCGGCAGTTGCACATCACCGTCTCGGCGGGCGTTGCGCCGAACAAGTTCCTGGCGAAGATCGCCAGTGACTGGAAAAAGCCCGACGGGTTGTTCGTGATCACCCCGGACCAGGTGGAGGGCTTCGTTGCCGGGTTGCCGGTGAGCAAGTTGCACGGCGTCGGCAAGGTCACGGCGCAGAAGCTCGAGCGACTGGGAATCGTCGATTGCCTGCAACTGCGTGAATGGGGCAAGTTGGCCCTGGTGCGCGAGTTCGGCAGTTTTGGCGAGCGGCTCTGGGGCTTGGCGCGCGGGATCGACGAGCGCCTGGTGCACAACGACAGTCGGCGCCAGTCGATCAGTGTGGAAAACACCTACGACACCGACCTGCCCGATCTTGAGAGTTGCCTGGAGAAGTTGCCGCACCTGATGGAAACCCTGGCTGGGCGTGTGGCTCGGCTGGACAGTGGTTATCGACCGGGAAAGCCCTTCGTCAAGGTGAAGTTCCACGACTTTACCCAGACCACCCTGGAGCAGGCCGGTGCGGCGCGGGATCTGGAGAGTTATCAGCAACTGCTGAGCCAGGCGTTTGCCCGAGGTGGCAAGCCGGTACGGCTATTGGGCATTGGCGTGCGCCTGCAGGACTTGCGCAGCGGCCATGAGCAACTGGAGCTGTTCAACCGCTAAATGGCCCGCCGGGTCAAGGCGGGCCACCCAGTCGATTCAGATGGCCCCGGGATCGGCAACCAGGCGACCGGCGTTGCGGGTCAGCGACTTGACGAATTCACGCTGCAACTCGGGATCGTTGCGGGTCAGTTCGATCAGGCTCTGCTCCAGTTCGCTGGCTTCCTCTTCCAATCCCAGTTCCGACAAGCGCTTGACCCGGTGGACCCATTGGCTCACGTCGTCGCCCTCGAGGTCGTCGTAGATCAGGGCGTGGGCCTCGACCAACTTGCCACGCAGCTTGCTGCTGATGGACAGGCTGGAATCGGAGTGGATCTGGTCCTGGGTGTCCTCGACGCGAATCGTCAGGCTGCCGATTCGGTTCAGGTCCTGCTCGGCAAACGGACTGTCCAGCAGGTTCAGGCGCAATACACCGTGACGGTCGGTGGTCAGCTCGTAGGTCTGGCGACCGGCGACGACCTCGACCGGACGCTCGGCCCAGGGCAGGCTCGAATACTCCATGCGCTTGTCGCGCTGGACTTCCTCGATGCCAGCCAGGTTCTGCTGCGCCCGACCATGGGACTGCATGTTCATGAACGGGTTGAGGCCATCGACACCGTAGCTCAGCCAGTCGTGGGTCACGCTGCTGGGCAGGGTACCGAGGGCGAACACGTTGACCACGTTGGCACCCACGCCGCCAACCAGCGCCACCGCACCCAGCGGAATCTCGTAGACCTTGCGCCACGGCTGGTAGGGCGTGTAGCGGTCGTAGCGGCGGGTGACATCGAACTCGGTGACTTCGAAGGTCTTTTGTTCGTGGATCCGTACACGACGTTGCGGCAACTCGAGGATCTTCGGGTCACCGACATCGATCTGCAGGCTGTGTTCGAGCAGTTTTCGCTCGACGCGTTCCTCGTGCTCGCTGCGCTGCGACATCGGGTTGGCGCAGCCAGCCAGCAGCAGGGCGCCGCACAAGGCGGCGCCCCCGAGGGTCAAGGTACTTCGATTGGACATGAGGGCTCTATCTGGGCTCAGCGACGGATACGGGCCTGGAGGAACGACAGCACGTCGGCGACCGGCAGTGCCTGCGCCTCGCTCTCGGTACGGCTCTTGTATTCCAGGTTGCCTTCGGCCAGGCCACGGTCGCTGACCACGATCCGGTGAGGGATACCGATCAGTTCCATGTCGGCGAACTTGATGCCCGGGCTGGTCTTCTTGTCGCGGTCGTCCAGCAGCACTTCGAAGCCGGCTGCGGTCAGTTCGGCGTAGAGCTTGTCGGTGGCTTCGCGAACCTGCTCGGTCTCGTAGCGCAGCGGTACCAGGGCGATCTGGAAGGGCGCGAGGCTGTCGCTCCAGATAATGCCGTTGTCATCGTTGTTCTGCTCGATGGCCGCAGCCACCACGCGGGACACGCCGATGCCGTAGCAACCCATGGTCAGGGTGACCGGCTTGCCGTTCTCGCCCAGGACCTGGCACTTCATCGCTTCGCTGTACTTGGTGCCCAGCTGGAAGATATGCCCGACTTCGATGCCGCGCTTGATTTCCAGGGTGCCCTTGCCGTCCGGGCTCGGATCACCGGCCACGACGTTACGCAGGTCGGCGACGGTCGGTACCGGCAGGTCGCGTTCCCAGTTCACGCCGAAGTAGTGCTTGTCGTCGATGTTCGCGCCGATGCCGAAGTCGCTCATCAGGGCGACCGAACGGTCGATGATGATCGGCAGTGGCAGGTTCAGCGGGCCGAGGGAACCGGCGCCGGCGCCGATGGCGTCACGCAGTTCGGCGTCGGACGCCATGACCAGCGGGCTGGCGACGCCAGGCTGGTTGGCGGCCTTGATCTCGTTCAGTTCGTGGTCGCCACGGACGATCAGGGCAATCAGCTTGCCTTCTTCCTCGGCGTGGACGATCAGGGTCTTGACGGTCTTCTCGATCGGCAGGTTGTAGCCTTCGACCAGCTGCGCGATGGTTTTCGCGTCAGGGGTGTCGACCAGGCGCAGTTCCTCGGTCGGTGCAGGGCGCGAGGTTTCGCGAGGCACCGCTTCGGCTTTCTCGATGTTCGCTGCGTAATCGGAGCCATTGCTGAAGACGATATCGTCTTCGCCGGACTCGGCCAGTACGTGGAACTCGTGGGAACCGGCGCCACCGATCGAACCGTTATCGGCTTCCACCGGACGGAAACGCAGGCCCAGGCGGGTGAAGATATTGCAGTAGGCCTGGTGCATGCGGTCGTAGGTGACTTGCAGCGACGGCTGGTCGGCGTGGAAGGAGTAGGCGTCCTTCATGATGAATTCGCGGCCGCGCATCAGGCCGAAGCGTGGGCGGATCTCGTCACGGAACTTGGTCTGGATCTGGTACAGGTTGATCGGCAGCTGCTTGTAGCTGCTCAACTCGTTGCGGCACAGGTCGGTGATCACTTCCTCGTGGGTCGGGCCGGCGCAGAAGTCGCGGTCATGGCGGTCCTTCAGGCGCAGCAGCTCGGGGCCGTACTGTTCCCAGCGACCGGATTCCTGCCACAGCTCGGCCGGCTGGATACCCGGCATCAACACTTCCAGGGCGCCGGCGGCGTCCATTTCCTCGCGCACGATGGCTTCGACCTTGCGCATCACGCGCAGGCCCATCGGCAGCCAGGTGTACAGGCCGGAAGCGAGTTTGCGGATCATCCCGGCGCGCAGCATCAGCTGGTGGCTGATCACGACCGCATCGGAAGGCGTTTCTTTCAGTGTGGCGAGCAAATATTGACTGGTGCGCATGAATTGGCCGTTGTCGGTGCTTATGACTGGAAATAACGGAGCATTGTACGGGCGGGATCAGGCGGCGTACAGGCATGAGGCGGGTCTTGCGCGGGGGGAGGTTGGCTCCCCCCGTGTTTACGGGGTGTTCCCGGGCAGGAAGTCCCGTTACGGCGCTTCCTGGGTTTCAGTCTCGTTGGCGGGCGCGGGGCCGTCGCCACGGATCTCCTGGTACCAGTGCAGTGCGATCAGGATCAGGGTAGGAATGCCCATTACGGCGGTCACGATGAAGAACTTGTGGTAGCCGAGCTTCTCCACCATCACGCCCGAGTAGCCGCCGATCAGTCGCGGCAGCAGCAGCATGATCGAGCTGAGCAGGGCGTACTGGGTGGCGGAGAACTTCAGGTTGGTCAGGCTCGACAGGTAGGCGACGAACGCCGAGGTCGCCAGGCCCGAGCTGAAGTTGTCCAGGGAGATGGTCACGATCAGCATGTTCAGGTTCGGGCCCATGTCGGCCAGCAGCATGAACAGCAGGTTGGTCGCGGCCGAGGCGGCGCCGCCGATGAACAGGATCGGCAGGATGCCGAAACGCACGATCAACAGGCCGCCGACGCCGGCACCGAGCAGGGTCATGATCAGGCCGAAGATCTTGCTGACGCCGGCGATCTGGTCCTTGGTGAAGCCCTGGTCGATGTAGAAGACGTTGGCCATCACCCCCATCACCGTGTCCGACATCCGGTAGGTGGCGATCAGTCCGAGCAGCAGCAGGGCCTGCCAGCGGTAGCGCACGATGAAGTCGTTGACCGGTGTCAGCACGGGCGCCAGGCCGCGGCGGCCCATGCGCGACAGGCAGAGAGCGGTCAGGGTGGTGTAGAGGATCGCACGCAGGAAGGCGCGGTCTTCGAGCAACAGGTCGAGCAGGGTGGCGTCGTGGAACAGCACGCTGGCGAAGTCGGTGTTGTAGAGCTGGGTGAACATCGCCGGGACCGACACCAGCAGGATGATCAGCACGAACACCGATGCCAGCTGGTGGATGAAACTGTAGCGTCCGGCCGACAGCTGCGTGCGCAGCGGCACCGGTGGCTCACGCATGAGCAGCGTGGTGAGCAATGCCGGGATCATCAGCACGCCGAACAGCACATAGGTGCCGGTCCAGGCCGAGTGCTTGTAGCTGAAACCGGTGGAACCGAAACCTTCGGCAAAGAACAATGCGCCGGCCGTCGCCAGCAGCGCCGCGACCCGATAACCGGACATGTAGCTGGCGGCAAGGGCGGCCTGCTGGCTGTCGTTGGCGATTTCCAGACGGTAGGCGTCGACCGCGATGTCCTGGGTGGCGGAAGCGAAGGCGACGAGTACGGCGATTGCGATCAGCCAGGACAGGTGTTTTTGCGGGTCGCAGAAACCCATGCCGATCAGGCCGAGGACAATCAGCGTCTGCGCCAGCACCAGCCACGAACGGCGGCGCCCCAGCTTGCCCAGTAGTGGCAGGCGCCATTGGTCGAGCAGGGGCGACCAGACCCATTTGAAGGCGTAGGCCAGGCCGATCAGGCTGGCATAGCCGATGGTTTCACGGGCGACGCCAGCCTCGCGCAGCCAGACCGAGAGCGTCGAAAACACCAACATGTAAGGCAGACCGGCAGCGAAACCGAGCAGCAGCAACACTAATGTCGAGGGGCTGGCATAGGCAGCAAGCGCGGCGCGCCAGGTTTTACGGGGCATGGGCTGGAATCTGCCTCAGGGTTGACGGAAACAAAGCGCGCACTCTAACCGCTGTGCTCTATCGGGCGCCAGCCATGGCGCTTGATATCGACACGATTGTTCAGGACGCTGACACCTTCGGTGCGCAGCCTGGCGCGTTGCTCGTCGCCGGACGGGCTGCCGGCCGGGAGGCTGATCCGACCGCCGGCACCCAGGACCCGGTGCCAGGGCAGCCGGGTATCGGCCGGTAGCTGGCTGAGGGTACGCCCGACCCAGCGTGCGGCGCGGCCGAGCCCGGCCAGTTCGGCGAGTTGGCCGTAGGTGACCACCTTGCCGGCTGGTACCTGGTCCAGCGTCAGGTAGAGGGCGGTACGGCGCATTTGTGCGGGGCTGTCGCCGTCGGCTTCTTCGCTCACGTTCATTCCTGTAGTAATTCTTGCCTTTCTATGTAGGTATTTTCTGAATTATTGAGAGTGATTATTGAACTCGCCAGTTGCCGGCCGGTCAGTCCTTGTTCAGGCGGCATCTCCCGCGATAATGCCGGTTTTTTCTTGCAAACCCGAGTCCTGTGTTGCCCATGTTGTCCAGAACCCTGCTCTGCCTCGCTGTTTTCAGCGCTTCCACGCCCTTGCTGGCCGACACCATCTGGTTGAAGAACGGTGATCGCCTGAGTGGCAAGATCCGCCTGTTCGATGGCGGCAAGCTGGTGGTGCAGACCACCTACGCCGGCAACGTCTCGCTGGACTGGTCCCAGGTCAAGACCCTGGAAAGCGACCAGGAACTGCTGGTCAAGCAGGACGCCTATTCCGGCGAGAAAGCCAAGTCGCTGCGCGCCGCCGAGGCCGGCAAGGTGATCCTGGCCAACGGCGAGGCGCCGAAAACCGTCGAGCTGGCGAGCATCCAGCAGATCGTCAAGCCCAAGCCGTTGATCGAGGACATGGTCTGGAAGGGCAATGTCGACGTGGCCATGGACTACAAGCGTGCGGAAAAGGACACCGACGACTACGACATCGACTTCAAGACCACCGCGCGGCATGGCGCCTGGCGCCATCATGCCGAGGGCGAATACAACCGCGAGTTCCAGGATCGGGTGGTGACGACCGACAACTGGGGTGTCGAGTACGCCCTCGACCGCTTCCTGACCGAAAAATGGTTCTGGCAGGGCCGGCTGACCTACAAGCGCGACCGGGTCGAGGACCTGTCGCGCCAGCGCACCCTCGGTACCGGTCCCGGCTACCAGTTCTGGGATGACGAGCTGGGCGCCTTTTCCCTCGGCTCGCTGCTCAACAACACCAGCTATGAATACTCCGATGGCGAGAAGAAGAACTTCTACTCGCTGGGGATGAAGTGGGACTACAACCGCTATCTGGTCGGCAAGACCATCGAGCTGTTCACCAATGGCGAGCTCGGCCGGCCGCTGAGCGGCCCGTCGAAGTATTCCCTCGATGCCCAGCTCGGCCTGCGCTACAAGGTCACCGAGTGGGCCTCCCTGAATCTCAAGGCCGAACGCGACATTATTAATGGCGACGATGAGACCAGTCTGAACAAGACCCGCTACACCGTCGGTTTCGGCGTGGCCTGGTAGGTTATCGTCTCCTGCGCCCGGTCAGTCGGCTGCCTCTGGCAACCGCCGCGGATAATGATTACCTTGTCATTGAGTTGCATTCGCATACCAGGTCAACACGTGCGTGGCGTTTGCCGTTCGTCAGTCAGCCAGAGCCGGCCACGGGTGAATCGACCCCGGGGCGCTCGTCCGTCAGTGACGGATTTCGTAGGGGGAGTCATAAGGTGAGCGTTGAAGTAGCCAAGCATGCGCGCGAATTGTTGCTCAAGGAGTACCGGGGCGTGTTGTCGACGCATTCGAAGGCCATGCCCGGTTTTCCGTTCGGCTCCGTGGTGCCGTATTGCCTGGACGACCAAGGCCGTCCGCTGATCCTGATCAGCCGTATCGCCCAGCACACGCACAACCTGCAGAAGGATCCGAAGTGCTCGTTGCTGGTGGGTGAGCGCGAGGCCGAGGACGTCCAGGCGGTCGGTCGCCTGACCTACCTGGCCGAGGCCGAAAAGCTCGCCGAGGCAGAAGCCATCGAGGCCGCAGCCGAGCGTTACTATCGCTACTTCCCCGATTCACGGAACTATCACAAGGCCCACGATTTCGACTTCTGGGTGCTCAAGCCGGTACGTCACCGCTATATCGGCGGTTTTGGCGCGATCCACTGGCTCGACCAGGTGACCCTGGCCAACCCGTTCGCCGGTAAGGCCGAAGTGAGCATGGTCGAGCACATGAACAGTGATCATGCCAAGGCCATTGCCCACTACGTTGAATTGACCGGGTTGCCCAACCGTGAACCGGCGCAGCTGGCGGGCATAGACACCGAAGGCATGCACCTGCGCATTGGCCAGGGGGTGTACTGGCTGGGTTTTGAAACACCTTGCAACACGCCCGTGGAGGTCCGCGAAGCCCTGGTTTCCCTGGCTTGCGCCGGGCAATGGCCGAAAAAGCAGGCCGTCCAGGGTTGAATTCACGGGATATCGACGTCATCTAGGACTGACTGGAAGGACTTCTTCCGAAGAGGACTTATTCGATGCGCGCTTTTCTCCTGCTCTTTCTCCTGTTTCCGGTGTTGGAGCTGTACGTGTTTTTCCAGGTCAGCACGGCAATCGGGTTCTTCCCGGCACTGGCGCTGATCATTCTCGGCTCGGCAATCGGTGTGCTGGTGTTGCGCGTGGCCGGCCTGGCCACCGCCCTGCGGGCTCGTGAAAGCCTCAATCGTGGCGAGTTGCCGGCACAGACCATGCTCGAGGGACTGATGCTGGCCCTGGGGGGTGGCCTGTTGCTGCTGCCTGGTTTCATCAGTGATGTATTGGGCCTGTTGTTGCTGCTGCCGATGACCCGTCGCCTGGCGGCCGACCGCATGCGCCGGCGTGCCGAGGAACAATCCGTGCGCCAACGTGCTTTCGCCGATGACCTGTATGCCCGTGGACAGCCTGGCGCGGCACCAGCCAACGGCCGCCAGCCACAGGTGATCGAGGGTGAGTTCGAGCACCGTGACTCCTGAGTGGCCGGCTGGACCTGCACACGGCACCTTCGGGTGCCGTGTGCATTTTGGCCGTTTGCCAGTGCTGCAAAAAAAAACGTCAGTCGCCCTTGTAATCGCTTTTGGTGCCCCTATGTAACGGTCACCGCAAGGTTTTGGCGCAAATCGCCAGACAGTCTTCCGCGGTTCGCTCGTCGAGCCGTAACCGGCAACGCCGGATTTGTTAACCGGCCGGTCCAGAACTGGTCGCTGAAAATCATAATTAGGAGAGATCGACAATGAAGCTTCGTCCTCTGCATGACCGCGTCGTCATTCGTCGCAGCGAAGAAGAAAAGAAATCCGCCGGCGGCATCGTTCTGGCAGCCACTGCTGTCGAGAAAGCCAACCACGGTGAAGTTCTCGCTGTAGGTGCTGGCCGTGTGCTGGACAACGGTGAAGTACGTGCGCTGTCTGTGAAGGTGGGTGACAAGGTCGTATTCGGCCCGTACTCCGGCAGCAACACTGTGAAAGTAGACGGCGAAGACCTGCTGGTAATGAGCGAGAACGAAATTCTCGCCGTTATCGAAGGCTGATTCCCCGCTCATTCTTCCCGTTACTACAAAGTATTTAAGGAATAACGATCATGGCTGCTAAAGAAGTTAAATTCGGCGACTCCGCCCGCAAGAAAATGCTGACCGGCGTTAACGTCCTGGCTGACGCGGTAAAGGCGACCCTGGGCCCGAAAGGCCGTAACGTGATCATCGAGAAGAGCTTCGGCGCTCCGACCATCACCAAGGACGGCGTTTCCGTTGCCAAGGAAATCGAGCTGGAAGACCGTTTCGAGAACATGGGCGCGCAACTGGTCAAGGACGTTGCCTCCCGTGCCAACGATGACGCTGGCGACGGTACCACCACCGCTACCGTTCTGGCTCAGTCGATCGTCAACGAAGGCCTGAAGGCCGTTGCCGCCGGCATGAACCCGATGGACCTCAAGCGCGGTATCGACAAGGCCACCATCGCCATCGTCAAGGAACTGAAGGCGATGTCCAAGCCATGTGCCGACACCAAGGCGATCGCCCAGGTGGGTACCATCTCCGCCAACTCCGACAGCTCCATCGGTGACATCATCGCCGAAGCCATGGAAAAAGTCGGTAAAGAAGGCGTGATCACCGTCGAAGAAGGTTCGGGCCTGGAAAACGAACTGTCGGTCGTGGAAGGCATGCAGTTCGACCGCGGCTACCTGTCCCCTTACTTCGTCAACAAGCCGGACACCATGACCGCCGAACTGGACGGTCCGCTGATCCTGCTGGTCGACAAGAAGATCTCCAACATCCGCGAAATGCTGCCCGTGCTGGAAGCTGTTGCCAAGGCCGGCCGCCCACTGCTGATCGTGGCTGAAGACGTCGAGGGCGAAGCCCTGGCGACCCTGGTTGTGAACAACATGCGTGGCATCGTCAAGGTTGCTGCCGTCAAGGCACCAGGCTTCGGCGACCGTCGCAAGGCCATGCTGCAGGACATCGCCGTCCTGACCGGTGGTACCGTCATTTCCGAAGAGATCGGCCTGACCCTGGAAAGCACCACCCTGGAGCACCTGGGTAGCGCCAAGCGCGTAACCCTGTCCAAGGAAAACACCATCATCGTCGACGGTTCCGGCGTACAGGGCGATATCGAAGCGCGCATCGCCCAGATCCGTGCCCAGGTCGCCGAGACTTCCTCCGACTACGACCGTGAAAAACTGCAAGAGCGCCTGGCCAAGCTGTCCGGCGGCGTTGCGGTGATCAAGGTTGGCGCCGGCTCCGAAGTCGAAATGAAAGAGAAGAAGGCCCGCGTTGAAGACGCCCTGCACGCTACCCGCGCAGCCGTCGAGGAAGGCGTGGTTCCTGGCGGTGGCGTGGCCCTGATCCGTGCCCTGCAAGCCATCAGCGAACTGAAGGGCGACAACGCCGACCAGAACGTTGGTATCTCCGTGCTGCGTCGTGCCGTTGAAGCACCGCTGCGCCAGATCTCCGCCAACAGCGGTGACGAGCCAAGCGTCGTGGTCAACGAAGTCAAGAACGGCAAGGGTAACTTCGGTTACAACGCTGCCAGCGGCGAATACGGCGACATGATCGAAATGGGTATCCTGGACCCAACCAAGGTCACCCGTTCGGCCCTGCAGGCTGCTTCGTCCATCGGCGGTCTGATCCTGACCACTGAAGCGGCGATCGCTGATGCTCCGAAGAAAGATGCTCCAGCTGGCGGCGGCATGCCAGACATGGGCGGCATGGGCGGTATGGGCGGCATGATGTAAGCCACCCGGCTCCCGTATGAAAAAGCCCCGCCTTGTGCGGGGCTTTTTCATGGGCGCGATTTTTCCGGCCATGGCCTGGGCGCGTCGATTCTGGCGGCCCGGCCGTGCCCAGGTCGTGAACCCCGGGTGAAAAAACCATTAAATCTTCCCGCCCTAGCCCTGAGCCGAACTTCACCTTAAGCTGCCCGGCAAAGAGGGGCGTTACCGCGTACGGAGGAGAGTACCCATGCGAATTCTACTGGTTGAAGACAACCGCGATATCCTCGCCAACCTGGCTGACTACCTGGGGCTTAAAGGCTATACCGTCGATTGCGCGCAAGATGGCCTTTCCGGGCTGCACCTGGCCGCCACCGAGCACTATGACCTGATCGTGCTCGACATCATGTTGCCCGGGATCGACGGCTACACCCTCTGCAAGCGGCTGCGCGAGGATGCCCGGCGCGATACGCCGGTGATCATGCTGACCGCCCGCGACCAGCTCGACGACCGTCTGCAGGGCTTCAAGTCCGGTGCCGACGACTACCTGCTCAAGCCGTTCGCGTTGTCCGAGCTGGCCGCGCGGATCGAGGCGGTCCTGCGGCGTGCCCAGGGCGGCGGTCGCCGGGCCCTGCAGGTCAGCGACCTGAGCTACGACCTCGATACCCTCGAAGTGACCCGTCAGGGCCGTCTGCTCAAGCTCAACCCGGTAGGGCTGAAACTGCTGGCGGTACTGATGCAGAAGAGCCCGCATGTCTTGCGCCGCGAAGTGCTGGAAGAGGCGCTGTGGGGGGATGACTGCCCGGACAGCGACAGCCTGCGCAGCCATGTGCACCAGTTGCGCCAGGTGATCGACAAGCCGTTCGACAAGCCGTTGCTGCACACCGTGCACGGTGTCGGCTACCGCCTGGCCGAGGGTCGTGATGGAGTTTAAGCAGAGTCTGGCCCAGCGCATCATCATTGCCTTTGCCTTGATGAGTGCGTTGGTGGCGGGCACCTTCGCCATGGGGATCGTGGCCACGGTCCATCTGGTCGAGGAAAAACTGATTTCCGCAGGCTTGGGTGGCGATCTGCAGCGCCTGCTGTTGATGGACAGCGTGAGCGACTGGAGTCATCGGCCCGAACCCGACCAGTTGTTCTACTACAGTGGCGGCAAGGGCGACTTCGAGCTGCCGAAGGACCTGCGTCATCTCGATCCGGGTTTCCACGAGGTGTTCCGCGAACAGTTGTCTTATCACGCGATGGTCGAAGTGGTCGACGGCCGGCGCTACGTCCTCCTGCAGGACCAGAGTGACTTCGAGGAGCGCGAGCGGGTGCTGTTCGCCGTGGTGCTGGTGGGCTTCGTCCTGGCCCTGGTGCTGGCGGTGTTCCTCGGTTGGGTCCTGGCGCGGCGGGTGATGGCTCCGGTGGTGCGGTTGGCCCGCCAGGTGCGCCACCGCGACCAGCTGCTTGGTTTCGCGCCATTGCTGGCGCCTGACTATGCGGCTGACGAGGTGGGTGAGTTGGCGGTGGCCTTCGACGCGACCCTGGGACGCCTGCGTGATGCGCTGACGCGCGAGCGCCTGTTCACCAGTGACGTCAGTCATGAGTTGCGTACGCCGCTGATGGTGCTGGCCACTTCCTGCGAGCTGTTGCTGGAGAACCCGGCGCTGGATCCGCGTGGACGCAACCAGGTCGAGCGGATCGCCCGCGCCAGCGAGGAAATGCGCGAGCTCGTGCAGACCTTCCTGATGCTCGCACGCGCGCAGCGCGAAGATGCCAGCATGTCGCCGCAGGTTTCGCTGAGTGTGGTGGCCGAAGACCTGATTGGCCTCTGGCGTACTCCGATCGAGGAAAAGGGGCTGACGTTGATCTTCGAGCCGGGCTGTCCGCTGAATACGCGCTATAACGCCACCTTCCTGCACGCGGTGATGGGCAACCTGTTGCGCAATGCCTTGCACTATACGGAGCAGGGGTTCATCCGCTTGACGCTGGAGCCGGAGGGCTTCGTGGTCGAGGACAGTGGTGTGGGGATTCCCGAAGAGAAACGCGAGGCGATGTTCCAGCCGTTCGTGCGCGGTGACGAGAAACGTGGCGAGGGCCTGGGGTTGGGGCTTTCGCTGGTACAGCGGATCTGCGAGAACCAGGGCTGGCACGTCAGTCTCACGACCATGGAGCCCAATGGGTGCCGCTTCCAGGTGGACCTGGCCCATTCCAGAACCTGACCTTCCGTGCCCTGTCTCATCGGGGCACAACGTTCCACGGGGTTTACGCTTGTGGCCCCTTGCTATTACTGTTGGCTTGTAAAAGATTGTAATGGTTTGTGCTGGACGGTACGAATTTTTCACGAGGGAACGACCTGTAGCTGACGTGTGCCTACATAACCTGTGGCCGTCAGCTACAGGAGACGGTTATGAGTTCCCCGGTAAAACTTGAGTTTTCCGACAAGTACGATGAGCAGCATGCTCAGGAATATCTGCGCAAGCACCGGAACGGGATGGCGCGGCGATTGTCCCACCTGCGTGACGAGCAACTGGCGCGTTCCGCCCTGGCCCTGGCGGGTGAGCCGGGGCTGGTGCTCGATCTGCCTTGCGGTGCGGGGCGTTTCTGGCCATTGTTGGCGGAGAAGCCCAACCGGGTGATCATCGGTGCGGACAATTCCGCGGCGATGCTGGAAATCGCACTCAGGGCGCAGCCTGCCGGCGTAGTGAGCCGGGTACGGCCGCTGCAGACGTCGGCATTTGACATCGACTTGCCGGAAAGCTCGGTCGACAGCATCTTCTGCATGCGTCTGCTACACCATATCGGTGAGTCGGCACATCGTCTGGCACTACTGAAACAGTTTCACCGGGTCACCCGTGATAGCGTGATCGTTTCGTTGTGGGTCGACGGCAACTTCAAAGCCTGGCGCCGCAAGCGCCTGGAGCGCAAGCGCAAGGCCATGGCGGAGCCGGACAGTTATCAGAACCGTTTTGTCTTACCGGCCGCCCAGGTCGAAGAGGAATTCAGGCAAGTAGGTTTTCGCGTTCAGCAACATCTGGACTTCTTTCCTCTCTACGCCATGTGGCGGGTCTATATCTTACGCAAGAGGTAGCAGAATGACCGTTGAGTACGCTTCGTATACCGCAGGAACCGCCACGGATCGTTTCGAGCATTTCTGGACGCGCAAGGGTGAGTGGGTCGAAGAGCCCAACCAGCGTCGCGGTGGTGAGAGTGGTGTACAGCGTGTCACGGGCAGCAGTGGTCGGTTGCTCTACGTGAAGCGCCAGGTGGGCCACACCTATCGCAGCCTGCTGCATCCGTTCGGTCGTCCGACCGTCCTGCGTGAGCAGGATGCGCTGAAGAACCTGCGCCTGCTCGATGTCGGTGTCCCTGAACTGGTGTTCTGCGGTGCTCGCCGCGAAACCAGCGGGCAGTGGCAGGCGCTGCTGGTGACCGCCGCCCTGGACGGATTCATCGAGATCGAGCAATGGTATGCCGAGGGCGGGCGTGAACGGCATGGCGAGGCCTTGCATGATCGCCTGCTCAATGAATTGGCCACGACCCTGGCGCGCATGCACCGGGGTCGCTGGCAGCATGGCTGCCTGTATATCAAGCATGTCTTCGTTCGGGTGGTGGGCGAGGGCGAGTCGGCCAGTGTCGAAGTGGCCCTGCTGGACTTCGAGAAGGCCCGCCGGCGTCTGACCCGCCAGCGGGCGGCGCAGCACGACATGAAGCAGCTGCGGCGCCATTCGTCGTGGAACGAAGCGGACTGGGGCAGGCTGAGCTACTTTTACAGTATGGCGTTCGGCAGCACCATCAAAGGCTTACGGTGATGAAGTTAGAATTAGCTAGAGGTTTGTTTCTGGTCGGTGCATTGGCTATAGCGTCCCTGGCCCTGGTGGTCTGGGAACAGCCGCGGCCGCAGGTGCTCAGCATGGCCCAGGGCGGCGAGCGTTGTCCTCTGCCGCGCGTGGCCAAGGTGGGCGTCACTGCCAAGCCCGATCACGACCTGCTGCTGTTCATGTTCGGTCTGTCCCAGGGCTTGAAACCGCAAAGTTGAGATCCCGTCCTCCCCCGAAAGCCTCGTGAATCACGAGGCTTTTTCTTGTGACCGCCTATCGGCTGGTCATTCGGCGTTGCACAGTGCCAGGCAGTTATCCAGCATGCGGTTGGAGAACCCCCACTCGTTGTCGTACCAGGCCAGGACCTTGAGCAGCTTGCCGCTGGCCTTGGTGTGGTTGGCGTCGAAGATCGACGACAGCGGGTTGTGGTTGAAGTCGCTCGACACCAGTGGCAGGGCGTTGTAGCCGAGAATTTTCGAGTGCTGGCTGGCCTCCCTGAACAGGGCGTTGATCTCGTCGGCGCTGGCTTCGCGCTTGAGCTGTACGGTCAGGTCGACCAGGGACACGTTGATCACCGGCACCCGTACGGCCATGCCGGTCAGCTTGCCGGCCAGCGTCGGCAGCACCAGGCCCACGGCTTCGGCTGCACCGGTCTTGCTCGGGATCATGTTCTGGGTGGCCGAGCGGGCCCGGTAGGGGTCGGTGTGGTAGACGTCGGTCAGGTTCTGGTCGTTGGTGTAGGCGTGGATGGTGGTCATCAGGCCGCTTTCGATGCCCAGTTCGCGGTGCAGCACCTGGGCCACCGGGGCCAGGCAGTTGGTGGTGCACGATGCGTTGGAGATGATTTCGTGCGACTGGCGCAGGATGTCGTGGTTGACCCCGTACACCACGGTAGCATCGGCGCCCTTGGCCGGTGCCGAGATGATCACCTTGCGGGCGCCGGCACTGATGTGTGCGGCCGCCTTGGCGCGGTCGGTGAACAGACCGGTGCATTCGAACACCACGTCGATCTTCTCGGCGGCCCAGGGCAGTTCGGCCGGGTTGCGGATCGCGCTGACGGCGATGCGGTCGCCATTGACGGTCAGGCTTTCGTGATCATGTTCTACGCTGGCATCGAAGGTGCCATGCACGGTGTCGTACTTGAGCAGGTGGGCGTTGATCGCGCTGTCGCCCAGATCGTTGATGGCGACGACCTGCAAGTCCTGGCGGTAACCTTGGGTATAGAGTGCGCGCAGGACGTTGCGGCCGATACGGCCAAATCCGTTGATTGCGATTCTTAGCGTCATGGGGAAAGCGCCTGTCGTAATTTTGTTGTTGGAATTACAAGATTATTCGCATAGAAATAGAAAACAAGCCTTTTTAGTGGCAATATTTTGTTTTATCTACAACGAGTGACCTGAATCAACGGGTCCGGATGAACGAAAAGCCCCGCCAGCCGAGGCCTTCGCTCACCTCAGGACAAACAGGTCGCCATTTCCGTTAGCCTGGAGTTCTACACATGCATCCCCGCGTTCTTGAGGTCACCGAACGGCTTATCGCCCGCAGCCGCGCCACCCGCGAGGCGTACCTGGCACTGATTCGTGGTGCCGCCAGCGACGGTCCCGTGCGCGGCAAGCTGCAGTGCGCGAACTTTGCCCATGGCGTGGCCGGTTGCGGCAGCCAGGACAAGGAAACGTTGCGGATGATGAATGCCGCCAACGTGGCGATCGTTTCGTCCTATAACGACATGCTCTCTGCCCACCAGCCCTACGAAACCTATCCGGAGCAGATCAAGCAGGCCCTGCGCGAGATCGGCTCGGTCGGCCAGTTCGCTGGCGGTGTGCCGGCCATGTGCGATGGGGTGACCCAGGGCGAGCCGGGCATGGAACTGGGGATCGCCAGTCGCGAGGTGATCGCGATGTCGACCGCGGTGGCACTGTCGCACAACATGTTCGATGCGGCGCTGATGCTCGGTATCTGTGACAAGATCGTACCGGGCCTGATGATGGGGTCGCTGCGCTTCGGCCATCTGCCGACCATCTTCGTGCCGGGCGGGCCTATGGTCTCGGGCATTTCCAACAAGCAGAAGGCCGATGTCCGCCAGCGCTACGCCGAAGGCAAGGCCAGCCGCGAGGAGTTGCTGGAGTCGGAGATGAAGTCCTACCACAGCCCGGGTACCTGCACTTTCTACGGCACCGCCAACACCAACCAGTTGCTGATGGAAGTGATGGGCCTGCACCTGCCGGGCGCGTCCTTCGTCAACCCGAACACCCCGCTGCGTGATGCGCTGACCCGCGAGGCGGCATTCCAGGTCACGCGCATGACCAAGCAGAGCGGCAACTTCATGCCGATCGGCGAAATCGTCGACGAGCGCGCACTGGTCAACTCCATCGTTGCCCTGCACGCCACCGGCGGCTCGACCAACCATACCCTGCACATGCCGGCCATTGCCCGTGCGGCGGGCATTCACCTGACCTGGCAGGACATGGCCGACCTTTCCGAGGTGGTACCGACCCTGTCGCATGTTTACCCGAACGGCAAGGCCGACATCAACCACTTCCAGGCCGCGGGTGGCATGTCGTTCCTGATCCGCGAGCTGCTTGAGGCCGGTCTGCTGCACGAAGACGTCAACACCGTGGCCGGGCATGGCCTGAGCCGCTACACCCGCGAGCCGTTCCTGCAGGATGGTGAGCTGGTCTGGCGTGAAGGCCCGACCGAGAGCCTCGATGAAAACATCCTGCGTCCGGTCGCCCGGGCGTTCTCGCCGGAGGGTGGCCTGCGGGTCATGGAAGGCAACCTCGGTCGTGGCGTGATGAAAGTGTCCGCCGTTGCCCCGGAGCACCAGGTGGTCGAAGCCCCGGCGCTGGTGTTCCAGGACCAGCAGGACCTGGCCGATGCCTTCAAGGCGGGCCTGCTGGAGAAGGACTTCGTGGCGGTCATGCGCTTCCAGGGGCCGCGCTCGAACGGCATGCCGGAACTGCACAAGATGACCCCGTTCCTCGGTGTGCTGCAGGACCGTGGCTTCAAGGTCGCATTGGTGACCGACGGCCGTATGTCCGGCGCCTCGGGCAAGATTCCGGCGGCGATCCATGTTTGCCCCGAAGCTCATGTCGGCGGTGCGCTGGCGCGGGTTCGCGACGGTGACGTGATCCGTGTCGACGGCGTGCAGGGCACGCTGAAGGTGTTGGTGGATGAGGCAGAATTCGCTGCGCGCGAGCCGGCAGTCGGCTTGCTGGGTAATAATGTCGGCTGTGGCCGCGAACTGTTCGGCTTCATGCGCGTGGCCTTCAGCTCGGCGGAGCAGGGGGCCAGCGCCTTCACTTCGGCCCTGGAGACCCTTGAATGAAATTGGCCCTGGTTGGCGATATCGGTGGCACCAATGCCCGCTTCGCCCTGTGGAAAGATAACGGCCTGGACTCGGTCAGGGTGCTGGCGACCGCCGACCACGCCTGTCCGGAAGACGCCATCAAGGTCTACCTGAGTGACCTGGGCCTGCAGCCTGGCGCGATTGGCGCGGTGTGCCTGTCGGTGGCCGGGCCGGTGGGCGGCGATGAGTTCCGTTTCACCAACAATCACTGGCGCCTGAGCCGCAAGACGTTCTGCGCGACGCTGCTGGTCGACGAGTTGTTGCTGGTCAATGATTTCTCGGCCATGGCCCTGGGCATGACCCGTCTCGAACCAGGCGATTTCCGCGTGGTCTGCGAAGGGACCCCGGAGCCGCGGCGGCCGGCGGTCGTGATCGGTCCGGGCACCGGCCTGGGCGTTGGCACCCTGCTGGATCTCGGCAATGGTGCTTTCATGGCCTTGCCGGGCGAGGGAGGGCATGTCGACCTGCCCTTGAGCAGCCCACGGGAAACCCAGCTGTGGCGGCACATCCACGACGAAATCGGTCATGTCAGCGCCGAGACCGCCCTCAGTGGCGGTGGCCTGCCGCGTGTCTACCGGGCGATCTGCGCGGTGGATGGGCACGAGCCGGTGTTGGAGACGCCGGAGGCGATCACCGCCGCCGGCCTGGCCGGTGATCCGGTCGCCCAGGAAGTGCTGGAGCAGTTCAGCTGCTGGCTGGGGCGGGTGGCGGGCAACAACGTGCTCACCACCGGCGGGCGCGGTGGGGTCTATATCGTCGGTGGGGTGATTCCGCGTTTCGCCGATTTCTTCATCCGGAGCGGCTTTGCCAGGAGCTTTGCCGACAAGGGCTGCATGAGCGACTACTTCAAGGGCATCCCGGTGTGGCTGGTGACGGCGCCGTACTCCGGGCTGATCGGCGCGGGGGTCGCCTTGCAGCAGGCGTTCGCCGGCTGATTCGGTGCAGGCCTTTTCGCGGGCAAGCCCGGCTCCTACAGGGCTGCGGTGGATTTCAAATCACCATCGTACCTGTAGGAGCCGGGCTTGCCCGCGAATGGCTTCGTATCGGCAACACCGCTTCACGGCTCAATCGATTGAGGCATAATTCGCGTTTCGGTCCTAACCACAACAACAGGGACATCCACCGTGAGCGCAGTCAGTAAGTCCATTCTCCTGGTCGACGATGACCAGGAAATCCGTGAACTGCTGGACACCTACCTCAGTCGTGCCGGCTTCCAGGTGCGCACGGTCGGTGAGGGCGCCGGTTTTCGCCAAGCGCTCAACGACGCTCCGAGCGACCTGGTCATCCTCGATGTGATGTTGCCCGACGAAGACGGCTTCAGTCTCTGTCGCTGGGTTCGCCAGCACCCACGCCAGGCCCACGTGCCGATCATCATGCTCACCGCCAGTTCCGACGAAGCCGACCGGGTGATCGGCCTGGAGCTGGGGGCCGACGATTACCTGGGCAAACCCTTCAGTCCCCGCGAGTTGCTGGCCCGGATCAAGGCCCTGCTGCGCCGTGCCCAGTTCGGCCAGGAGCGCTCCGGCAGCGAGGTGCTGGCCTTCGACGAGTGGCGCCTGGACACGGTCAGCCACCGGCTGTTTCACATCGATGGCGAGGAGGTGATTCTCTCCGGCGCCGACTTCGCGTTGCTCAAGCTGTTTCTCGACCATCCCCAGGAAATTCTCGATCGCGACACCATTGGCAACGCCACCCGTGGGCGCGACCTGATGCCCCTGGACCGGATCGTCGACATGGCTGTCAGCCGACTGCGCCAGCGCTTGCGTGATACCGGGAAACCGCCACGGCTGATCCGGACCGTGCGTGGCAGCGGTTACCAGTTGGCTGCCCACGTCACGGCCGCCAATGCTCTCTGAACTGCGCCAGCGCCTGCCGGTGCCGCGCTCGCTGCTCGGCAGGATGCTGCTGCTGACGCTGTTCGCGGTACTGCTGGCCCAGGCGCTGTCCAGCGTCATCTGGCTGTCGCAACTGCGGGCCACCCAGCTCGAGGGGCTGGTGACCAGTGCCCGCAGCCTCGCCCACTCGATGACTGCCAGCGTCAGCTACCTGCGTTCATTGCCCCTGGCCTATCGCCCACTGGTGCTCGACCAGTTGCGCAGTATGGGCGGGACGCGGTTCGTCGTGACCCTCAACGACAAGCCGCTGGACATGCAACTGCTCGGTCCGACGCCGCGCAAGACCGCCGTGCTCGAAGCGGTCCATGAGGTGTTGCGCCAGTCCCTGGGCAACGACGTGGACATATCGGTGAACTTCGTCAGCCCGGACAATCTGCGGATCTTCAACGGTGGCCTGAAGCTCGATGAGCTGCCGCGCTCCTGGGCCCACTATGCGCTGACCCTGGAACCGGTGAACCCGCCGGTACTGGTGACGCAGATCCAGATGTCGCCCGGCGAATGGCTGTACATCGCTTCGCTGTTGCCCGAACCCTACACCAGCCTGGAGGAGGAGGGGCTGCCGGCCCAGCAGGTCTGGTTCATCCTGCTCACCAGCGGTTTCCTGCTGCTGTTCATCGGCTTGCTGGTGCATTGGCAGAGCCGGCCGCTCAAGCGTCTGGCGCGCGCGGCCCGGGACATGTCGCTGGGGGCCGAAGAGGTACGGCCGGTGCTCGAGGGGGGTGGCAGCGAAGTGATGGAGGTCGGCCGGGCGCTCAACACCATGCGTGAGCGCATCAGTCGCTACCTGACCGAGCGCAGCCAGTTGTTCAGTGCGATCTCCCACGACCTGCGGACGCCCATTACCCGCCTGCGCCTGCGGGTCGAGCTGCTCGAGGATGAGCAGATGCAGTTGAAGTTCGGGCGCGATCTCGACGAACTGGAGATGCTGGTCAAGGGCGCGCTGCAATGCGTGAAGGACACCGACATCCACGAGAACATCGAGCCGGTGGACCTCAACCAGGCCCTCGATACCCTGGTCGAATGCTACCTGTCGCCCGACGGTAACGGCCTGGTCAGCCTCGATGGCCGGGCGCTGGCTACCTATCCCGGCAAGCCGCTGGCCCTGCGCCGCTGCATGGGCAACCTGATCGACAATGCCCTCAAGTACGGCGAGCGCGCTCACCTGCACATCGAGGACGACGACAGCGCGTTCATCCTGCATGTCGACGACGAAGGCCCCGGGGTACCCGAGCAGCGTCTGGAGCAGGTGTTCGAGCCGCATTTCCGGTTGTCCGGGCAGCAGCAGGGTTATGGCCTGGGCCTGGGGATCGCACGCAACATCGCCCACAGCCATGGCGGCGAAGTGAGCCTGCAGAACCTGCGCGAAGGCGGATTGCGGGTTACCTTGTTCTTGCCGCGAAATGCCGACTGATCGACAGCGAGGCCTGCTCCGGGCTGATGCTCAGTTGCGCTTCCCGTTCGTTCCTACCCGGGTTGTCGGCTGAGTCGCGACGTCCCCGCGCCTGGCCGATGGCCGCCTGGATACGGCGCTCGCGCACGCGAACGTTGGTCTGGCTGAAATGCTGCTGCAGGATCTTCATGGCCTCTTCGTAGGGCTCCTCACACAGCGCCAGTTGCCGCTGGCGTTCGTTGAGTGCCAGGCGCTTGGCCTGTTCCTCGCCATGGCGTTCGACACTGAAGCTGCGGCTCAGGTTGTAACCATGGATTCGCGTACTGGCGCGCCAATAGCCGATGTTGTGGGTCTCGATCCTGATGACGCCCGGATGACCGCTGGTGTTGTGCGGCAGCAGGCGCTGGCGGCTGGCATAGGTCTGCGGCGCCGGCATTTTCAGCACCAGGGCGTTGCGGTACGACTCGGCAGCCAGTCGCGCGGGCTGCTCGCCGCCGTGTTCCTCGAAGGTGAACGTCCGGACCAGCAGCTTGGCGCCCCGGCGCACCTCCACTTTCCAGGCGTACAGCCGGTCGTCCTGATGCAAGGGGTAGATGCAGCACGGGTGGGCCGGATACGGATTGTCGTTGACCATGGGGCATGCCTCCTTAGCGGGCGCCGGCTGTTCATGGGGCAGGTCATGAATGACGCTTGCCGAGATTCGCCCAGGCAAAGTCGAGCTTCAATGTGGGAAAGCGCTTTAGGGATAGCTCCTACAACGGAAAGGGAAGCGACCTAATCGGCAATTTTCCTACTTTGCGTCATGAAAGATCCTGACGAGAGAGCGGCGCTTCAAGGCTCCTGGATTGTCACCGGCTGGTGACATTTTCCTCGGCCTTCGTTACCTGCCGTCCTCGGGGCGCTGGTTAGAATCCGTTGCACCACGGGCGTGCGACCTGCCGCCTCGATAACAAGAAAGGTGAAGTGCATGACTGGCGATAGCCTTGAATTTTCGTTCGGCAGCTGGCTGAACGCTCCTGCCCACCATGCCTGGTTGATGGACGAAGGGCGCCGCCTGCTGGCGTTCGCCAGGGCCGCCAGGCTCGACGAGGGGTTCGGCAATCTCGACGCCCAGGGGTACCTGCCGCCCCAGGCCACGGCCGAGACCATGAACACCGCGCGCATGACCCACTGTTTTGCCATGGCCCATGTCCAGGGTATTCCTGGCTGCCTGCCGCTGGTCGAGCATGGCGTCGCCGCACTCTGGGGGCCGCTGCGCGACGCGACCTTCGGCGGCTGGTACGCCACGGCGCAACAGCGTGACGGCAACAGCGGCAAGGCCGCCTACCTGCATGCCTTCGTCGCGCTTGCCGCCAGCTCGGCGGTAGTCGCCGGCAGCCAGGATGCGCCGGGCCTGCTGGCCGAGGCGATCCGGGTAATCGACACGCATTTCTGGAGCGAGGAGGAGGGCGCCTTGCGCGAGTCCTTCGCTCGCGACTGGAGCAACGAGGAGGCCTATCGCGGCGCCAACAGCAACATGCACGGCACCGAGGCCTTTCTTGCGCTGGCCGACGTCACGGGCGACAGCCGGTGGCTGGAGCGCGCGCTGCGGATCGTCGAGCGGCTGATTCACCAGCAGGCGGCGGGCAACGGCTTTGCGGTCATCGAGCATTTTGACCGCCAATGGCAGCCCCGGCGTGACTACAACGAGGACAATCCTGCCGACGGTTTCCGTCCCTATGGCACGACGCCGGGGCATGCCTTCGAATGGTCCCGGCTGCTGCTGCACCTCGAGGCGGCCCGCCGTGCGGCCGGGCTGCAGACTCCAGAATGGTTGTTGGAGGATGCCCGCGAGCTGTTTGCCGGCGCCTGTCGCCATGCCTGGGCGGCGGACGGCCGACCAGGCGTGGTCTACACCCTGGACTGGGAAAATCGCCCGGTGGTCAGCGAGCGCCTGCACTGGGTCCACTGCGAGGCCAGCGCGACGGCGGCGGCGCTGTTGCGACGCACGGGAGAGCCGCAATACGAGACCTGGTACCGGCGCTTCTGGGACTTCAACGAGCTGTATTTCATCGACCGGCTACAGGGCAGTTGGCATCACGAACTGGACGCACACAACCGGCCCAGCGCGCGAATCTGGGGTGGCAAGCCCGACCTCTATCACGCCTACCAGGCAGTCCTGTTACCCTGCCTGCCGCTGGCGCCGAGCCTGGCGAGCGCTCTGGCTCGGCACTTTGCGCCCAAAACCGCGGTCTGATTCATGTAACCATGCGGTGACATTTGCGCGTCCCTTCGTTACCTGCGAGGGCACGCGCCTTTACTAGAATCCGTTGCAGCGCAAGCACCAGACTTGCATGCATAACAACAAGAAAGGTACTTCAGATGAATTCGATTTCTCGCCTCGCCGCAGTGATTTCCCTCGCCTCGTTGTTCCCCCTCAGCGCACTGGCTGCCGACTCCAAAGGGAGTGTGGAAGTGGTTCACTGGTGGACGTCCGGTGGTGAAAAAGCGGCTGTCGACGTACTCAAGGCCCAGGTCGAAAAAGACGGCTTCACCTGGAAGGACGGCGCTGTCGCCGGCGGTGGCGGTGCCACGGCCATGACCGTGCTGAAAAGCCGTGCCGTTGCCGGCAACCCGCCGGGCGTCGCCCAGATCAAGGGGCCCGACATCCAGGAATGGGCTTCCACCGGCCTGCTCGACACCGACGTCCTGAAGGACGTTGCCAAGGAAGAGAAGTGGGACAGCCTGCTCGACAAGAAAGTCTCCGACACCGTGAAGTACGACGGTGACTACGTCGCCGTACCGGTCAACATCCACCGCGTCAACTGGCTGTGGATCAACCCCGAAGTGTTCAAGAAGGCCGGCATCGACAAGGCGCCGACCACCCTCCAGGAATTCTACGCTGCCGGCGACAAGCTCAAGGCCGCCGGCTTCATTCCGCTCGCCCATGGTGGCCAGCCTTGGCAGGACAGCACCGTATTCGAAGCGGTGGTGCTCTCGGTGATGGGGGTTGATGGCTACAAGAAAGCCCTGGTCGACCTGGACAACGCCGCCCTGACCGGTCCTGAAATGGTCAAGGCCCTGACCGAGCTGAAGAAGGTCGCGACCTACATGGACGTCGACGGCAAGGGCCAGGACTGGAACCTGGAAGCGGCCAAGGTCATCAATGGCAAGGCCGGCATGCAGATCATGGGTGACTGGGCCAAGAGCGAGTGGACCGCGGCCAAGAAAGTCGCCGGCAAGGACTACCAGTGCGTAGCCTTCCCGGGTACCGACAAGGCCTTCACCTACAACATCGACTCCCTGGCGGTGTTCAAGCAGAAGGACAAGGGCACGGCGGCGGGCCAGCAGGATATCGCCAAGGTGGTGCTGGGCGAGAACTTCCAGAAGGTCTTCAGCATCAACAAGGGCTCGATCCCGGTGCGCAACGACATGCTGGCCGACATGGCCAAGTATGGCTTCGACTCCTGCGCGCAGACCGCTGCCAAGGACTTCCTGGCCGATGCCAAGACGGGTGGCCTGCAGCCAAGCATGGCGCACAACATGGCGACCACACTGGCCGTTCAGGGCGCGTTCTTTGACGTCGTGACCAACTACATCAACGACCCGAAAGCCGACCCGGCCGATGCGGCGAAGAAACTTGGCGCGGCGGTCAAGTCCGCCAAGTAAACGCCCCCTCCCTGTAGGAGCAGGGGTTGCCCGCGAAAGCGCTACATCAGCCGACGCATTCGTTGACTGACACACCGTGTTCGCGGGCAAGCCCGGCTCCTACCGAGGGCGCTGAAGCAGTTCCTTTTCCCTGTACTGGATTTTCCCATGAGCTCTGTTGCTGTGTTCAGCAAGGCCTCGCCGTTCGATTTCCTGCAGCGCTGGCTACCCAAGCTGGTGCTGGCACCGAGCATGTTCATCGTGCTGGTGGGCTTCTACGGCTACATCCTGTGGACGTTCGTCCTGTCGTTCACCAACTCGACGTTCCTGCCGACCTACAAGTGGGTTGGCCTGGCGCAATACGCGCGGTTGTTCGACAACGACCGCTGGTGGGTGGCGAGCAAGAACCTGGCGCTGTTCGGCGGCCTGTTCATCGCCATCACCCTGGCGATCGGTGTGATGCTGGCGGTGTTTCTCGACCAGCGCATCCGTCGCGAAGGGTTCATCCGCACCATCTACCTGTACCCCATGGCACTGTCGATGATCGTCACCGGCACCGCCTGGAAGTGGCTGCTCAACCCGGGCATGGGCCTGGACAAGCTGCTGCGTGACTGGGGCTGGGAAGGCTTCCGCCTGGACTGGCTGATCGACCCCGATCGCGTGGTCTACTGCCTGGTCATCGCTGCGGTCTGGCAGGCTTCGGGCTTCATCATGGCGATGTTCCTCGCCGGCCTGCGCGGGGTCGACCAGTCGATCATCCGTGCCGCCCAGATCGACGGCGCGAGCATGCCGAAGATCTACTGGAAAGTGGTGCTGCCCAGCCTGCGCCCGGTGTTCTTCAGTGCAGTGATGATCCTGGCGCACATCGCGATCAAGAGCTTCGACCTGGTGGCGGCAATGACCGCGGGCGGTCCTGGCTATTCGTCCGACCTGCCGGCGATGTTCATGTATTCCTTCACCTTCAGTCGCGGCCAGATGGGCATGGGCTCGGCCAGTGCGATCCTGATGCTCGGTGCGATTCTCGCGATCATCGTGCCTTACCTGTACTCCGAGCTGAGGACCAAGCGTCATGACTAGTCTCACCGACAAACCCTCCCTCAGCCTGAGTCGCATCGCCATCCACGCGGTACTGCTGGTCGCCGTGCTGCTGTACCTGGTGCCGCTGGTGGTGATGCTGCTGACCAGCTTCAAGTCGCCGGATGACATCAGCACCGGCAACCTGCTGAGCTGGCCGACGGTGTTCACCGACATCGGCTGGATCAAGGCCTGGGCCACGGTCAACGGCTACTTCTGGAACTCGATCAAGATCACCGTTCCGGCGGTGCTGATCTCCACCGCCATCGGTGCGTTGAACGGCTACGTGCTGTCGATGTGGCGCTTTCGCGGCTCGCAACTGTTCTTCGGCCTGCTGCTGTTCGGCTGCTTCCTGCCGTTCCAGACCGTGCTGCTGCCGGCTTCGTTCACCCTCGGCAAGATGGGCCTGGCCAGTACCACCACCGGCCTGGTGTTCGTCCACGTGGTCTACGGCCTGGCCTTCACCACGCTGTTCTTCCGCAACTACTACGTGAGCATCCCCGATGCGCTGGTCAAGGCGGCACGCCTGGATGGCGCGGGGTTCTTCACCATCTTCCGGCGGATCATCCTGCCGATGTCGACCCCGATCATCATGGTCTGCCTGATCTGGCAGTTCACCCAGATCTGGAACGACTTCCTGTTCGGCGTGGTGTTCTCCAGCGGTGATTCGCAACCGATCACCGTGGCGCTGAACAACCTGGTCAACACCAGCACCGGGGTCAAGGAATACAACGTGGACATGGCGGCGGCGATGATCGCCGGGCTGCCGACGCTGCTGGTCTATGTGGTCGCAGGCAAGTATTTCGTGCGCGGGCTGACGGCCGGCGCAGTCAAGGGGTAATCATGGCAACGCTCGAACTTCGCAACGTAAACAAGACCTATGGCGCCGGCCTGCCGGACACCCTGAAGAACATCGAACTGTCGATCAAGGACGGTGAGTTCCTGATCCTCGTCGGCCCCTCGGGCTGCGGCAAGTCGACCCTGATGAACTGCATCGCGGGCCTGGAGAGCATCACCGGTGGCGCGATCATGATCGGCGACCAGGATGTCAGCGGCATGAGCCCCAAGGATCGCGACATCGCCATGGTGTTCCAGTCCTATGCGCTGTACCCGACCATGAGCGTGCGCGAGAACATCGAATTCGGCCTCAAGATCCGCAAGATGAACCAGTCGGCCATCGACGAGGAAGTCGCCCGGGTCGCCAAGCTGTTGCAGATCGAACACCTGCTCAACCGCAAGCCGGGCCAGCTCTCCGGTGGCCAGCAGCAGCGCGTGGCGATGGGCCGGGCGCTGGCACGGCGGCCGAAGATCTACCTGTTCGACGAGCCGCTGTCGAACCTCGATGCCAAGCTGCGGGTCGAGATGCGTACCGAAATGAAGCTGATGCACCAGCGCCTGAAGACCACCACGGTCTACGTCACCCACGACCAGATCGAGGCGATGACCCTCGGTGACAAGGTGGCGGTGATGAAGGACGGCATCATCCAGCAGTTCGGTACCCCGAAAGAGATCTACAACGACCCGGCCAACCAGTTCGTCGCCAGCTTCATCGGTTCGCCGCCGATGAATTTCATTCCGCTGCGCCTGCAGCGCAAGGACGGCCGCCTGGTGGCGCTGCTCGACAGCGGCCAGGCGCGCTGCGAACTGCCGCTGAACACCAGTGAGGCGGGGCTGGAAGATCGCGAAGTGGTGCTGGGCCTGCGTCCCGAGCAGATCCTGCTGGCTTCCGGGGATACCGGCTTGCCGAGCATTCGCGCCGAGGTGCAGGTCACCGAGCCGACCGGTCCGGACACCCTGGTATTCGTCACCCTCAACGACAGCAAGGTCTGCTGCCGCCTGGCGCCGGACGTGGCGCCACAGGTGGGCGAGACCCTGACCCTGCAATTCGATCCGGCCAAGGTGTTGCTGTTCGATGCCGCGACCGGCGAGCGCCTGGGTCAGGTGATGCAGTCCCGGCCCCAGTCGAGCGGCGACAACGTCGCGCAGTTCAAGGGCCGCTGAACTCAGGACGGGCGGCTCGCCGCCCGTCGCAATCGATGTAAACCACGTTCAATAAAAACTGTTAATAAAAATAAAGACGAGGATGTAGGGATGAAAAAGAGGAACACCAACAGCCGACTGATCTGCCAACTGTCAGCGGCAGCAGCCCTGGTCATGGCCGGCCATGCCGTGGCGGACGACGCGTTCAGCGCCGACTCCAAATGGATGACCGGCGACTGGGGTGGCGAACGGACCCGCCTGATCGAGCAGGGTATCGACATCAAGATGGACTACGTCGGTGAGGTCGGTGGCAACCTGCACGGCGGCTACAACGACGACAAGACGGCGCGCTACAGCGACCAGTTCGGCCTTGGCGCCGCGCTTGACTTGCAGAAGCTGCTGGGCTGGGACAACACCCAGGCGAAGATCCAGCTGACCAACCGTAACGGCCAGAACATCTCCAACGATCGTATCGGCGATCCGCGTGCTGGCACCCTGAGCTCTTCCCAGGAAGTCTACGGCCGTGGCCACATGGTCCGCCTGACCCAACTGTGGATCCAGCACCAGTTCTTCGACGGCAAGCTCGACGTCAAGGCCGGTTACTTCGGCGAAGGCGAAGACTTCAACACCTTCCCATGCGAATTCCAGAACCTGGCATTCTGCGGCTCCCAGGTGGGCAACTGGGCGACCGGCATCTGGTACAACTGGCCGGTCAGCCAGGCGGCACTGCGCGTGAAGTACAACATCACGCCTGAGCTGTATGCACAGATCGGCGCGTACAACCAGAACCCCTCGCAGCTGGAACACGGCAACGGCTTCAAGCTCAGCGGCAGTGGCACCAAGGGTACCGTGCTGCCGGTCGAGCTGGTCTGGTCGCCGAAGCTCAACAGCCTGCCGGGCGAATACCGGGTTGGCTACTACAAGAGCACGGCACCGGCCAACGACGTACGTGAGGACGTCAATGGTGCTGATGCCGCGACCACCGGCAACGCCTATCGCATCCATGACAGCAAGCACGGCTACTGGTTCGTCGCGCAGCAGCAGCTGACCACCCATAACGGTGACGCTTCCCGCGGCCTGAACATCGCCGCCAACGCGACCTTCCACGACAAGGACACCAACGTCGTCGACAACTACCAGTCGCTGATGCTGGTGTACAAGGGGCCGTTCGATGCGCGTCCCAAGGATGACATCGGCTTCGGCGTCGCCCGTATCCATGTCAACGACGACGTGAAGAAGAACGCCGAGCTGGCCAACGCCGCCATTGGTGTCAGCGACTATGACAACCCGCTGTACTCGCCACTGCGCGACACCGAGTACAACTACGAGCTCAACTACGGTATCCACGTCACCAACTGGCTGACCGTGCGTCCGAACCTGCAGTACATCACTCATCCGGGTGGTGTGGATCAAGTCGATAACGCCCTGGTGGCCGGTCTGAAAATTCAGTCGGTGTTCTGAGGCGTCGGCTGATAAGCTCTCTCTCTATGTGCGCATCTTGCGGATGGTCACCCGACCGTCCGCTTTTTTTTGCGCAGCAGGACGCGTTGGCTTCACGACGATAGAGATTCCAGGATTCGCGGCACATGCACGAGCAACCGCTACAACGTTTCTTCAAGTCCCGGCGCGAGCAGCCGGTGTTCCAGTGGGAGCGCTTTCAACAGCGTGAAGTGCTGGTGATCGATCATCCGCTGTGCCAGGCGGTGTTCAGTCGCCAGGGCGCGCAGTTGCTGCACTTCCAGCCGCGCGGGCAGAAGCCCTGGTTGTGGTGCGCGGCGAAATGGCCGCAGGTCGGTGCGATTCGTGGTGGGGTGCCGGTATGCTGGCCGTGGTATGGCCGCCATCCGAGCGAAAATGCCTGGCCTTCCCATGGCTGGGCGCGCCTGATCGACTGGAAGTTGCTGGAGAGCCGTTCCGATGAACAGGGCGTCAGCCTGCACTGGCGATTGCAGCTGTGCGATTGGCAGGTGGACCTGCATGCGCACCTCGGTGACAGCATGGATCTGCGCCTGAGCACCGAGCACCAGGACAGTGAGCCTTGCCAGTTGAGCCATGCTCTGCACGCCTACTGGCGTATCGGCGACGTCGGCGAGGTAGCGCTGTCTGGACTCGATGGAGTGCAGGGATATGACCACTTGAGCCGCCAGGTTTGCCAGCAGCAGGGCGAATTGCGGGTCGATGGCGGCTGCCAGCGGGTGTTCCAGCACGAGGGCGAACTGCAGCTCAAGGATCGTGCCTGGCAGCGTGAGTTATGTATCGATACCGGCGACAGTGCCGACACCGTGGTCTGGCATCCGGGGCCGCGGCCGTTGCTCGGCGTGAGCTGGAGCGAGGTGATGGGGTTCGTCTGTGTCGAGGCGGCCAGCGGTGGCACCGATAGCCTCTGTTTGGCACCGGGAGAGCGGGCGCACCTGAGCTTGCAGGCGCGCGCGCAGGTCTGATGAGATCTATTTGTGGCTTGTGGCTTGTGGCTTGTGGCTTGTGGCTTGTGGCTTGCTACTTGAGGACTTGAGGACTTGAGGACTTGAGGACTTGAGGACTTGAGGACTTGAGGACTTGAGGACTTGAGGACTTGAGGACTTGAGGAATTGTGGAATTGTGGAATTGTGGCGAGCGGGCTTGCCCGCGCTCGACTGCAAAGCAGTCGCAAGAGCAGGCAGACCGTTTTATCTGGTAGAGCACGTCGACTGACCTCAGGGCTGCCTTGCAGCCCAGCGCGGGCAAGCCCGCTCGCCACAAAGGCTGCTCACGGCAACCCTGCGGCAACCGGTCCCGCAGTGCTCAGTCGTACTCGTCGCCGACCGGATAACGGCTGGCGTTGAGGCTTTCCTTGATCTTGCGCAGGTGCGGCTGGAAGTCCACGCCGCGACGCAGGGTCATGCCGGTGGCCAGCACGTCGAGCACGGTCAGTTGCACGATCCGCGAGGTCATCGGCATGTAGATGTCGGTGTCCTCCGGCAACGGGATGTTCAGGCTCAGGGTACTGGCGCGGGCCAGCGGCGAGCCGGCGGCGGTCAGTCCGAGCACGGAAGCGCCGTTGGCCCGGGCGATGCGTGCCACTTCCACCAGTTCCCGCGTACGGCCGGTGTAGGAGATGATCACGAACAGCTCGCCGGTATGGGCGACCGAGGCGATCATGCGCTGCATCAGGACGTCGGCATGGGCCGTGACCGAGATGTTGAAGCGGAAGAACTTGTGCAGGGCATCCATGGCCACCGGCGCGGATGCCCCGAGACCGAAGAAGTGGATCTGCCGGGCCTGGGTCAGCAGATCGACGGCACGGTTGACCAGATCCGGATCCAGCACCTTGCACACGCTGTCCAGGGAAGCGATGGCACTGGCGAAGATTTTTTGCGTGTAGGCCTCGGAATCGTCATCGGCTTCTACCGCGCGGCTGACGTAGGCCGCCCCGCTGGCCAGGCTCTGCGCCAGTTGCAGCTTGAGTTCGGGGTAGCCGCTGACGTCGAACGAACGGCAGAAGCGGTTCACCGTCGGTTCGCTGACCGAGGCCGCCTGGGCGAGGGCGGCGATGCTGTAGCGGGTCGCCTGCTGCGGGTTGAGCAGGATGACTTCGGCGACTTTGCGCTCGGCCTTGTTCAGGTCTTCGAGGCGATTCTGGATCTGTTCCAGCAGATTTCGCACGCGGTCCATGTTGGTGTTCCTTGGTTCTGCAATGCATGGGAGAGCGTGCCTTGGCAGCTCTCGGCGGTGGCCTATCCTACTGATGGTGCCTGTGGACCACCACTCGCAATCGTGATTTTGAAGAAATGTTGTGGTTATTACTACATTTTTTCCTTGAGTGATGCCTCGAAAAAAGGTATTTATCGTTTAACTTGATAAAAGAACAAACATCATGCCCTCGATAACGGTTGAACCGTGCACCTTTGCCTTGTTCGGCGCCCTCGGCGACCTCGCGCTGCGCAAGCTGTTTCCTGCCTTGTATCACCTGGATGGCGCCGGCCTGCTGCACGAGGACACGCGCATTCTCGCCCTGGCCCGCGAGCCGGGCAGTGTCGACGAGCACCTGGCGACCATCGCCAGCGAGCTGCGCGAATTCGTCGAGGCGAAGGAAATCGACGAAGCGGTTGTCGAGCGTTTCCTCGGCCGCCTGAGCTACCTGCATGTGGACTTCCTCAAGGCCGATGACTACGTGGCCCTGGCCGAAACCGTCGGTCCCGGCGAACAGCTGATCGCCTATTTCGCCACGCCCGCCGCGGTGTACGGTGGGATCTGCGAGAACCTGGCCAAGGTCGGCCTGGCTGAAAATACCCGGGTGGTGCTGGAGAAACCGATCGGTTCGGACCTGGAGTCGTCGCGCAAGGTCAACGACGCGGTGGCGCAGTTCTTCCCGGAGAACCGCACCTATCGCATCGACCACTACCTGGGCAAGGAGACGGTGCAGAACCTGATCGCCCTGCGCTTCGCCAATAGCCTGTTCGAGACCCAGTGGAACCAGCACTACATTTCCCACGTGGAAATCACCGTCGCCGAGAAAGTCGGCATCGAAGGCCGTTGGGGCTACTTCGACAAGGCCGGCCAGCTGCGCGACATGATCCAGAACCACCTGCTGCAGCTGCTGTGCCTGATCGCCATGGACCCGCCGGCCGACCTCTCCGCCGACAGCATCCGCGACGAGAAGGTCAAGGTGCTCAAGGCCCTGGCGCCGATCAGCCCGGAAGGCCTGACCACCCAGGTGGTACGCGGCCAGTACATCGCTGGCCACAGCGATGGCCGCTCCGTGCCGGGCTACCTGGAAGAAGAGAATTCCAACACCCAGAGCGACACCGAGACCTTCGTCGCCCTGCGTGCCGACATCCGCAACTGGCGCTGGGCCGGCGTGCCGTTCTACCTGCGGACCGGCAAGCGCATGGCGCAGAAGCTGTCGCAGATCGTCATCCACTTCAAGGAACCGTCGCACTACATCTTCGCCCCCGAGCAGCGCCTGCAGATCAGCAACAAGCTGATCATCCGCCTGCAACCGGACGAAGGCATTTCCCTGCGGGTGATGACCAAGGACCAGGGCCTGGACAAGGGCATGCAACTGCGCAGCGGGCCGCTGCAGTTGAACTTCTCCGACACCTACCACAGTGCGCGGATTCCGGATGCCTACGAGCGTCTGCTGCTGGAAGTGATGCACGGCAACCAGAACCTGTTTGTCCGCAAAGATGAAATCGAAGCCGCGTGGAGGTGGTGCGACCAGCTGATCGCCGGCTGGAAAAAGTCCGGCGATGCGCCCAAGCCGTATGCCGCCGGATCCTGGGGGCCGATGAGCTCCATCGCACTGATTACGCGGGATGGGAGGTCGTGGTATGGCGATATCTGAGTTGAAGTTGCCCGATGGCGTGACCGGGCGTGAGTTCCGCACGCCGGCGCTGTTGGCCGAAGGCCAGGCCCTGGCGGTGGCACAACAGCTGCGCACGGCGATTGCCGCGCGTGGCGTGGCAACCCTGGTGGTCTCTGGCGGGCGCAGCCCGGTGGCGTTCTTCCAGCACCTGGCCAGGCAGGAGCTGGAATGGAGCAAGGTGGTGATCAGCCTGGCCGACGAGCGCTGGGTACCGGTCGAGCATGCCGACAGCAATGCCGGGTTGCTCAAGCGCTACCTGCTGCAGGGTGCGGCGGCCAAGGCGCGCTTCATCGGCCTGTACAACGCCGCCGCCAACCTGGAAGAGGCGGCGCTGCAGGCCGACCAGTTCCTCGCCGAACTGCCGGACATCGACGTGCTGGTGCTGGGCATGGGCGATGACGGGCATACCGCTTCGCTGTTCCCGGACAGCCCGAACCTGCAGGCCGCCCTGCAGGTCGACGGCAGCCGGCGTGTCTGGCCGATGCTGGCTCCGACCGTGCCGCACCAGCGGCTGACCATGAGCCGGGCCTTGCTGGCTTCGGCGACCTTTACCGTGTTGGCGATTTCCGGTCAGTCGAAACTGACCACCCTGAATGCCGCGCTGGCCGGCGATGACCTCGCTGCCATGCCGGTTCGTGCGTTTCTGCAACCCCCCCTAGAGATTTACTGGTGCCCATGAGCCAAGGATCAGCCGCTATGACAAAAAATGCCCCGACCGTCTCCATGGCAGACAAGGTCGCCCTGATCGATGAGCTGTGCACCCGCGCGCGGATCCTGCCAGTCATCACCATTGCCCGCGAGCAGGATGTGCTGCCGCTGGCCGACGCCCTGGCCGCTGGCGGCCTGACCGCGCTGGAAGTGACCCTGCGCTCGCAATTCGGGCTCAAGGCCATCGAGATCTTGCGTGAGCAGCGCCCGGAGCTGGTGACCGGCGCCGGTACCGTGCTCGATCGCCAGATGCTGGCGGCAGCCGAGGCGGCAGGTTCGCAGTTCATCGTCACCCCGGGCATCACCCGTGACCTGCTGGAAGCGAGCGTCGACAGCCCGATTCCGCTGTTGCCGGGGATCAGCAGCGCCTCGGGGATCATGGAGGGCTATGCCCTGGGCTATCGCCGCTTCAAGCTGTTCCCGGCGGAAGTCAGCGGCGGCGTGGCGGCGATCAAGGCCCTGGGCGGCCCGTTCGGCGAAGTGAAATTCTGCCCGACCGGGGGTGTCGGCCCGGCCAACATCAAGAGCTACATGGCGCTGAAAAACGTCATGTGCGTCGGCGGCAGCTGGATGCTCGATCCGGAGTGGATCAAGAACGGCGACTGGGGCCGTATCCAGGAGTGCACGGCCGAGGCCCTGGCCCTGCTGGACTGATCCCTCCCTACCGAATTCGTTGTGTGTTCTACGGCTTTACGGTGCGCTTGGTCGGCGCACCGTTTTTTTTTGCCCGAAGAAAAGGCGCTTACAGGCTGATGTCCCGTGGTGTCTGGAGGGACGCTATCGCCAGCAAGCCGGTTCCCACAAGGGGCCATCTTGCGTCCGGTACCGGCCCTGCAGGAGCCGGTTTGCTGGCGATAGCAATGGATCAGGCAACCCGCAGCGTCCAGCTCAGCCACCCAGCTCGGCGAGTGCCTTGATCAACTGGTCAATGTCTTGTGCCGAGGTGGTGAGCCCGGGGGTCACCCGAATGCAGGGCCCACAAGCCGACCCACTGCGCGCCACGGTGAACAGGTTGTACTCGTTGAGCAAGCGCTCGGCCATCCGTTGCTGGTCCGCCTGGCGGGTAAAGCGTAGCGAGGTGATCGCGCCATACAGGCGCGGATCGTCCGGGGTCAGCACCTCGATACCGGGCATCGCGCGTGCTTCGCTCACCCACAGGTTGCGCAGGTAGGCCAGGCGTGCGCCCTTGCCTGCGGCACCACCGAGTTCGCGGTGTTCGGCAAACACCGTCGGCAAGGTCATCAGCGCTGGAATGTTCGGCGTGCTGTGGGGCGTGCGCGAGCGTATGTCGGTGAGCGGAAAATGCGTCTCGCCCATGTCCGGATCGATATCGGCCAGGCGCTCGGGGGCGATGTAGGTTACCCCCAGGCTCAGCGGCGAGCCGATCCATTTCTGCAGGTTGAAACCGGCAAACGCCACGCCCAGCGTCGGCAGGTCGAATTCGAGCTGTCCGAGGGCATGGGCGCCGTCGAGAATCACATCGACCCCGTGTTCCGTGGCCATCTCGACGATGGCCTGCACCGGCATCACCAACCCGGTGCGATGGGTGACGTGGGTCAGCGCCATCAGTTTCAGTCGTGGGTAGCGCACGAAGGCTTCTTGGTAGCTCGCCAGCAGGGTTTCGTAGCTGGCCGGGTGCGCGTGCTCGATACGGATCACCTGGACGCCGCGATAGCGTTCCAGCCAGTTCAGGGCGCTCTTCACCGTTTCGTATTCCAGGTCGCTGTACAGCACCTGGTCGCCCGGTTGCAGTCGGTTGTAGTTGCGGATCAATGCCTGCAGGGAGGCGGTGGCGTTCTGGCTGAAGGTGATGGCCTGGTCGCTGACCCCCATGAGTTCGGCCAGGTCGGCGCGAATGTCGGCGATTCCGATCTGGTCGAAATGTTGGCGCACATGCACCGAGTTGCTGCGGTTGATGAAGTCGATATTGCGTTGATAGGCCTCCATCACCCGATGGGTCATGCGGCCGAAGTAGCCGTTCTCCAGGTTGATCGGACCCGGCTCGACGTCGTAGCGTCGGGCCACGGTTTGCCAGAAGTGTTCGTCGCGGGCGTTGTCTTCATTCCTTGGCATAGGGGCCTGTCCTTCGATGGTGGGGCTTCAGTGGCGGGGTTTGGGTTTGCCGTGTTTGACGCGCAACGGGTCGAGCAGGTCGCCGAGACCGTTGTGGTCGATCTCCTGCATCAGCGCCAGCAGGCCGCCGAGCTCACCCTGAGGGAAGCCTTCGCGGGCGAACCAGTTCAGGTATGGGCCGGGCAGGTCGGCGAGAATCCGCCCCTTGTACTTGCCGAAGGGCATTTCGCGGGTGACCAGCAGTTCGAGTTTCTCAGGGTTCATGCAGGGCTTGCCTCAGGTGTCCACGCAACAGGAAACATACCGGCATTCTGCATGCAGGCCAATTGACAGATCATGCAAATAACATTGATACAGATTTTTTGAATTTTATTAACTTATTGAAAAATAAGATAAAAAATAAAACAAGAGAGCTGGCATGGCGGCTGCAACGTACTACTCAACTTCCACCACCAGAAGGAATTGAGTCATGACCGACGTTAATAAAGAAGCCATTTCGATCCTCAACCACCTGATCGAGGTCAGCAAGGATGGCCAGGAAGGCTTCAAGACCTGTGCCGAGGATATCAAGCACCCCGAACTCAAGGCGCTGTTCGCCAAGCGCTCCAGCGAGTGCGCGGCCGCCGCAGTAGAGCTGCAGGCTGAAGTACGCCGTCTGGGTGGCGATCCGGAAACCTCCACCAGTGTTGCCGGCGACCTGCATCGGCGCTGGGTCGACGTGAAGGCCCTGTTCACCGGCAAGGGTGAAGAAGCGGTGCTCAACGAGGCGGAGCGGGGTGAGGACCATGCCAAGAAGGCTTATCGCGAAGCCCTGGAAAAACTGGCCAAGCACAACATGATGGGGCTGCGCGATCTGGTCGATCGCCAGTACCAGGGTGTGCTGCGCAACCATGACCAGGTCAAGGCGCTGCGTAATATCGCTCGTGCCAGCTGAGTGGCTGGTTGAATAAAAAAACGCCGGTCGATCCGGCGTTTTTTCATGCAGTGCCCACTCGCCTCGTGCTGTTCAGACGCCGCCGATGGTGATGGGTGGCGGGCTGGTCAGGGTCACGGTCTGCTGTTTGCGTGGCGCGAGGATTTCCGCTTCGCCGTCCACCACCAGCTCATCACGCTGGTTGAACACGCGGGTAGCGATGCGCACGCGGAACTTCGGCAGCTTTTCGAGGATTTCCAGACGCACGGTCAGGGTGTCGCCGATCTTCACCGGCTTCTGGAAGCTCATCTGCTGGCCCAGGTAGATGGTACCCGGCCCAGGCAGCTCGCAGGCCACCGCGGCGCTGATCAGCGCGCCGCTGAACATGCCGTGGGCAATCCGCTCCTTGAACATGCTCGCGGCGGCGAACTCGGCGTCCAGGTGCACCGGGTTGTGGTCACCGGACATCGCGGCGAACAGCTGGATGTCGCGCTCTTCCACGGTCTTGCTGTAGCTGGCGGTCTGGCCGACTTCGAGGGCTTCGTACGGCGTGTTGGTCACCTGGGTCATCTGATACCTGTCCTGTGAAGAGATGTTCAAAATCAAACCATTGATTTTAAACGATAGAAATTATTCGGCATGCACCGGCCGACGATGTGCCAGGGTCTGTTCCAGCCATTGCAGCACGTCGGTGGTCACTTCATCGCGGTTGGTTTCATTGAAGAGTTCATGCCGCGCCTGAGGGTAGACGCTCAATTTCAGGTTCTGGCTACCTGCCTGGCGCAATGCGTCGGCAAGATCCTTCAGGCGCTTGCCCTCGCTGACCGGATCCCGCTCGCCGCCCATCACCAGCAACGGCAACCCGGGGTCGATCTGCGCCAGGTTGGCGGCCTTGCTGATCTGCTGCAGGCCGCCGAGCATGTCGATCCACATCTGGTTGGTGCAGCGAAAGCCGCAGAGCGGGTCGGCGACGTACTTGTCGACTTCCTGCGGGTCGCGGCTGAGCCAGTCGAAGGCCGTGCGGTTGGGCTTGAAGGCCTTGTTGAAGGAGCCGAACGACAGCCAGTCGATCAGCGCGCTGCGGCCGGTCGGGCCCTGGCGCCAGCGCTCGAAGCGGGCAATGGCACGGGCGGCGCGGTAGAGGGCCACGGGCTGGAAGTTCGAACCGCTGAGAATCGCGCCCTGCAGGCTGGCGCTGTGGTGCAGCAGGTAGGCCTGGGCGATGTAGCTGCCCATGCTGTGCCCGAGCAGGATGATCGGCTTGCCCGGATGTTCTTCGCCGATGCGCTGGTTGAGCGCGGCCAGGTCGCTGACCACGCTGCTCCAGCCGTCATGGTCGGCATAGTGCCCGAGCACGCCGTGCTCGGCGGTCTTGCCGTGCCCGCGCTGGTCGGGGGCATACAGGCCATAGCCGGCCTCGCACAACGCCGCGGCCAGGCGGGCATAACGCCCACTGTGCTCGGCCATGCCATGGGAGAGCATCACCAGCCCCACGGGCTCGCCCTGAGGCAGCCAACGGTTGACGTAGAGGCGGCTGTGGTCACTCGTGGTCAGCCAGAAAGTGTCGTGGATCATGGCGGTTCCTTTGCACGGGACGAGACGGGGCAGGGGGTGGAGTAGGCAGTCGCCCCATTGTATAGCGCATACTCGATCAGGAAGCAGGCCAAGCTGCACATTGGCAGCAAGATTCATGATGTTAATGAGTGTGTCCGGCATATTTGCCTGATTCCCCATTGCTGCTACCGTCCGCCAATGAACGCTTTCGCTTCGGCGAAGCGGCTCCGGATAGGCTCAGGCAAGAGGACAACAACAATGCAACCTGATTTCTGGAATGACAAACGCCCGGCCGGCGTCCCCCTGGCTATCGAAGCGGGGGCCTACAAGTCGGTGATCGAGGTGTTCGAGCGGTCCTGCAAGAAGTTCGCGGATCGTCCGGCCTTCAGCAGCATGGGCGTGACTCTGACCTACGCCGAACTGGAGCGCTACAGCGCGGCCTTCGCCGGCTACCTGCAAAACCACACCGACCTGCGCCCGGGTGATCGCATTGCGGTGCAATTGCCCAACGTCCTGCACTATCCGATCGCCGTGTTCGGCGCCATGCGCGCCGGCCTGGTGGTGGTCAACACCAACCCGCTGTACACCGTGCGCGAGATGCGCCACCAGTTCAAGGACTCCGGTGCCCGTGCGCTGGTGTACCTGAACCTGTTCGGTTCGAAGGTCCAGGAAGTGCTGCCCGATACCGGCATCGAGTTCCTGATCGAGGCGAAGATGGGCGACCTGATGTCGCCGGCCAAGGGCTGGCTGACCAACCTGGTGGTCGACAAGGTCAAGAAACTGGTGCCGCCCTACCAGTTGCCCCAGGCCATTTCGTTCAAGAGTGCCCTGCACAGGGGCCGTGGCCAGGGCATCCAGCCATCGACGGCCGGCCTCGACGATATTGCGGTGCTGCAGTACACCGGCGGCACCACGGGGCTGGCCAAGGGCGCGATGCTCACCCACGGCAACCTGGTGGCGAACATGCAGCAGGCGCGCGCGTGCATGTCCCAGACGGGCACCGACGGTCACCCGCTGCTCAAGGAAGGCCAGGAGGTGGTGATTGCACCGCTGCCGCTGTACCACATCTATGCATTCACCGCGAATTGCATGTGCATGATGGTCACCGGCAACCATAACGTGCTGATCGGTAACCCACGGGACATCGGTGGCTTCGTCAAGGAATTGAAGAAGTGGCGGTTTTCCGCTCTGTTGGGACTCAACACGCTGTTCGTCGCGCTGATGGAGCATCCGGAGTTCAAGAACCTGGATTTCTCCGCGCTCAAGCTCACCAACTCCGGCGGTACCGCGCTGGTCAAGGCCACGGCCGAGCGTTGGCAGAAAGCCACGGGCTGCCGCATCACCGAAGGCTACGGCCTGACCGAGACCTCGCCGGTCGCCTGCACCAACCCCTACGGCGAACTCGGCCGCCTGGGTACGGTCGGCCTGCCACTGCCGGGCACGGCCTTGAAGGTCACCGATGACAATGGCGTCGAGCAACCGCTGGGGCAGCCAGGCGAGCTGTGCATCAAGGGCCCGCAGGTGATGAAGGGCTACTGGCAGCAGCCGCAGGCGACGGCCGAGGTGCTCGATGACGAGGGCTGGTTCAAGACCGGGGATATCGCGGTGATCGACCCGGACGGGTTTGTCCGCATCGTCGACCGCAAGAAGGACATGATCATCGTCTCCGGTTTCAACGTGTACCCCAACGAAATCGAAGACGTGGTGATGGCCCATCCGAAAGTCGCCAACTGCGCGGTGATCGGCGTACCGGACGAACGTTCCGGCGAGGCGGTGAAGCTGTTCGTGGTAGCGCGGGAGGCGGGGGTCAGCGTCGAGGAACTCAAGGCCTACTGCAAGGAAAACTTCACCGCCTACAAGGTGCCCAAGCACATCGTGCTGCGTGATTCGCTGCCGATGACGCCGGTAGGCAAGATCCTGCGGCGCGAGTTGCGCGACATCGCCTAGCGGGTAGACATCGGCGACCTTGCGGATCTCTTCGCGGGCAAGCCACGCTCCTACAGTTCATTGCCGTGCGTTCTGTTGATGGACGACGCTGAACTGTAGGAGCGCGGCTTGCCCGCGAAGCTTTTTGCTTCTGAAAACACCGCCCTAGAGCGGAAAATCAGAAGAATAGAATTTTTACTCTAAAATGACCGATTGCTGTTCTTGAGTCATGTTTATGACTGTAGGGGCCGTGTTTGGCTCTAGTCGACCCTCGGCAAAGCTGCTACTCTCGGCGCGCTTTGTGACTTCTCGGCGTAGGTTAAAGCCAGATCACCCAATAACAAACACAGACAAATAATAATCGCATCAAATGCGGTGCTGAATTCGCGTTGCTGAGGAGTGGGCTTCCATGATCGAAGACTTTTGGAAGGATAAGTACCCGGCTGGGATTGCTGCCGAAATCAATCCCGATGAGTACCCGAATGTTCAGACGGTATTGAAACAGTCTTGCCAACGATTCGCCAACAAGCCGGCCTTTAGCAACCTCGGCAAGACGCTCACCTATGGTGAGTTGTATGAGTTGTCCGGGGCCTTCGCTGCCTACCTGCAACAGCATACGGACCTGCAGCCGGGCGACCGCATCGCCCTGCAGTTGCCGAACCTGCTGCAATATCCGATCGCCGTGTTCGGTGCCATTCGCGCCGGCCTGATCGTGGTCAACACCAACCCGCTGTACACCGCGCGGGAAATGGAACACCAGTTCAACGACTCCGGTGCCAAGGCGCTGGTGTGCCTGGCGAACATGGCGCATCTGGCCGAGACGGTCGTACCCAAGACCGGAGTGCGCCATGTCATCGTCACCGAAGTGGCCGACATGCTGCCACCGCTCAAGCGCCTGCTGGTCAACAGCGTCGTCAAGTATGTGAAGAAGATGGTGCCGGCCTACCACCTGCCCAAGGCCGTCAAATTCAATGACGTGCTGAGCAAGGGCCTGGGCCAGCCGGTCAAGGAAGCCAACCCGGCCAGCAGTGACGTGGCCGTGTTGCAGTACACCGGTGGTACCACCGGCGTGGCCAAGGGCGCGATGTTGACCCACCGCAACCTGGTGTCGAACATGCTGCAGTGCAAGGCGCTGATGGGGTCGGAACTGCGGGAAGGCTGCGAGATCGTCATCACGCCGCTGCCGCTGTACCACATCTATGCCTTCACCTTCCATTGCATGGCGGTGATGCTGCTGGGCAACCACAACATTCTGATCAGCAACCCGCGCGACCTGCCGGCGATGGTCAAGGAACTGTCGAAGTGGAAGTTCAGCGCCTTCGTCGGCCTGAACACCCTGTTCGTCTCGCTGTGCAACAACGAGGCGTTCCGCAAGCTGGACTTCTCTGCCCTCAAGGTCACCCTGTCGGGCGGCATGGCTCTGCAACTGGCGGCGTCCGAGCGTTGGAAGGCCGTGACCGGCTGTGCCATCTGTGAAGGCTATGGCATGACCGAGACCAGCCCGGTGGCTTCGGTGAACCCCAGCCAGAAGATCCAGCAGGGCACCATCGGCATCCCGATGCCGTCGACCCTGTGCAAGGTGATCGACGACGCTGGCGTCGAGCTGCCGCTGGGTGAAGTCGGCGAGCTGTGCATCAAGGGCCCCCAGGTCATGAAGGGCTACTGGCAGCGCCAGGATGCCACCGACGAGATCCTCGACAGCGAAGGCTGGTTGAAGACCGGCGATATCGCGATCATCCAGCCTGATGGCTACATGCGGATCGTCGACCGCAAGAAGGACATGATCCTGGTGTCGGGCTTCAACGTCTATCCGAACGAACTGGAAGACGTGCTCGCGACCCTGCCGGGCGTGCTGCAATGTGCCGCCATCGGCGTGCCGGACGAGAAGTCGGGCGAGGTGATCAAGATCTTCATCGTCGCCAAGCCGGGCGTGACCCTGACCAAGGACCAGGTGATGGAGCACATGCGCGCCAACGTCACCGGCTACAAGGTGCCCAGGTTCGTCGAGTTCCGCGATGCCCTGCCGACCACCAACGTCGGCAAGATCCTGCGTCGCGAACTGCGTGACGAAGAGCTGAAGAAGCTGGGCCTGAAGAAGACCGCCTGACGCTTGTGCCGAAAAAGACAAAGCCCCGCATTGCGGGGCTTTTTCGTTCAGGGGCGCTCTGCAGGCGGGTTTTGCTGTTGTGGTGAGCGGGCTTGCCCGCGCTCGGCTGCGGGGCAGCCGCAAAGCAGGCACCGCGATTGACCCTGGCTGAATGGGGGGCGGTTTCAGGGCCGCTTCGCGCCCCAGCGCGGGCAAGCCCGCTCGCCACACCGCCCGCTCGCCAGACGAGTCCGTCAGCCATGCGTTTGGACTACTGCTGGAACTGTGCGAAGTTCACGCCGGTACCGTTGGGCCGTACATCCTGGAGAAACGCGTCTTTGTCCGCGCTCAGTTCCAGGCTCACGGTCGGTTTGCGCTTGCCGGCGTTACGCACCACCAGGCCCTCGAGTTTCTCGCGCAGGAACACCGTCGGCACCTTCAGGTGCAGCAACTGGTCGGTGCTCGGTGTGTGCAGCAGCAGATGCACCCATTCGTACTGGCCGATCGCCAGGCGTCCCAGCGGGATGTCGAACCACCAGATGTTCCGGTTGCGACTCAGCTCGGTGAAGTGGCAGTTGTTCGTGCCCAACACCGCACCACCCAGTTCCTGGTTCCTGCGGGCAATCGCCTGCTTTTTATCGAGTTTCATCACTTTCCTACCGTTATCGATCTTCAGCGCCGTAGCCTGAATCTGCCGCCTATTCTCGGGGGTTGGCCGGCAAACATAAAGGTAAACCTGCCTATCGCGATGAAAGAACCGACGAAAAAAAATGAAACTCTCGGCAAAACCCTCGGGTCAACGTTATGTAGCGACACTGATACCCCGCATTTTCCCAACGGAGAAATATCATGAGCAGCACTGGCGATAAGATCAAAGGCACGGCGAACGAAGCGGTTGGTAACATCAAGCAGGGCATTGGCAAGGCTACCGACAATGATCGCCTGCGTGCCGAAGGCAAGGCCCAGGAATTGAAAGGCGAAGCCCAGAAGGCCAAGGGCAACGTCAAGGAGACGATCAAGAAAGGTATCGACCGGGCCTGAGTGCCTGATTGATGAGTGACCGAGCGGCCATCCAAGGATGGCCGTTCTGCTGTTGCGGCAGGTCGGTGTCAAACCCGGAAATTGTTTACCCCTTGCCAACTGCGCTACCGTGAGTAGAAAACCACCCTTGAGTCGCCCTGACTGACTCCATGATTGCGGCGAAAGGAGACGCTATGATTTTTCCGGACTTGCGCGGCCTGCCCCTGCACCGCGTGCTGATACGTACGGTCCAGGAATTCGTCGCCGACGAGATGCCGACCTATGCTTCGGCCCTGGCCTACCAGATGCTGTTTTCGCTGTTCCCCTTCCTGTTGTTCCTGATTGCCCTGATCGGTTTCCTGCACCTGCCGGACTTCTTCAGCTGGTTGCGCATGCAGTCGGAACTGGTACTGCCGCCCCAGGCGCTGGACCAGGTCAACCCGGTGATCGACCAGTTGCAGCAGTCCAAGGGGGGGCTGTTGTCGGTGGGTATCGTGATTGCCCTGTGGACCGCCTCGGCGGGCGTGCGGCTGATGATGAGCGCCATGAACGCCGCCTACGACGTGCAGGAAGGCCGACCGATCTGGAAGCGCCTGCCATTGTCGATTTTCTACACCGTGGGTATCGCCGGCATGTTGCTGGCGGCCGCCGCGCTGATGGTCCTCGGGCCACAGGTGATGAGCTGGCTGGCGGGGCAGATCGGCATGGAAGAGTTCGTGGTGACGCTCTGGACCGTCCTGCGCTGGCCGGTGATCGTGATACTGCTGATGTTTTCCGTGGCGCTGATGTACTACGTGATGCCGGACGTGAAGCAGAAGTTCGTGTTCATCACCCCGGGTTCGGTACTCGCGGTGGTGGTGTGGATCGTCGCTTCGCTGGGTTTTGGCTACTACGTGAAAACCTTTGCCGACTACAACGCGATGTATGGCAGTATCGGGGCGATCATCGTGCTGTTGCTGTATTTCTACATTTCGGCCGCGGTACTGCTGCTGGGGGCGGAGATGAACGCGGTGATCGAACACATGTCGTCCGAAGGCAAGGATCCTGGCGAGAAGGATTTTCCTGAACAGGGCGACCGGGCGCCTGTCCGCGTACTGGGGCACGAGCACTCCTTCAAACCGACCACTGACGAAACCTGATCATGATCCGTGAAATCCTGAAGATGGGTGATCCTCGCCTGCTGCGCGTAGCGCCGCCGGTCCCTCCGGAGATGTTCGACAGCGCCGAACTCTGGCAACTGATCGACGATATGTTCGAAACCATGCAGCACGTCGGTGGAGTCGGCCTGGCCGCACCGCAGATCGGTGTGGATCTGCAGCTGGTGATCTTCGGCTTCGAACGCAGCGAGCGTTACCCGGATGCCGAGGCGGTGCCGCAGACGATCCTGATCAACCCGCTGATCACGCCGCTGGGACCGGAGCTGGAGGAGGGCTGGGAAGGCTGCCTGTCGGTGCCGGGGCTGCGCGGGGCGGTGGACCGCTACCGGCGTATCCGCTACGAAGGCTTCACCCCCAAGGGCGAGCCGCTTGAGCGGGTCGCCGAAGGGTTTCATGCGCGGGTGGTGCAGCATGAATGCGATCACCTGATCGGACGGCTGTATCCTTCGCGGATCAGCGACTTCAGCAAGTTCGGTTTCACCCAGGTGCTGTTCCCCGATCTGGACCCGGCCGCCGACGACTGAGGCGCCAGGTCAGCGGGCCGCCACCTTGCTTGGCTTGACGAAGCGCAGGGTCAGGCGGTCCGATTCGCCGATGGCCTGGTACCTGGCCTTGTCCCGTTCACCCAGGCGCAGCGTGGGGGGCAGGGTCCAGACGCCGTCCGGATAGTCCTTGGTATCCTTCGGGTTGGCGTTGACCTCGCTCTGCGCTTCCAGGACGAAGCCGGCATCGGTGGCCAGTTTCACCACGTAGGCGGTGGGCAGGTAGCCGCTGCGCTTGATGCTTTCCAGGTCCGTACCTTCCTTCGCGCGATGATCCACCACGCCCAGCACGCCGCCCGGCTTGAGCACCTTGAAGAAGGCGGAGAACATCGCCGGCGCGTCATCGGCCAGGACCCAGTTGTGCACGTTGCGGAAAGTCAGCACCCGGTCGGCCGAATCCGGCTTGCCCAGCACCGGGGCCTGGGGATCGAACTCGACGATGCGCGCCCGCACGTACTGGCTCGGGTCCCGGGTGAACTTCTGTTGCAGGCTTTCGGCCGAGCGCCTGGCGTAATCGCTGCTCGAGGGGGCCTGCACGGCCGCGATGTACTGGCCCTGGTTCCTCAGCAGCGGTGCGAGGACTTCGCTGTACCAGCCACCACCCGGGGTGATTTCGATTACCGTCTGGTTGGCCTGCAGGCCAAAGAACTGCAAGGTCTGCCGAGGGTGGCGATAGACGTCGCGCACGCTGTTCTCCGGGGTACGCCAACTGCCGGCCAGGACCTTGGCATATTGGGCATCGGTGATGGTCGTGTCGCTGGCTGCCGCCTGGGCGAGGACGGGAGTGAGCAGGGCGGTGAGGGATAAAGCCACGAGCGTACGGTTCATGATCATCCTGTCAGGAACGGGTGGATTCCCGAGGCTACCACGCAGCCAACGGTGGCTGATCACACATTTTCCGCAGTCGAGCTAACCAATGGTTCTATGCCCAGGGCGATCAGCGGCTTGCTGCGCGAGTAGCGGGCCAGTCGGTCGGCCAGGGCCTGGGGCAGTTGGCCGGCGGGCTTGAATCCGAGTTTTGCGTAGAAGTCGCGCAGGTCCGGATGGCAGAACAGCCAGGTGGGGCCGGCGAGCGTCGCCAGTGCCCTGGCGACCAGATGTCCGGCTACGCCCTGGCCGCGCCGCTGCGGGTCGACGAACAGGCCGGTCAGCCAGAAGCCGTCGGCGACGGCGGTCAGTGACAGGCCGGCAACGATCCCGCCGTCGCGGGCGACCCACAATTGCCCTTCGCCGCTGGCGCGCATGGCGCAACCATGGGCCCGATAGAACTTGTCGAGCAGGGGGCGCAGTGGCGGAGGGAGAGGGCTGTAGTCGAGAGCAGGCATGGGTTTGGTGGCGGAGTTGGGGGAGTGATTATAAAAGGTCTTCGGTGCAGGTGGTTGATGCGGTCTTTGGTTATATAAAAATACTCTTTGATTATTATTAATGAATAAATCGGGTTGGTAGCATCCCGCCACCGGACTACCGGACATCCCGTACCACTCTTTTTCAAGGAGCCACCATGTCCGGTGCCGCAACATCCTGCAGCCGTTTCGCCCAAAGGCTTGTATGCCAGCTGAAGCAGGCCAGTCCCTTCAAGACCCTGTTCGGCACCTCGCTGCTGGCCCTCCTCCTGCTGAGCCATGTGGCCCAGGCCGCCGAGCCTGCGGTCCTGCGGGTCGGTTACCAGAAAAGCTCGGTGAGCATGGTCCTGGCCCGTGAGCACAAGCTGCTGGAGAAAGCCCTGCCAGGCACCCAGGTGCAATGGATCGAGTTTCCCGGCGGGCCGCAACTGATCGAGGCACTCAACGGTGGTAGCCTGGATGTGGGCAACATCGGCGATATTCCACCGATCTTTGCCCAGGTCGCCGGCATCGACTTTGTTTATATCGGCATCGAACCGACCGATGGCCAGACCGAGGGCATCGTCGTTCCCAAGGACAGCGGCGTGCAAGGCGTGGCGGGCCTCAAGGGCAAGCGCGTGGCCCTGCTGAAGGGCTCCAGCTCGCACAATCTGTTTCTCAAGAGCCTGGCTCGGGCGGGTCTCAAGCTCAGTGATGTGAACCTGGTCTACCTGTCGCCGGCCGATGCACGGGCGGCCTTCGAACAGGGCAAGCTGGATGCCTGGGTGATCTGGGACCCTTACTATTCCGCAGCCCTGCTCGGTGGCCGTGCACGGCTGCTCAGCGATGGCCAGGGACTCAACTCCGGTGGTTCACTGTATATCGCCAGTGGCCCGTTCGCTCGCCAGTACCCACGGAGCATCGCGCCCATCCTCAAGGCCATTGGCCGGGGCCAGCAGGAATCCTTCGACCAGGCCGATGCAAGTATCGATCTGATGACCCAGGCCCTTGGTCTGGACCGGGCGGTGGTCCAGCGCTATTTCGAGCATCGCTCGCGGGTACCGCTGCAGGCCATCGACCAGGCGACCATTGATAACCAGCAGCGTACCGCCGACCTGTTCTTCGCCAATCACCTGGTGCCCAGGGCGATCGAGGTGCAGCAGAACGTGTTCAAGGCTGAGTGAGCCCTGCCGACTCGATCTCCAGTGCTGCCTTCACGCTCGGCCGCTCGCCGACTCGTTCCATGAATCTTGCCAGCGCCGGCCAGGGCGCGAGATCGATGGCGAAGAAGCGGTTCCAGCGCATCACCGTGAACAGATACGCATCCGCCACGCTGAAGCCGCTTTCGAGTAGATGGTCCTGCCGCGCCAGGGTGTTCTCCAGCAGCGCGAAGCGCTGGAACAGCCGGGCACGGAAAATGGCCTTGACGTCCTCGGCAATGGCGGCGTTGAACAGCGGCCCCATGGTGCCGTGGATTTCGCTGCCCAGGAAGTTCAGCCATTCCTGCAGGCGTACCCGTTGCCAGCTGCCATTGGCCGGTGCGAGCCCGGCCGTGGGCTTGAGGTCGGCGAGGAACTGCAGGATGACCGCGCCTTCGGTCAGTACCTCGCCATTGTCCAGTTGCAGAGCCGCGACATAACCCTTGGGGTTGATGTGCAGGAAGTCTTCGCCGTGCTCGGTGAGCTTGCTGCGGTTGTCGACCCGCACCCGCTCGAACGGCAAGTCGAGTTCCAGGAGCACGATATGCGGGGCCAGGGAGCAGGTTTCAGGGGCGTAGTACAACTTCATCGACAGTGGACTCCAAGGGAAAAAACACACGGTCGGCAGTCTCGTCTTCGTCTCCCATCCCGGTAAAATTAATCCTTCAGAAAGGATCCATAAGGACAGCGACTGGCATGATGAACCTGATGCATTGGCGCCTGCTGGTGGCGGTACTCGATAGCGGCACGATCAGTCGCGGTGCCGAACAGGTCGGCATGACCCAGTCGGCCGCGAGCCAGGCCCTGGCCGCGATGGAGCAGACCCTCGGCGTGCAGTTGTTCGTCCGCGAAGCGCGCCAGGCGGTGCCGACGGCGGTCGGCTTGCAGGTGCTGGAACAGGCGCGGCTGATGCTCGGCGCGCTGCAGAACATTCGCCAGCGAGCCGACAGCGCCAAGGGCCTGGCCAGGGGCACGATCCGCCTGGCGAGTTTCCCGATGGTCCTGGGCACCTTGTTGCCACCGTTGTTGCAGCGGTTCCGCCAGCGTCATCCGGGGATCGAAGTGGTTGCGCTGGAGGTCAGCGACCATGAGGTCGAGGCGATGCTGGCCGATAATCTGGTGGATGTCGGGGTGGTGCTCAACCCGGCACCGGAGCGCGAGGCCCATGAGTTGGGCCGTGATCGCTGGGTGGCTGTGCTGCCCATGGGGCACCGGCTGGCGGCACGGGGGGCCGAGGGGCGGGTGGCACTGGCCGAACTGGTCGTCGAACCCTTCGTGCTGGCGACTGGCGGTTGCACGGTGAACGCGCGCAGCCTTGCCGCCGATGCCGGGTTGCAACTGGCGAATGTACGGGTGGAAGTACGCGAATGGAGCAGCGCCTTTGCATTGGTGCGCGAAGGGCTGGGTGTGAGCCTGGTGCCGGAGCTGACCTTGCCGAAGGAGCGCAAGGGCTTGCGTATCCTGTCACTGGAGGTGCCGGTCGAGCGCCGCTTTGCCCTGGTCTGCAGTGCAACCGCCAGCCGGAGTGCGGCAGTGGCGGCGCTTTTCGAAATGCTGGATTGATCCGGCGCGGGCTGGTCCGCGACGCTTCTTGCGGCCTCGGGGACCGGCTCGCGGACAAGCCTGCTGGTCGCGCCCGATCAGGTGTTGCTGGTGAGGAAGGCGCTGGCGGTCTGCTTGTCGACCGGGTTCGGACTGTTTTTCTCGGTCTGGGCGTTGAACTGCTCCTTGATGCGTTCGGCGATCTTGTTGTTGATCGCCTGCTGCTGTTCAGGCGGCAGTTGCTTGAAGCTTTCCTCGGTCAGCCCCTGGTCCTTGAGCAACTGCTCGCGCAGGCGTTCGGCCGGCGACTTGCTCATGTAATCCTTGAATTCCTTCATCGCGTCGCTGTCGGTACTGGTGGCGGACGGCGCGGTGCGGGTGGTCGGCGGCGTGGCGGTGAGGGTCGCGGCGGCGGCCACGTCCGGAACCTTGGCCTGCAGGTGCACGCGGGTCTTGGCGAACGCGGCATTGACGTTGTCGGCGACCTTGTCCGCGGCGGTCTGGGTGGCCGCGTTCGAGCTGACGCCGGCGGCCGCCTGGGCGGTTTGTACGTAGCCGCTGGAGAGCATGTTGTTGGCGGCGGTGGTGGGATCCAGGTCCGAGCGGTTGGTAGGCTGGATCGCCGGATTGTTACGGGCATTGACCAACATGGGATAAATACCTGAGTGTTAGAAAGACTCAAGGCTCAGAGCAATTTGTATGCCGGCTGGTACAAAGCCCGATTTTCTGCGCCCCGGGTGATACATGCCTGCAGCCCCTGGCCGGAAAGCGGACAACTCTTGCCGCCGGGCTTGCCGCTGTGGCCTGTTGAGAAATCACTTGCAGTGCTGGGCAATAGCGCGTTCAGTAGCCTGCATCCGAACGCCTGAACGATTATTTGGGAGAGTACCGATGACCGATGCGAACTATGTCAATACACAGCTGCTGATCGACGGCGTGTGGTGCGACGCGCAGAGCGGCAAGACCCTCGACGTGCTGAACCCGGCCACCGGCCTGGTGATCGGGCAGGTCGCTCATGCCGACATCGCCGACCTGGATCGTGCCCTGGCGGCCGCTCAACGCGGTTTCGACACGTGGCGCTGGGTGCCGGCCAACGAACGGGCGCAGCTCATGCGCAAGGCGGCGCAACTGCTGCGCGAACGGGCCGAAGGCATCGCGCAACTGTTGACCCAGGAGCAGGGCAAGCCGCTCTCAGAGTCGCGTGTCGAGGTCAATTCCGCCGCCGACATCATCGAATGGTTCGCCGATGAAGGCCGGCGTGTCTACGGTCGGGTCGTACCGTCGCGCAACGTCGCGGTGCAGCAGACGGTGGTGCGCGAGCCGGTCGGGCCGGTGGCCGCCTTCACGCCATGGAACTTCCCGGTCAACCAGGTGGTGCGCAAGCTGTGTGCCGCGCTGGCGACCGGCTGTTCCTTCCTGGTCAAGGCTCCCGAGGAAACCCCGGCGTCACCGGCAGCACTGCTGCGGGCGTTCGTCGATGCCGGCGTGCCGCCAGGCGTCGTCGGGCTGGTGTTCGGCGACCCGGCGCAGATTTCCTCCTACCTGATCGCTCACCCGGTGGTGCGCAAGGTCACCTTCACCGGTTCGACGCCGGTGGGCAAGCACCTGGCGGCCCTTGCCGGCCAGCATATGAAACGGGCGACGATGGAACTGGGCGGGCATGCACCGGTGATCATCGCCGAGGACGCCGACGTGGAAGCGGCGGTCAAGGCCATGGCCGGCGCCAAGTTCCGCAACGCCGGGCAGGTGTGCATTTCGCCGACGCGGTTCCTGGTTCATAACAGCATCCGCGAGGAGTTCACCCGCGAGATGGTTCGTTATGCCCAGTCGCTCAAGGTCGGCAACGGCCTCGAAGCCGACACTACCCTCGGTGCGCTGGCCAACGGGCGTCGCCTGAGTGCGATGAGCCAGGTGGTCGAGAGTGCGTTGGCCAGTGGCGCGCGCCTGGAGACGGGGGGCGAGCGGATCGGCAACGCCGGCAACTTCTTCGCGCCGACTATCCTTTCCGGGGTGCCGCTGGATGCGGACGTGTTCAACAACGAACCGTTCGGCCCGGTGGCCGCGGTGCGTGGATTCGACTCGCTTGACGAGGCGATCACCGAAGCGAACCGGCTGCCCTATGGCCTGGCTGCCTACGCCTTCACCCGTTCGTTCGCCAACGTGCATCGTCTGACCCAACGGGTCGAGGCCGGCATGTTGTGGATCAACCAGGCGATGACTCCCTGGGCGGAGATGCCGTTCGGTGGGGTGAAGGACTCGGGCTACGGCTCCGAAGGTGGACCAGAGGCGCTGGAACCGTATCTGGTCGCGAAGTCGGTCTACGTGAACTCGCTATGAAGGGGGGGCCATCCAGCTGGGTGGCCGCACTCCATCTGCCTTCCCGGGAGTTGTCATCCAGCGGTTGGTAGCCCAGCACACGCCTGGTTTCCTCCAGATCCAGGCGTTTGCCGCCGTTATCGGATATGCCGTGGGCGACCACATGCCGTACCCCTTTCACCTCGATGGCTCGTTGCAACAATTGCACGGCGTCGCGCGGGCTGAGCCAGCTATCCAGCTCGCGGGTTCGCTGCCAGTCAGGGTCGTCTGGCAGTCCGAAGGCGCCCAGGCGCAGGACGATGGTCGACAGGCCATGCTGGCCGGCATACAACGCGCACAGCGCCTCCCCATAGCATTTACTGGCACCGTACAGGTTGGCCGGCATCACCGACGTGTTCGGCGTGAGCCGTCGATCCGGTGCATGGCCCTCGACCGCCTGGGTGCTGCTGGCAAATACCATTCGCGGGCAGCCGGCCTTGGCCGTGGCTTCCAGCAGGTAGGTGGTGGCAAGGATATTGTTGGGCAGCAACTCCTCGAAGGAGGCATCCAGGTGCGGGGTGCTCGCCAGGTGCACCACCACGTCGATACCTTCGAGCAGCGCAGGCAGGCCGTCCCTTTCGTCCAGGTCCAGCCGCACGAAACGGTGTCCGCCAATGGGGAAGTCCGGGAGGTGGCGGTCGACGAGCACGAACTCGTAGCGTTCCCGGCTGGCGAGGAAAAACGTCTTGCCAATACGACCGCAGGCACCGGTGAGCAGGACTTTGGGCAGGTTCATGCCGGCTTCCTTGTAGGTGTTCCGAACGGAATGTGACCAATTGATGAACACTCACGTTAGCCTATCGCTCGCGCCCTGCATGCCGCTCATCGGCTTTGTGCGAGATTCTCCGGCAACGCCGACAGCGGCAGGCCGAATACCCGGTCGAACGCCCAGTTGAAGGCGAAGGTGTAGAACGGGATCAGGATGATCAGCACCACATCCAGCAGGAATGCCTGCAGCAGGCTGATGGTCATCCACCAGGCGATCAGCGGGATCAGGAAGACAATCAGCGTCAGTTGGAAGCCCACGGCATGGGCGATCCGTCGCTTGACCGTGCGGGTGCGCGAGCGCTGACGGCTTTCCCAGCGCTCGAACAGGCTGGTGAAGATGAAGTTCCAGGTCACGGCAATGCTGGTGATGATCACCGCCAACGGGCCGGTGCTGCTTGGCGCAGTGCCAGACAGCGCCGCCAGGGTGAGGGCGGAAAGGGTCATGCCGATCACTTCGTAGAGCGCGACAAAGATCAGTTTGCGTTTCAGGCCTTGCATGTCTTCTCCTCGTTGAGGGCCAGGATTGTCTGCGTTTGTGGTTGCGCGGACTGGCAGGGGGAGCGACGATAGCTTCACTTTGAGTGATAGAAAAAGTCAGAAGCTTTCAAGAAAATTGACAGATTGGGCGTATGAATTTTTCCAGCGACAGTATCGAGCTGTTCCTCGCGGTGATCGAGCGGGGTTCCTTCTCGGCAGCTGCGCGGGCCTTGGGCAAGGTCCCGTCGGCGGTCAGCATGGGGATCGCCAACCTGGAGGCCGAGCTGGGTTATCCATTGTTCGATCGCAGCCATCGCGAGCCGTTGCCGACCGCCCAGGCGGCTGCACTGGTACCTCATGCGCGGCTGATCGCCGGGCAGCTCAGGCAATTGCAGGCTCATGCGGTGCAGCTGTCGCTGGGGCTGGAAAGCAAGCTGGCGATCGGGGTGGTCGAGGACCTCGATCGCAGCCGGTTGGTGGCCGCGATCGCTGCTGTCAGCCAGACGTATCCGCTGCTGGACGTCGAGGTGTTGAGTGCGCCGCAGGACGACATCCTGCACCTGTTGCACAGCGGCCGGGTCAACCTGTGCGTGGCGTTTGCCGGGTTGAGCCTGGACATGCAGGAGCGCTTCCAGTTCGTCGGGGTCGAGCGGCTGGTCGCCACCTTGGCCGCCGATCATCCGGCATTACAGCAGTTGGGACCCAATCCACGCCTGGAGGACCTGGTCAATGTCCGGCAGATCGTCGTGGCGGCGCCGGATCTGCCGATGTCCGAGCCACGCCCCTTGCTCGGTGCTTCCCATTGGCGGACCAACAGCCTGTCCGTGGCGTTGGAGATGGTCGAGAGCGGCCTGGGCTGGGGCAACTTCCCGCTGGCGGTGGTGGCGCCGCTGCTGGAGCTGGGACGCCTCAAGCGCCTGGATTTCCGGAATGTCGAGAATGGCCTGCTGTTGCCGGTGCATGCGGTTTGGCTCAAGCACCAGCCGTTGGGCAAGGGTGCGGCAGCGTTGGTGCAGTGCCTGGCTGAGACCTAGTGGCCTGTGTGGCTAATGCGCATACTCAACCGTACAGGCCACTAGCTACTCTCGCGGACCATCAGTTCGAAGCCCATGTCCACCACCGGCTGGGACACCGCGTTGCCCGCCAGCAGATTCAGCAACTGTTCCGCCGCCCGTTGGCCGATGGCTTCGCGCGGGGTGCGGATGCTGCTCAGGCGCGGGACCATGAAGGCCGACACGGGCAAGTCGTTGAAGCCCAGGACCGCGACCTGTTCCGGTACCTTGATGCCGCAGCGCATGGCTTCGAGCAGGGCACCCTGGGCCAGGTCGTCGTTGCCGAAGAAGATCGCATCGACCTGGGGGTGGCTGTTCATCATCTGCAGGAACAGTTCGCCGCCCAGGCCCACCGATGATGGGCGCGGGGTCAGCAGCTCCAGGTCCGGGTCGTAGAGCCCGGCCTCTTGCAGGGCCTGGCGGAAACCTTCGCCGCGCAGCAGCGTGCGTTGGTCCAGTTGCGCCCCGATGTAGGCCAGGTGGCGCCGGCCACGGGCGATCAGGTGCTCGGCGGCGGTGGCGCCGGCACTCTGCTGCGAGAAACCGACACAATGCACTCCGGCGCCGGGGTCGAGGTCCATCATGTAGACGCACGGCACGTTGCTTGCCTCGATCAGCCGCCGGGCGCTTTCCGATCGGTCGAAACCGATCAGCAGCAGCCCGCTTGGCTGATAGGCCAGGTAGTTGCGCAGCAGGTTCTCTTCTTCGTCGCGGGAATAGTGGTAATTACCGATCAGCACTTCGAAGCCGCGCGGGCGCAGCACCTTGTGAATGGCTTCGAGGGTATCGATGAACAGCAGGTTGGACAGCGACGGCACCAGCACCACCACCGAATGGCTCTGGGCCGAGGCCAGGGCGCGGGCTGCGGGGTTGACCACGTAGTTCAGTTCGTCTGCCGCTCGTCGGACCTTTTCCACCAGTTCCGTGGCCACCGTGCTGATGCCACGCAGCGCGCGGGACGCGGTGATCGGGCTGACGCCAGCCAGGCGTGCGACTTCGTTGAGGGTGGGGCGGCCGGTGGTGCGGGCGTTCTTGTCGTTCTTGGTGGAGGTCATCGGGCAGCTTGCCAAACAAAATTCGAGGCACTAAGGTAGCGCTGTCTCGATGGGCCTGCAATTGCCTGGGTATGGTTTGCCTGAACCTGCCCGGTAAACACCTGCAAGCTGTAGCGCGGCAATCGATAAAAACGACAAGAAGGCGTCGGCAACGAGTGTTTTGTGCTTTGCTTTTGCAGTATCAAGAGCTCTGGCAAAGACAGCGCTGTCTTCGTGCTGAGGTGTTACATGAGTCAACCCATCACTGCCCTGGTTATCATGGGTGTTTCCGGTTGCGGCAAGTCCAGTGTGGGTGAGGCTATCTGCCTGCTCGGCGCTGCAACCCTGATCGAAGGCGACAGCTTTCACCCGGCGGCGAACATCGCCAAGATGAGCGCCGGTATTCCCCTTACCGATGAAGACCGTGCCGGTTGGCTCGATACGCTGTGCGACGAGCTGCGCCGGGCCGTGGCCGCTGGCGAGCATCCGGTGCTGACCTGTTCGGCGCTGAAGCTGCGCTACCGCGAACGCCTGCGCGGCGCCGTGCCGGGCCTGGGCTTCGTCTTTCTCGAACTGACGCCGACGGTCGCGGCCGAACGGGTCAACCACCGCCCCGGCCATTTCATGCCCGGTACCCTGATCGACAGCCAGTTCGCCGCGCTTGAATCGCCGGTGGGCGAGCCGCTGACCCTGGCGCTCGATGCGACCCGGGACGTCGAGCAATTGGCGCAATCGGCCAATCGTTGGTGGCGAGCCCACGGGCTGGAGCGAATCGCCTGATGACGGGTCGTAAAGGAATGGCTGCAAAAGATAGCGCTGTCCCCGGCGCTGTCGATCACTCACGAACACCATAAGAACAACAACCAGGAGACACCTCATGTTTGGACTGTCCCACGAGACCTACCTGCTGCTGGATGCGGTGGTCACGATTATCGGACTGATCGTCCTGATCACCCGTTTCAAGATTCATCCCTTCATCGCGCTGATCATTGCATCGGCCTTCCTCGGCCTGACCTCGGGCATGCCGGTGGACAAGATCATCAAGGCGTTCCAGGATGGTTTTGGCGGGGTATTGGGATTCGTCGGCATCATCCTCGCGCTGGGCACCATGCTCGGCAAGATGATGTCGGATTCCGGTGGCGCCGATCAGATCGCCCAGACCCTGATCCGTGCCTTTGGCAAGGAGCGAGTGCAGTGGGCGATGATGTTCGCGGCGTTCCTGGTGGGGATTCCGCTGTTCTTCGAAATCGGCTTCGTGCTGCTGATTCCGCTGGTATTCATCGTCGCCCGACGCACCGGTGTGTCGCTGATCAAGATCGGTATCCCGTTGCTGGCCGGTCTTTCCGCGGTGCATGGCCTGGTGCCGCCGCATCCGGGGCCGCTGCTGGCGATCGGGGTGTTCAATGCCGACATCGGCAAGACCATCCTCTACGGGCTGATCGTCGCCTTGCCGACCGCGATCGTCGCCGGTCCGATTTTCGGTACCTTCATTGCCCGGCACATTCCCGGCAATCCGTCACAGGAACTGGTGGATCAACTGGCCCGCGAGCCTGAGTCGAGTACCTTGCCCAGCTTCAGCGTGACACTGATCACCGTGCTGTTGCCGGTGTTCCTGATGCTGCTCAAGACCTTCGCCGACATTGCCCTGCCGGACGGCCATTTCTTCCGCCTGTGGATGGACATGATCGGTCACCCGATCAGCGCCTTGCTGCTGGCGCTGCTATTGGCGCTGTACACCTTCGGCAAGCGCCAGGGCATGGATTCCAAGCGGATCCTCAAGCTGCTGGATGCGAGCCTGGCGCCGACTGCGGCGATCATCCTGATCATCGGTGCCGGTGGCGGCTTCAAGCAGATGCTGGTGACCAGTGGCGTGGGCGACGTGATCGGCCATATCGCGGTGAACGCGCAGATCTCGCCAATCCTGCTGGCCTGGCTGGTGGCGGCGGTGATTCGCGTGGCGACGGGATCGGCGACGGTGGCGACCATTACCGGTGCCGGGATCGTGATGCCGGTGGTGGACCTGATTCCCGGGGTGAACCGTGAATTGCTGGTGCTGGCGACGGGGGCGGGCTCGTTGATCCTGTCTCACGTCAACGATGCAGGGTTCTGGCTGGTCAAGCAGTACTTCAACATGACCGTGACCGAAACCTTCAAGACCTGGACCGCGATGGAAACCATCCTGTCGGTGGTAGGGCTGATCTTCATCTTGCTGCTGTCGCTGGTGGTCTGATCATCTGAGCAGATGGTTCCCACGCGGAGCGTGGGAACCATCTCTACAGGTGCGGGTGGCGGATCAGCCTTCGGCTTTCTTCACCAGGCCGTCGGCACGGAACATCGTGCGAATCCCACGCACGGCCTGGCGGATACGGTCCTGGTTCTCGATCAGGGCGAACCGCACATGGTCGTCACCGTACTCACCGAAACCCACGCCCGGCGAGACACAGACCTTGGCCTCGGCCAGCAGCTTCTTGGCGAACTCCAGCGAGCCCAGGTGCGCGTAGGCCTCGGGAATCTTCGCCCAGACATACATCGAGGCCTTGGGGTTCTCGACCATCCAGCCCAGCTCATGCAGGCCCTTGACCAGCACGTTGCGGCGCTGCCGGTACTGCTCGGCGATATCCCGCACACACTGTTGGTCGCCTTCCAGCGCGGCAATGGCCGCCACTTGCAGCGGGGTGAAGGTGCCGTAGTCGTGGTAGCTCTTGATCCGCGCCAGGGCACTGACCAGTTCGGGGTTGCCGACCATGAAGCCGATACGCCAGCCGGCCATGTTGTAGCTCTTGGACAGGGTGAAGAACTCCACCGCGATGTCCTTGGCGCCCGGCACCTGCATGATCGACGGGGCTTTCCAGCCGTCGTAGACGATGTCGGCGTAGGCCAGGTCGTGGATCACCAGCACGTCGTACTGCTTGGCCAGGGCGATGACCCGCTCGAAGAAGTCCAGTTCGACGCATTGGGCGGTCGGGTTCGAGGGGAAACCGAGGATCATCATCTTCGGCTTGGGAATCGAGCCGCGAATGGCCTGTTCCAGTTCGGCGAAGAAGTCGACACCCGGCACCAGGGGCACCGAACGTACCTGGGCGCCGGCAATCACGGCACCGTAGATGTGGATCGGATAGCTGGGGTTGGGCACCAGTACCGTGTCGCCATGGTCGAGGGTGGCAAGCATCAGGTGTGCCAGGCCTTCCTTGGAACCGATGGTGACGATGGCTTCGCTTTCCGGGTCGATCTCGACGTCGTAGCGATCCTTGTACCAGTGGGAAATCGCCCGGCGCAGCCGTGGGATACCCTTGGAGGTGGAGTAGCCATGGGTGTCTTCGCGCTGGGCGACGGTGACCAGTTTCTCGACGATATGCGGCGGAGTCGCGCCGTCGGGGTTACCCATGCTGAGGTCGATGATGTCCTCGCCACGGCGGCGGGCAGCCATCTTCAGCTCGGCAGTGATATTGAAAACGTACGGGGGGAGTCGATCGATGCGCGCAAAGCGGCGCGGCGAACCTTGGTCTGCCATGTTGGCCTCTGATGACGTAAGCGCCCGGAACCGTCCGAGCGACGTTGGCCACTGCGGTGGCCTGCGCCGCAGAAGATAATGGCGCGGGTGGCGCGCTGTCCAGAATCTTTTTTACTTCTATACTGCGACGCGGATTCTTTTCTCTGACGGAGATCCGTTCCCATGGATGACACATCGCGCCATGTATTGGCACCCCCGCGCTTCCAGCACGGCCACTTCCAATTGATCGCCGGGTTGGGCGGTCGCTTTACTGCCGAGACCTCGGCGGCCATCCCGGACCTGTGGAATGCCTTCGTACCGCACATCGGAAATGTACCGAGCCAGCTCGGTGAGGAGACGTACGGTATCTGCTGTAATCCCGATGGCCAGGGCGGCTTCGAATACATCGCCGGCGTCGCGATCAGCAAGCTCGACGACCTGCCCGAGCTGTATCGCTGGATCGAGGTCCAGCCCCAGTACTACGCGGTGTTCGAGCACCATGGACCGCTCTGTACCCTGAAACGGACGTTCGAGGCGATCTGGCAGCAGTGGTTGCCCAGTTCCGGGCATACCGCAGCCGATGCGCCGGAGTTCGAGCGCTACAGCGCCGACTTCGATCCGCAGGCCGGTACTGGCAAGGTCGAGATCTGGCTGCCGATTCACCACTGATCGGCGATTGGCAGGTGTTCGGGAGGGTTACTCCTGCCCCTTGCGTGTCTTGGTTTCGCGCCAGAAGTCGAGGTAGAAGGTGACGACACCAAAGATGCTGATACCGATCAGTACCATCAGGCCGATCTGGAAATTGCTCATGGCAGTACTCCGTAAAACACCGCATCAGGCGGCGACCTGCAGAGAAATAGTGGAAAAGTGGCGCGAATGATATCGACTATATGGAAGCTTTACGGGGGCTGCGCTCAATAATACTCAGTGCATATGAAGCCGTTTCCGCGAGGGGAACGATGGAGGCGGCTGCCTCAACCGCCCGGAAGAGGCTTCGGCTCAGCGCCCGTGGCAGCGGATGACCGCCGAATGGGTCGCGTAGCGCCCGGAGATCAGGATCTTGCCGTCAGGCTGCAATTGCAGCTGGGAAAAGTAGCTGGTATCGCCCGGAATCCGGTTGATATGGCTGATGCCGCCGTCGCCAAAGCCGCAGTCCACCTCGCCATTTCCCTGATGGCGCATCAGCCAGGTCTGGCTGCCGTTGTCGACATGACCCACGCTGACGATGCTGCCATCGTCCTGGATGAGGGTTGCCAGGCACAGGCCGATGCCGGGGAACGCCAGCGGGCTGCCGGCGTTGAAGCCGGGATCGAGGGTCCCCTCGGTGGTGCTGCGCACCAGTAGGGCGACATCGTTCGAGAGGTTCGCCGAGCCCGCGGCGACGATGTGCTGGTCCTGCTGCACGGCAACGGCGAAGAAGGTCGCGTTGCCTTCGGTGATCGATTCGAATTCCAGGTAGCCGGCGGTGCCGAAGGCCGTGTCTGGCAGCCCGTTGCCGCGGTAGCGCATCAGTACGGCGCGGCGGCCGCGTCGGCCGGCGATCACCAGCTTGCCGTCCGCCTGCAGTGCTATCGCCTCGAAGGCGATGTCCGGTTCCCGCGCGACCACCACGCCGCAGGTGCCGAAGCCGGGGTCGTAGTTGCCGTCGCGATCCAGGCGCACGATGACGTCCCGGGCAGCTTCGCCCGGCGTCGGGCTCTTGAGCAGCATGAGCATATGGCCGTCCGGTTGCAGGATGAGCCGATGCCCGCGCCCGGTCCACGGTACCCGGTAGGGCAACCTGACCTCGCCGTTGTCACCAAAGGCCAGGTCCCGTTCGCCAGTGGGAGCAAGGCGGGTGCAGAAGGCCTGTTCTCCATTGCGGAAGTTGCCGAGAATCACGAAATTGTTTTGCTGATCCTGAACGACACTGATCAGGGCACGAGCCGATCCCGGAAAAGCGCAAGTGAAATGACGATAATAAAAGCCTTCGGGTTCGAAGTCGGCCAGCATGATATCGCTGGGTTCTTCGTCATGAACGCCGATGAACAGGTGTCGACCATCACCTTGTAACAGTGAGGTGCCGACAAAACCTGGCCCGGCTTCCGAGAAAATCACGATGCCATCGCGGTGTTCGCTGAACTCCAGGTCCAGCGTGCCGGGGCGCCGCGCAGGTTCGGGAATACTGGCCGGGGAGGCGGCAGGGGGCTCGTTCGAGGTCCGGTTTCTCATGTCCATTTTACGTTGATTCCTTTCAATTCATTGATTGATCGCCCTGCTGGTCCTTTAAAAAAGCAGGTACGGATTCATTTAATGACTGAAGGGAAAGTTTGCCCAGCGTTCAAGTTTTACCAGGGATGAACAACTGATCTCATATACATGGCTATGCTGTTTCATCCGGTAGGAAGTTGTCTTGCATAAAGGTGGAAATTCATCTCCCGACAGCAGTCGCGCGTTTTTTTCCGGCGTTTGTCGATCCGCTTGCCGCTCGTTCGACTAACAGGTGTCCCTACCGGATTCAGGGCATTTCGCCAAACCTGGAAAAACAGCCATAGTTGTTCGACTGTCTCGGAGACCTCCCATGAAATACCTGTGCCTGATCTACAGTAACGAAGACGTGCTGCACTCCCACCCCGACAGACCCCGGGACCCCGAATGCCTGGCCTATGCCCAGTCGATCCGCGAGAGCGGGCGCATGCTCGCGGCCGAGCCGCTGGAGTCGGTGAGCACCGCGACCACTGTGCGCATGCGTGGCGGCAAGTTGTCGATCACCGACGGGCCGTTTGCCGAAACCAAGGAGCAATTGGCCGGTTTCTACCTGGTGGAGGCCCGGGACCTGAACGAGGCCCTGCAGATCGCCGGGAACATTCCGGCGGCCCGGGTCGGTAGTGTTGAAGTCCGCCCGGTTCGGGAGTTGAATCTCTGATACGCCGCATCGGCGCCGAGCCTTGTGTGGCGGCCCATAACAATAAAAACAGGAGCCCTGCCATGAGCAGCCTGCCGTTTCAAACGATGAATGCGGAGTACGAACTGTCCATCAGCCGCTTGCTGGAGGCCCCCCGTAACGAGGTTTTCCGGGCCTGGACCGAGCCCGCCCTGCTGGCCCGCTGGTGGGGGCCCCATGGCATGACCACACCGGTCTGCGAGATGCAGTTGTGGGTCGGGGGGCTGTTTCGCACGGTCATGCGTGCGCCGGATGGCAGCGAGTATCCGTACCAGGGGGTATTCCTGGAGATCGCTGCGCCCGAGCGGATCGTCTTCACCGATGCCTTTGCGCCAGGCTGGACGCCAACCGGCAAGCCGTTCATGACCGCGCGGATCACCCTTGAGGAGGCGCCCGGCGGCACGCTGTACACCGCCAGCGCGATGCATTGGAGTGCGGCCGAGCGCGACAGCCACGAGCAGATGGGCTTCCATCAGGGCTGGGGCGAAAGCCTGGACCGACTGGCCCTGCTGCTTGAACAGGGGCTGCCGGATTGACCGTGAGCGCCCAGGACATCAGGCAGCAGGTCGAGTCGGTCTATCGTCGGGATTCGCGGCGGATCCTGGCGACGCTGATTCGCCTGCTCGGTGATTTCGACCTGGCGGAGGAGGCCCTGCACGAGGCGTTCTTCGTTGCCGTCGAACGTTGGGAGCGTGACGGCGTGCCCGCCAACCCGCGGGCCTGGCTGGTCTCCACCGGACGCTTCAAGGCCATCGACACCTTGCGTCGGCGGGCACGTTTTGCCGCCTCCCAGGAGCGCCTGATCGTCCAGGCCGAGGCATTGGAAAAGGCCGAATGGGAAACCGGGGACCTGGAGGATGACCGCCTGCGGCTGATCTTCACCTGCTGCCACCCGGCGCTTGCGGCCGATGCCCAGGTGCCGCTGACGCTGCGGGAAGTCTGTGACCTGACCACCGAGGAAATCGCCCGGGCCTTTCTCTCGACACCCTCGACCATCGCCCAGCGGATCGTCCGGGCCAAGGCGAAAATCCGCGATGCGCAGATTCCCTACCAGGTACCGTCCCTGAACGAGCTGCCCGAGCGTCTCGATAGTGTCCTGCGGGTGATCTACCTGGTCTTCAACGAGGGCTATTCGGCCTCGCAGGGGGCCAGTGCGATTCGTGCCGAATTGACCGGTGAGGCGATCCGGCTGGCGCGGCTAGTGCTCGAGTTGCTGCCGGATCCGGAAGTCATGGGGCTGCTGGGGCTGATGTTGTTGCATGAGTCGCGGCGCCAGGCCCGGGTTTCAGCCGGCGGCGAGCTGGTGCTGCTCGATGCCCAGGACCGTACGCTATGGGACGCGCAACTGATCGCCGAGGGCTGTGCCTGGGTCGAGAGGGCCCTGGCCTCGGGGCGGTTCGGTGCCTACGGGTTGCAGGCGGCGATCGCGGCGGTGCATGCCGAGGCGGCCAGCGCCGCCGAGACTGACTGGGCGCAGATCGTCGGGCTGTATGACCTGCTGCTGCAGGTCGTGCCGTCGCCGGTGGTCGAGTTGAATCGTGCGGTAGCCGTGGCCATGCGTGACGGGCCGTTGGCGGGGTTGCAACTGTTGGAGTCCATCCTCGGGCGCGGCGAGTTGCAGGACTACCACCTGGCCCATTCCGCGCGGGGCGAGTTCTGCCGTCGGCTGGGGCGGTTGGCGGAGGCGCGCGAGGCCTACGAGCGGGCGCTGCAACTGACGCGACAGGAGCCGGAACAGCGCTTCATTCGAGGCCGCCTGGACGCGTTGGCGGAGTAGTCCCGGATGACGTGGGTTGTTCGCGGATTATCGATCCGTTCACTCCAACATCCTTTCCAATAGCCAGTTGCCTGCCGGCCCCGGCGGGTGCAGGCGCGACCAGAGGGCATCGACCGCCACCGGCCTCGGCCAGCCGCGTACCTGCAACTGCACCAGCGAACCTGCGTCAAAACGCTCCACCAGCCAGCGTGGCAGTGGTGCCCAACCCACGCCACGTTGAGCCATCTCCAACAGCATCAGGTAGCTGGACGACGACCAGACCCGCCCCTGGGCACGATCTTCGTAGGGATTGACGATGCTGGTCAGGCGCAGTTCACGGTGCTGCCGCAAGGCGGTCTGATCGACCTTCGCCAGGCTTGCCAGGGGATGATCACGATGGACGAACACGGCGAATTCGGTGCGTTCGTCCACGGTGGCACTGCCCAGGTCCGGCGGGTAGCTGTCCTGTCTCTCGGCGAAGGCCACCTGGGCCCGGCCCTGCTGTATCAGTTCCACCAGGTCGGCACATTCGGCGATCAGGCATTCCAGCTCCAGGTCCGGATAGCGTTCGGCGAATCCGCCGAGGGCGGCTTCGAAGCGTTCGGACTGGTAGGTGTCGGAAATCACTACGGTCAGTTTCGGCTCCAGCCCCTGGGACAGCTGGTTGGCGGCCATTTCCAGGCGGTTGCTCGCGGCGAGAATGTCCTCGGCCTTGCGCAGCATCACATGGCCGGCAGCCGTCAGGCCGGGCTTGCGGGTGCTGCGATCGAACAGTTCCAGGCCCAGGTCGATTTCCAGGCCGGCAATGGCCGCGCTGATGGTCGACTGGCTCTTGCCCAGTTGGCGGGCGGCGGCGGAGAAGGAGCCGAGGGTGGCGGCCTGGACAAAGGCCTGGAGTACTTCGTTGGAGGCCATGAACTATCGTCTCGCTCGATGGTAATCGACTTTTAGTATCTGTATCGGTGGCGATAATCACAAGCCTCGATACTTCGGGGAGAGCCCGCCATGAGTACCAGCAAGTCCTTTACCGAACGCGTTTTCCAGGCCATTGGCTTCGAGGTTTTCGCGGTGTTGCTTTGCACTCCGCTGTTTGCCTGGGTGATGAGCAAGCCATTACTGGATATGGGGGTGGTCACGGTTGCCAACTGCTTTATCGCCCTGGGCTGGAACGTATTGTTCAACAGCCTGTTCGACCGGCTGCGCGAGCGTCTGGCGCTGGCGCAGAATGGCTGGACCCGGTTGTTGCACGCCGTGCTGTTCGAGGGCGGGCTGGTGGTGGTGAGCGTGCCGCTGATCGCCTGGTGGCTGGAGTTGAGCCTGTTGTCGGCGTTGTTGCTGGATATCGGTGTGCTGCTGTTTTTCCTGCCGTACACCTACGTCTACCACTGGGTCTATGACCTGTTGCGCGAGCGTGTGCTGCTGCGGCGCATGGCCTGAACGGTTCAGCGTGAGCTGAGCTCGATGATGAAGTCGAGGAAGGCCCGGACCTTGGCGGGCGGCAGGTGCCGGGAGGGGTAGAGCGCGTAGAGGGGAAAACGCTCGTCGGGCCAGTCGGGGAACAGTTCCACCAGGCGGCCCGAGGCGAGCATCGGCTGCACGCCCAGGTCGAGTACCTGGGCGATCGCGTAGCCATTCTCGCAGATGCTGTGCAGGGTCCCGACATCATTGAGCACCAGCCGCGCGTTGTTGCGCACATCGACCCGCTGGCTGCCACGATGGAATTCCCAGGGAAACGGCCGGCCCGTCTCCGGATCGCGGAATGACACGCAGACGTGCCGTTCCTCTTCCATTTCCAGTGGTGTCAGTGGCCGTCCATGGCGTTTGAGGTACGCGGGCGCGGCGCAGGTCAACACGCGCACGTCGAGCAGTTTGCGCGCCACCAGCGACGAGGACGCCGGATGGCCGAAACGTACCGCCAGGTCGAAGCCGTCGGCGACTACGTCGCCCAGTTGGTCACGGGTATACAGTTCCAGTTGCAGCCGTGGGTGGCGGCTCATGAACTCGCCGAGCGCGGGGCCGAGGATCAGCCGGGAGAAGTACGGGTCGATGTTCACCCGCAGGCGCCCCCGTACGCTGTTCGCGCTGCCGCTGGCATTGTGGGCGGCTTCCTCCAGCCCGGCCAGCAGTGGCGCGATTTCCTCGTAGAGGCGTCGGCCCTCGTCGGTCAGCTTGACCGAGCGGGTAGTGCGATCGAACAGGCGGATTCCCAGGCGTTGTTCCAGACGTGCGATCGCCCGGCTGACGCCCGAGGGCGTCATGTCGAGGCTGTCGGCGGCCCTGGCGAAGCTGCCGCTGTCAACCACGGCGCTGAGGACGCCCATGCCGCTGGCCAGGCTGGAGTCGAAGCTCATTGATGATTTCCAGTCATTTATCCAATGACATCCATGCTATCGGAGAATGTCGGGCGGCTGCGGATAATTCTCTCCATCGCGACAGACGTCGCTTCTCGTGGGAGGACATTCTATGTATGCAGTCATGGGAACCACCGGGCAGGTGGGGGGGGCCATCGTTCGTCATTTACTGGCTGCCGGCCAGCCGGTGCGGGCGGTGGTCCGTAGTACGGACAAGGGGGCCCCGTGGGCGGCGCAGGGTTGCCAGGTGGCAGTGGCCGATACCGACGATGTGCAGGCAATGACCCAGGCGTTCAGTGCTGCCGAGGGGGTGTTCGTGATGCTGCCGTCGAACTTCGACCCGAGTCCGGGTTTTCCTGAATCCCGGCAACGGGTGGAGAACCTGCGTTCGGCGTTGGAGCAGGCCCGGCCGGGGAGGGTGGTATGCCTGTCGACCATCGGCGCACAGGCCACGCAGCCGAACCTGCTCAATCAGTTGCAGATCCTCGAGCAGGGCCTCGCGGGTATGGATAGACCGGTGACCTTCCTGCGGCCGGGCTGGTTCATGGAAAACGCGCTGTGGGATGTACCGGCGGCAGTTGAACGCGGGGTGATCCCGAGTTTTCTGCAGCCGCTGGACAAGCCGGTGCCGATGGTCGCCACGGCGGATGTTGGCCGTTTGGCAGCGCAGCTGTTGCTTGAGCACTGGAGTGGCAAGCGCATCGTCGAGTTGGAGGCGGCACAACGGGTGACACCGAACCAGATCGCTGCCGGCTTCGCCGAACTGCTGGGCAAGCCGGTACGCATGGAAGTGGTACCACGGGATACCTGGCAGGCGCTGTTCACGGCCCAGGGGATGAACAACCCCTTGCCACGGATGCAGATGCTCGATGGCTTCAACGAGGGTTGGATCGAGTTTGCCGGCGAATCGCGCAAGGGGCGGGTGGAGTTGTTGACGGTGCTCGGGGAGTTGCTGGCGCGCAGTGGCGTGCCTGTCTGATCAGGTGTGCGGGGGCTGGCCTCTTCGCGGGCTAGTTGCTCCTACAGGTCCGTAGTCGAACGTTGAATCTGTGTTCGACTACGGACCTGTAGGAGCACGGCGGTGCGGCGATCCGACTTGCCCGCGAAGAGGCCGTTGAGAGCCCCGCGAAACTTACAGGAACATCCCGCCCGAAGCCTCGATCCGTTGCCCGTTGATCCACTGCCCACCCTCACCGAGCAGCAGCGCGATCGCCCCGCCGATGTCGTCCGGTAAGCCAGCCCGGCCGAGTGCCGTGACGCTGGCCACGAAGGCATTCAACTCCTGGTTGTCACGCACCGAGCCACCGCCGAAGTCGGTCTCGATGGCGCCGGGTGCCAGTACGTTTACGCTGATGCCCCGGGCACCGAGTTCCTTGGCCTGGTAGCGGGTCAGCACTTCCATTGCGCCTTTCATTGCCGCGTAGGTGCCGTAGCCCGGCAGGCTGAACCGCGCCAGGCCACTGGAAATGTTGATGATGCGCCCGCCGTCGGCGATCAGCGGCAGCAGTTGCTGGGTCAGGAAGAATGGCCCCTTGAAGTGGACATTCAGCAGGTGGTCGAACTGCTCTTCCTGGACATCGACGAACAGCCCATGCAGGCCGACGCCGGCGTTGTTCACCAGGAAATCGAAATGCCGTTGGCCGAAGGTGGTTTCCAGCACTTGCCCGAGGTGTTCGACAAAGCCCTTGAAGCCGGCGACGACACCGACGTCCAGTTGCAGCATGGCCGCGCGTCCGCCGAGTCGTTCGATTTCGGCGACCACGGCCTGCGCCTCGTCAGCCCGGCTGTGGTAGGTGCCGATGATGTCCACGCCGCGGGCGGCGAGTTGCAGGGCGGTGTTCTTGCCCAGGCCGCGGCTGGCGCCGGTGATCAGTGCGATCTTGCGAGTCATGTCGTACTCCTCAGGTGATGGGTGACCGTGGGAAGAAGTTTATTTGTCCGCCGCGCGAGCGATAAACTGAGCGAAAACGGAAACACTGGTCGCCCACGGCGAACAATTGGAGTTGCCAGGCCATGAACAAGCTGGAGTTGCTGCGCACCTTCATCCGGGTCACCGAGCTGTCGAGCTTTACCCAGGCCAGCGAGAGCCTGGGGCTGCCCAGGTCGAGTGTGTCCGAGCACGTGCAAACCCTCGAGGACCTGCTCGGCACCCGCCTGTTGCAACGCACCACGCGCAAGGTCCAGGCGACCCAGGATGGCCTGGTGCTGTACGAACGCAGCAAGGACCTGCTGTCGCAGATGGATGAGCTGGAAGGCTTATTCCGCCAGGATGCGCGCCTGCTCAGCGGGCGCATCCGCTTCGACATGCCGAGTGCCATGGCCCGTCGCGTGGTGATGCCGCGACTGCCGCAATTCATGGCCCGACATCCGCAGGTCGAACTTGAGATCAGCAGCACCGATCGCCGGGTCGACCTGCTCAGCGAAGGATTCGACTGCGTGCTACGGGTCGGCGCGCAGCCGGACCAGTCAGTGGTGGCGCGGCATGTGAGTTCGTTGCCGGTGGTCAACTGTGCCAGTCCTGCCTATCTGGAGCGCCATGGTGTCCCACTGGGCCCGGAAGATCTTGCTGATCATCGGCTGATCCACTACGTCGGCGTGCTGGGCTCACGCTCCTCGGGTTTCGAGTACCTGCGCGACGGCAAGCCGGTCCAGGTGCCCATGGCCGGCCGTGTCACGGTCAACGGTATCGATTGCTACGAAGGTGCCTGCCTCGGTGGCCTGGGATTGATCCAGGCGCCGCTGCTGGGAATGGCCAGGCACCTGGAGCGTGGCGACCTGGTCGAGGTACTGCCCGGGTTTCGACCGGCGCCGCTGGAGGTGTCACTGTTGCATGCCGGGCAGCGGCACCTGCCGCAGCGGGTGCGGGTGTTCATGGACTGGCTGGAGCAGGTGCTGCAGGACGCCTACGAAGATGTGAAACGACAAACCCCGCCTTGAGGCGGGGTTTGCCGGTATTGCCCAGGGGCTATTTCAGAACAGCCTGGTGAACAGCCAGTAAAGGCTGCCCGACAGCACGATTGCCGCCGGCAGGGTCAGGACCCAGGCCATCGCCAGGTTGCGGATGGTCTTCATCTGCAGGCCGCCGCCGTTGGCGACCATGGTCCCGGCCACGCCCGAGGACAGCACGTGGGTGGTCGACACCGGCAGCCCGTACATGTCCGCCGCGCCGATGGTCAGCATCGCGACCATCTCCGCCGAGGCACCCTGGGCATAGGTCAGGTGGCTCTTGCCGATCTTCTCACCGACCGTGACCACGATCCGCTTCCAGCCGACCATGGTGCCCAGGCCCAGGGCGATAGCCACGGCGATCTTCACCCACAGCGGGATGAAACGGGTGGCGCCGTCGATCTGTTGCTTGAACAGTTGCAGCTTGCCCTGGGTATCGGCGTCGAAGTTGCCGACCTTGTTCTTGTCCATCAGGCGAATGGCTTCGGAACTCAGGTACATGTCGTTACGCACGTTGCCCATGGCCTCGGCCGGCACCTTGGCCAGCGAGCCGTAGCCTTTCACCTCTTCGCCGATCTGGCCGGTCAGGGCGGCCAGGGCTGGAACCAGTGCCGGGTTGGCCTGCTGGGTGCGGATGTATTCGGTGAGTACCGGACGCGGATCGGCCGGTGCCGGTTGTGGGGCGGCCTTGACCAGCGCGGCCTGGGTCACCTCGGCCACGGCGGCGAACTGCAGGGCCTGTTCGGCCGGCATGGTGCGGTTCAGGGCGTAGGCCATCGGCAGGGTGCCGACCAGGATCAGCATGATCAGGCCCATGCCTTTCTGGCCGTCGTTGGAGCCGTGGGCAAACGACACGCCGGTGCAGGTCAGGATCAGCAGGCCACGGATCCACCATGGCGGTGGCTCGTTACCCTTGGGCGCCTTGTACAGGGCGCGGTTCTTCACGAACAGGCGCAGCGCCACCAGCAGCAGGGCGGCCAGGGCGAAACCGATCAGCGGGGAAAACAGCAGGGCGTAGCCGATCTTGGTCACCTGGCTCCAGTCCACGCCGCTGGTGCCGTCACGCCCGTGCATCAGGGCGTTGGCCACGCCGACGCCGATGATCGAGCCGATCAGGGTGTGGGATGAGGACGCCGGCAGGCCCAGCCACCAGGTGCCGAGGTTCCACAGGATGGCGGCGATCAACAGGGCGAAGATCATCGCGAAGCCGGAGGACGAACCCACCTGCAGGATCAGCTCCACCGGCAGCAGGGCGATGATGCCGAAGGCCACCGCGCCGCTGGAGAGCAGCACGCCGAGGAAGTTGAAGCAGCCGGACCAGACCACGGCGAAATGCGGTGGTAGCGAGTGGGTGTAGATCACGGTAGCCACGGCGTTGGCGGTGTCGTGGAAACCGTTGACGAACTCGAAGCCCAGGGCGATCAGCAGGGCGACGCCCAGCAACAGGAAGGGCGTCCAGGTGGTGACGACGGTGCCGAACTCGTGCATGTCGTGCACGAGGCTGTAGGCGGTGAACAACAGGCCGATGGCCACCAGCGCGAAGAAGATGACGGCGGTGAAGACGCGGGGTTTGCTTTCCAGCTGCGGCCTGCCGTCGCCGGCGGCAGACGAGGCAGCGGTCAATGAAGGGGTAGCCATGCCTGAAATCCTGTTTGGGAACGGGTATCAGTCATGATCATTGCTAAATGTTACAGAGAAGCTGCCGCAGATCAGTCTTCGTGGATTTTACCGGCCCGATGGTCCGGCTGAATGGTGTTGTTGTTGTTGTTGTTGTTGTTGTTGTTGTTGTTGTTGTTGTTGTGGTGGTGGTGGTGGTGGTGGTGGTGGTGGTGGTGGTGGTGGTGGTGGTGGTGGTGGTGGTGGTGGTGGTGGTGGTGGGGCTGCTGCTGGGGTTTGGTGGCGAGCGGGCTTGCCCGCGCTGGGCCGCAAGGCGGCCCCAAAGCCAGCTGGCTCGGTGTGCCTGACTGCATGGGATTGCAGATTTTGCGGCTGCTTTGCAGCCCAGCGCGGGCAAGCCCGCTCGCCACAGAAACAGCCATCACCGGGCGACCTCGTCGTTCTAGTAATCCTGGCGCTTGCGAAACGCCCAGCGTCCCGCCAGCAGGGTGAAGGTCGCCACCAGCGCCACCAGGATCCAGAAGCCTTCCGGGTCACCGGCCAGCGGAATACCACCGACGTTCATGCCGAAGAAGCCGGCGATGATGTTGATCGGCAAGGCCAGCACCGTGACCACCGTCAGGGTGAACAGGCTGCGGTTGGTCTGTTCGTTGACGCTGGCGGCGATCTCTTCCTGAAGCAGCTTGATTCGCTCGCCCAAGGCCTCCAGGTCGCTGAGGATCAGCGAGAACTCCTCGGTGGACTTGCGCAGTTCCTTGACGTCCTCCTTCTGCAGCCATTGTGGTGGCCGATTGAGCAGCCGCAGCAGTGAACCCGGCTCAAGGGCCAGCAGCCGTTGCAGGCGTACCAGTACCCGACGCATGGCGCCCAGCTCCGCGCGGTTGTTGGTCAAGCGCTGGGCGAGCAACTGGTCCTCGATCTGATCGACGCTGAGGGTGGTCTTGCGCACGATCTGGGTCAACACCTCGCCCTGGTCGCGTAGCAGGTGCACCAGCAGTTCCAGCGGCGAGCGGAAGCGTTCACCGGCCTTGACCGAGGAACGCAGCTTGTCGACCGAGTGCAGAGGTTGCAGACGAGCACTGATCAGCAGCTTGCTGCGAGCACAGACCCACAGGGTGGAAACATCCGAGGAGGTCATGTTGCCGAGGTTGAATACCACGTCGTTGACCACTGCCAGCAAGGCGTTGTCGACGTGTTCGATACGGGTCGAACGCGAGCCTTCGTGCAGCGCCTCGAAGAACTCCTCGGGCAACGCCAGGTGCTTCTGCATCCAGCGTTCGCAGGCCGCGTGAGCGAGGTTCAGGTGCAGCCAGAGAAACTGCTCGGGGTCGTCGGGTTGTTGCAGGTGCCTCAGTGCGGTGGCGGAGTCGATTTCCTCGCCGCGTTCACCAGCGCGAAAGCGAAAGCCGTAAAGCAGGCCGAACAGGTCCGTATCGCGGTGGCTTTGGTCAAGGCTGTGGTTCATGGAGGCTCGCTGAGGTGAAGCGCCTGAAACATTTTTTTACAGGTTCGCTTGAATCACATCATCTCAAGGCTTTTTGACATTTTTGTTACGAATTGAAGTGCAGTGTTGGCAGCCATGACCGGTAGTCGGCCAGATTCAAGCAATACGCTGGCTGGCCGATGGTGGATGTGTAAGCTGCTGCACTTTTCTGGCCACAAGCCATGATGTCGCTGACAGGGACGTTTCGACTGTTCGCGCTCCCGATCGGAGTGCTCAATCCTTGTTAGAGACTCACCCCATGCTGCAGAAATCCCTGAGAGCCCAAACCCTCGCGCTGTTGAGCGGCAGCCTGCTGGCGATGTTGCTGATCGCCCTGACCTGCTTCCAGTTCCTCTCCAATGGCGTACAGGGTTATCGCGAGCTGATCGAAGGACCGTTGCGCGCCTCGCAGTTGGTCGACGAAGCCAACCTGCGCTTCAAGGAGCAGGTCCAGGAATGGAAGAACGTACTGCTGCGCGGCAAGCAGCCTCAGGACATGAACCAGTACTGGAAACAGTTCGAGGATCGCCAGCGCGACGTGCAGGACATTCTCGGACGCCTGGCGGCCCAGCCGGGGATCGACAGCAGCCTGAAGTCCCAGGTCGAGCGCCTGCGCGAGGAGCACCGCCAGCTTGGCCAGGCCTACCTGAAGGGGCGCGATGCCTATGTCGCCGCCGGCGGCGATCCGAGTGCCGGCGACCAGGCGGTCAAGGGCGTGGACCGTGCCGCCAGCGAGCAGATGAGTACCCTGGTCAGCCAGTTGCGCAAGGCCAGTGACGCGCAGTCGGTCAGCATCAGCGAAGCGGCCGCGCGTACGGTCTGGATCGGCCTGGTGGTGATGCTGGTCTCCGGGTTGCTGATCGCGCTGCTGAGCCTGTGGCTGGTCAACCGCAACATGGTCGAGCCGATTCGCCGCCTGATCGACTACGTGGCGCAACTGAGCCATGGCAAGTTCGCCGAGCGTGTCGCCGCCGACCGCCAGGATGAACTGGGCCGTCTGGCCGTCGCCGCCAACACCCTGCGCGATTTCCTTGCCGATACGTTCAACCGCCTCAAGCTCAGCACCTCGGACCTGGACAGTGCCAGTGGCGAACTGAATGCCATTGCCAGCCTCATGGCCACCGGTACCCATGAGCAGTTCGAGCGTACCGACCAGGTCGCCACGGCGATGACCGAGATGTCCGCCACCGCCCAGGAAGTCGCCCGCCATGCCGCCGATGCCGCCGGTGCCGCTGATGAAGCCGATCGTTCGGCACAGCAGGGCGAGCTGGTGATGCAATCGACCATCCAGACCATCACCCGCATGCGCACGGAAATCTCCACCACGGCCACGGTCATTCGCCAGCTGGAAAGCGATAGCGGGCGGATCGGCAAGGTGCTCGAAGTGATTCGCGGGATTGCCGAACAGACCAACCTGCTGGCGCTCAACGCGGCGATCGAAGCGGCTCGGGCCGGCGAGGCCGGGCGTGGTTTCGCGGTGGTAGCCGACGAGGTTCGCAGCCTGGCCCAGCGCACCGCCGCGTCGATCCTGGAGATCAACCAGATCATCCAGTCGGTGCAGACCGGCGCAGTCGATGCGGCCCAGGCCATCGAGGGCGGCCAGGCGCGCAGCGATGAAAGCGTCGAGCAGGTGACCGAGGCGGGGGCGATGCTCGAACGCATCACGGCTGCTGTGGAAGCCATCCGTGACATGAACCGGCAGATCGCCACGGCCGCCGAGGAGCAGACTTCGGTTGCCGAGGACATCTCCCGCAACCTGACCGAGATCACCGCGATCGCCAGTACCAACCTGGACAACGTCAAGCGTACCGAGGCAGCCAGCAGCAACCTGCACGGCCTGTCGGGGCAATTGAACGAAGTCACCGCCAGGCTGGGGGCCTGATTCGCCAGTGAGCGGGGGGACTGTGTATCGAGACGCTGACCAACGCGATACAGGATAGGTCTCAAGCCGGCCGGCGTTATGTCGATCATGGGGTATCACCACCTGAATAGGGCGTTTCCCATGGTCAGCATCACCTCGGTCACCATCACCCCAAGCCTGTCCACCAGCACGTCCACCAAGGCGGCGAGCAGCGACGACACCACGACGACCGGTACTGTCGCGGCCAGCACCACGGACACCACCAAGACCGGTGGTACCCAGGCGGCGGCTGGTGGCGGCGCGGCGGGCAGCAGCGACAGCTCGAGCTCGGAGTCCGATACCGTCAAGGAGCTGCGCAAGCAACTGGCCGAGCTGCAGAAGCAGTTGCAGGAACAGGAGCAGCAAATGCAGAAGGCCCAGACCAGCAACGACAGCGACGAAGCCAAGGCGACCGCCGTGGCCACCGCTGCGGCCCAGGTCGCGACGATTTCCGCCTCGATCCAGACGGTCACTGCGGCCTTGACCCAGGCACTGCAGGAGTCCGGCAGCAGCACCTCGGGCGGTACCGTCAACACGACCGCCTGAGTGCCTGGACAGCCTCTCCCGGGGTTATGGGAGGACGAAAACGAACAAGCCGCACGTTCCGGGTGGAACGCGCGGCTGGTGATTCACGAGGCGGACAATCAGCTGTCGCGCTTCTCCTGCAGGACGGCGGCGCTCTTGGCGTCGAGCTTGACTTCCCACTTCACGCCGTCGGCGGCCTTGAGTTCGACTTCATAGACATAGCCACCACTGGTGCCATGGTCCAGTTCGGTGTCGGTGATGGTCGCGCCGGGGTACTTGGCCAGGGCGGCCTGGTTGAGCTTGTCGAAGTCGGCGATCGCACCGGATTTCAGCAGCCCGGGAATGTGGTCCGGGCGGACATCGGCCGAGGCGAAGCCGGCAACGAGAGTCAGGGCGGAGGCGGTCAGCAGGGTCGAGAGGGCTTTCATCGGGGGATTCCTTGTCTGGATGATTTCAGTGGGGTCAGCCTAAGTGTTGCAACTTAATTCACCCTTAAATTGACCCCTGTCCCTGCTGACTGGCGATTGCGCCGTTTGTTCAATCGCGCGTAGGGCGCCTCCTTCACTCAGTAACCGTTGGCCTCGAGGATCTGCGGCACGGTTTTCGGCGAGGCGCGCTTGAAGTACTTGAGCAGCTCCGAGGCGCGGTTGGTGAAGATGCCATCGACCCCGACGTCCATGACCTTCTTGAAGTCCACCGGCTCGTCGACCGTATAGACGTGGACCAGCAGGCCCTTGTCGTGGGTCAGCTGGTTCATCCACGGCTTGACCAGGTCCGAGTAGCTCTGGTCGCCGCCGTGGGTGAGTTCGGCGGATGGGCCGGTACCGATGGCGCCGTTGGCCTTGGCGAAGTCGACCCACTTGATGAACTCGGCCTTGTCCTTCGGTTCCTGCTTGGCGTAGTAGGCGGCCTTGGTCTTCTCGCCGGAGTCGGCGTAGCTGACGTTCGACTTGGGTTCGATACTGCCTTCGCCGACCCACAGCAGGAGGATCTTCGGCGTATTCGGCATTTCCTTCTGCAGCAGTTCCAGGCTGCTCTTCTCGAAGGTCTGCAGGATCACCCGGCCGGCGCCCTGGCCGACCTGTGGCTTTTCCTTGGAGACGGTCTTCTCGGCGCTGAGCAGGCCGCGTTCCTGCAGCTTGTTCTTCAGGTCATGCTCGATGCCGGGGAACTGCTTGGGCTCCTTGGTCTCGATGTACAGGCCGGGGCGGTGCTTGGGGTTGGCCTGGGCAATGTCGATGATCTGGTCCAGGCTGAGGATCTTCAGGCCGACATAGGACGGCCGTGCGCGCTCGGGGTAGGCCTTGTTGAACCAGCTGCCGGCGTCCAGGGTTTGCAGTTCGGCCCAGGTGAACTCGTTGGCCGGGCTGTCCTTGCGCTCGGGGAACTTGCTGGCGACGTCGGTGGTACGCGACAGGTTGTTGTCGTGCAGGGCGAAGATCACCCCATCCTTGCTGCGCTGCAGGTCCATTTCCAGGTAGTCGGCACCCAGGTCGCGGGCCAGCGTATAGGAGGCCGCGGTGGACTCGGGCGCATCGTAGGACGCGCCACGGTGGGCGATCACCGCCGGATGGGGGATCGCGGCCTTGGCGGCGAGCTCGGCCGGGGTGCTGTTGGCTTGTGCCGTGTCCAGCCCGATGGCCAGCAACAGGCTCATGAGCAGAGCGCTTTTCTTGAAGGTGGCGGTGCTGAAAGTGACAGGCATTTCGAATTCCTTTCGTGCGAAATAAGCGCCCCTTTTAACAACTGAATGCTTCAAGTGCTATCGCGAAATGCATGCAAGTCGTGTGTGTGTCGTTTTTTCGACACAATCCGGACGGATTTTGCAGTAGGCTTGAACCGCAGTTTCCCCGGCAGAGGGAAACGCACTGCCCACCTTGTGTGTAAACCATCGACCCATGGGCCTTTGGCCCTCCAGTGAGGTTTACCATGCGCATCACTTCTGAACTCATCTGCCAGGCCGCCGACCAGCTCAAGGGGTTCGTCGGCCTGAACCGCAAGACCGGCCAGCACATCGTCCGTTTCAGCGAGGACTCCTTCGGCATGGATGTGGCGGATGACGGGATCATTCCGGCCAGCGAGTTCGTCTGGCTGCCGCAGGGACCCGAGGCCATGTGCCTGGCCCGCGAACGGATCCAGCTGCTGCTGGACCAGAACATCGACGAGCGGATCAACATCACCGAGCCACTGCGGGTGTACATGCGGCGGGTGGAGATCCCGCAGATTGCCGCGCTGCGCCGGGTCGTGCCGGGCTGAGACGACCCGGCGACCGGTTCAGCGATCGAAGCGATAGGCGCGTTCGACCTTGCATACGCGCGTCTGGCACGTCTCGTACCAGGTCGAACGGCCGCGTTCGCGGATTTCGCTGTGCTCGGCATGCTGCTTCCAGGCGAGGATCGCCGCTTCGTCCTGCCAGTACGAGACGGTGATGCCCAGGCCGTCATCCCCGCGTGCCGACTCGACACCGAGGAAGCCTGGCTGCTCGCGAGCCAGGTCGAGCATGCGCTGGGCGGCCTCGGCGTAACCCTGGTCGCCTGCCGTGCGCAGTGAGGTGAAGATCACCGCGTAGTAGGAGGGCTGGGGCGTGCTGGCAATCATGACTGTTCTCCGCTGCAGGCACTCAGGAAAGCGCTGACCAGGGGCGGCGTGACGCCTTGCAGCGCAGCCCGTTCCGGCTGGAACAGTGTCGCGACGAAAAACGGATGGTTCCTGAGCTCGACGGCGCGCAACTCGCCCAGGTCGTCGTGGCCGGTGGCTTGCAGATCGCCGTCGAGCAGTGCCGCCTCGAAGGCCGGGTTGATACCGTAGCGACAGTGATAACCCTCGTGGGTGCGCAGGTTGGCATAGGCCCTGGCGATACGCGAGCCTTCGACCAGGCGAATACCGTCACTGGCTTCCACCAGCGCACAACTGAGCGGCGAGATCACCGCGCGTGGCGAGTCCGGGGCCTCCTCGCCGTGTTCGGCATCGGTCCAGCCAAGCACATGGCGGGCATATTCGAGAATCCCGTACTGGAAGCCGGCGCAGGTACCGAGGTAGGGGATCCGCTGTTCGCGGGCATGGCGGATCGCGAGCAGCGCGCCATCAAGGCTGCGGTACGGGCTGGCGGGAACGCACCAGATGCCATCGAAGCCCGAGAGGTCGTCAGCGGTCTCGATGCTCTCGCTGGCGACCCAGTGGGCCTTTACCGGCAGGCCGGCGGCCTGGCCGGCCAGTTGCAGGGCCACGGGGATAGCCTTGTGGGCCGTCACTTGCGGGTCGTGATCGCCGACCAGGGCGATCTTCAGGGCAGGGCGCAGATCCATGGGGCTTCTCCGGCTTGTCGTTGTCTGCGCGGACTATAGAACTGCGTGCTCGCAAGCAGAATAGGCATCTGCTCAAGTGAACAATGCCGTCGTGCAATCAACCCGCCGAGGTTGGGTGCAGGCACCCCAGGGCATCTGCGGCTGCCCTGGGGGGCGCAGCCCGATCAGTGTGCCCTGTCGGTGGCGAACATGCTGACCGCCTGTACGGCATTGCTCGCACCGTCGCGAATCTGCAGGATCACCGTGCCAGCCTCGTCCGCCAGGCCGACACCTTTTGACGCTCGGTCACGGGTGCCGTTCATGCTCTGGATGGCCTGTTGGGTTTCGTTCTGGATCATCCCGATCATGTTCGAGATCTCTGCGGTCGAGCCGCTGGTGCGCGCCGCGAGCAGGCGCACTTCATCGGCCACCACGGCAAAGCCGCGCCCCTGTTCACCAGCCCGGGCCGCTTCGATCGCCGCGTTGAGGGCCAGCAGGTTGGTCTGGTCGGCAATCCCGCGGATGGTGTTGACGATGGCGGTGATCTGCTCCGAGCGTTCACCCAGCTTGGCGATGAGGTTGGAGGAACCTTCGATGTTCGAGGCGATCTCGCGCATTTCGGTGGCGGCCTGCTGGATCACCTCGGTGCCTTGCTCGGCGACCCTGCGGGTTTCCACCGAGATGTGATAGGCCTGGCTCGCGCTCATGGCGTCCTGGGCGTGTTTTTCCTCCCGCTGGGTCACGTCCGAGGCGAACTTGACCACTTTGCACAGTTTGCCGCTGGCGTCGTAGACCGGGTTGTAGCTGGCTTCGAGCCAGACACTCTGGCCACGCTTGGTCACGCGTTCGAACTGGCCGTTGAAGAACTCGCCCTGGTTCAGGCGCCGCCAGAAGTCCTGGTAGTCGCTATGGCCGGTGGTGGCCGGGCTGCAGAAAATCCGGTGGTGCTTGCCGCGGATCTCGGCCTGGCTGTAGCCCATCAGATCGAGGAAGTTCTGGTTGGCGCAGATCACCGTGCCGTCGGGGTTGAACTCGATGGCGGCCATGGCCCGGTCGATCGCCTGCAGCTTGCCGTTGGCCTCGCTTTCCTGCTGGACCTTGGCCGTGACGTCCATTGCGTACTTGACGATCTTCACCGCCTTGCCGTGCTCGTCACGGATCGGGTTGTAGCTGGCTTCGAGCCAGATGCTCCGGCCGTCGGCCGTGACCCGTTCGAAGGTGCCCGACTCGAACTGCCCGGCCTTCAGGCGCGACCACAGCTGGTTGTATTCGGCACTGCGGGCATAGGCCGGTGGGCAGAACAGGCGATGGGGCTGGCCGACCACCTGGTCCTGGCGATAGCCCATGGTCTTGAGGAAGTTGTCGTTGGCTTTCAGGACGGTACCGTCGAGGTCGAACTCGATGACGGCCATGGAGCGGTCGATGGCAGCGAGCAGGTGGGCCTGTTGGTCGATGATCTGCTGCAGGTCGTGCAGGGCTTTCTTATGGGCGGCAAAAAACATGGCGTGAACTCGGAGAGAGGGGAGATCTATCCCTTTCGAGGCCCGGCAGATCCTGGCAGGAGGACGCCGGTGGCCAGCGTTCCATAGATGGCACTTTGCCTTCTATCCTTATACAAAATTGACCGATGTTGTACAAGAATCCGCCGTGTGGTTCTTTGCAGCCGCCCAGTGGCTGTCAGGCAGAGCTGGCCAGGTACTCGCCGGTAGCGGCGATACTCTCCGCGTCGACACAGTTGACCTTGTTGCGGCCGGTGTTCTTGGCGATGTAGAGGGCCTTGTCGGCCTCGTTCAACCAGTCCCCGGCATCCTTGAAGCTGGCGCGGAAGGGTGCCAGGCCGATGCTGAGGGTGACTCGCAGCTCCGGTATTTCCTCACTGCGGAAATTACCGAAGACCTGGCGCAGTCGCTCCATGATGTCCCGGGCCTGCTCCAGCGACCTGTCCGGCAGGATCACACAGAACTCGTCGCCGCCATAGCGCCCGGCCAGGTCGTGTTCGCGCAGGTTGGCCTTGAGGTCACGGCTCAATTGGCGCAGCACGCTGTCGCCGATCAGATGGCCATAGCTGTCGTTGATGGTCTTGAAGTGGTCGATGTCGATCAGCGCGATTGCTGCCTGGCACTGCGTCTGTCGGCATTTGTGGAACTTGATCTGCAGCAGGTCCTTCCAGGTCCCGTGATTGAGCAGGCCGGTCAGGCTGTCGGTGCGGCTCAGGGCACTCAGCGCGCGCTTGTGGTCGGCGAGCTTGATCGCCACCTTGAAGCTGCCCATGCCGATCACCATAGGGTACAGGACCATGACGGGCAGGCAGGCGTAGATCTGTATCTGGCTGGTCACTCCATTGAACGCCGGGGTGAAGATCAGCCAGGAGACGATGATCCCCAGCAACTGCGCGAAGAAACCCCTGATCATCAGCCGCAGGCCGCCTGCCGCGACGTTGTGCATGGCCATCAGGGCGAGCATGTTGACAGTGACGAGGGGATTGAACTGGATGGTTGCAGCCCAGAAACCACCCATCAGCGAATCGACCAGGATATTGCGTCGCTCTGCCCGGTACGGATACGCGGAACGCCGGGCGACCCGGTACGCCAGGTGCGGCCAGATCACCGCGTTGATTGCCAGCAGGCCCCAGATCCACACTGGCATCGACAACGGGGCGAGTGCGGCGATTATGCTGAAGCAGCCGATGCCGACGCCTACCATGCGGGGCAAGTAGATGCGTCTGGCAAACGATTGCCCTTTGCCTCGATGGATTTCCATAGGTCTCTGCGTCGCTGATTTCTTTATCTGAACACAGGCGATGTGTTCGGCACGGAATGGCTATTCGTCGGATAAGCAGGATGAATATTGTCGAGGATTCCGTAAAGAATAATCAGTGTCCTTCCGGGCCATTTCTAGGGTTTGGAAGGTGATTTGCCCTTTTGTGTCGGCTATTTGGCGATTTCGTAGCCGGAAAGGAACAGATCCAGCGCCGATTCTATGACGTGTGTCTGCGTCGGGGCGTCCAGGGGCGGTTGCCCCAGCGTGATCTGGGGCCAGAAGGCGAAGGTCTTGAGCAGGCCGTAGATCTGGTGGCTGGCGAACTCCGGGTCGGCGGCCTTGAACTTGCCATCGGCCTGGGCATCGCGGATCCACTGCTTGAACCCGTCCTCTTGGCTGGCCAGGCGTGCAACCATTTCCTGGGCACGTTCGGGCACATGAATGGTCGCCGCGATCACCACCCGTGCCAGGTCGAGGAAGTTGCTATCGTTGAACAGGCGCATCTTGCGCATGAGCAGCTCCCGCAACTGTTCCCGTAGCGGCCGCTGCGAGTGGTAGGTCATGTCCAGTTGCGCGGCGCTGGTGGCCCAGAGGCGACGGAGAATTTCGGAGAACAGTTCCTCCTTGCTCTGGAAGTGGTTGTACACCGTGCGCTTGGAGACCTCGGCCTTGGCTGCGATCCGGTCCATGCTGGCCACCTCGAAACCGTCGGCGCGAAAGGCCGCGATGGCCGCCTGGATGATGGCTTCGCGTTTACGATCGGTGAGGCGCAGGGGGGCGGTCATGGGCAGGCTTCGGCAGGTCAATAAAAGTTACACTTGGCAGTTTACTTGTCGAGGGCTTTGGCGCAAGCTAGAAACTACACTGTGTAGTGTAGTTCTTTTCTGCAACCTCATTCGGTCGAGGGTCGTCTGTGGCGACCGGCGATCCTCCAGCACCTGAACGTGGGAACTCCTCCGGGTTCCTGGGAGTCACCCTGTCATGGCCACTCGTTCGCGCACTTTCGATAAATCTCCGTCCTTGAAAGAGCAGGGCGTCTTTCGCAACCTGGCACCGACCCCGCAGGGTGGCCTGGGCAAGACCCTGGGCATTTTCTGGCGAATGACTTTCCAGAAACCGCGCAATACCCGGCCAACGGGTAGCGTACCGGTCCAGGCGCTGACTCGTGAGCAACTGCTCGCCGCTTCCGATTTCAGCGTATTCCGCCTTGGCCATTCGACCTTGCTGCTCAAGATGCATGGCAAGTTCTGGCTGACCGACCCGGTGTTTTCGCAGCGGGCATCACCGGTCCAGTGGGCCGGACCGAAGCGTTTCCACCAGCCGCCCATCAGCCTGGAAGACCTGCCGCCGATCGAGGCGGTGATTCTTTCCCACAACCACTATGACCACCTGGACCAGAAGGCGGTCTTGGCACTGGCTGACAAGACCCGGCATTTCCTGGCTCCGCTCGGGGTCGGCGACCAGTTGGTCAAATGGGGTATTGCCCCGGATAAAGTGCAGCAGCTGGATTGGTGGGAAGAAACGTCCGTGGAGGGCATCCGTTTCGTGGCCACGCCGTCGCAGCATTTTTCCGGACGGACACTGTTCGACAACAACCAGACCCTGTGGGCGTCCTGGGTCATGATCGCCGGTGGCGTACGGATCTTCTTCAGCGGTGATAGCGGCTACTTCGACGGCTTCAAGCAGATCGGCGAACACTATGGGCCGTTCGACCTGACCCTGATGGAAACCGGTGCCTACAACGTCGACTGGCCCCATGTGCACATGCAGCCCGAACAGAGCCTGCAGGCGCACCTGGATCTCAAGGGGCGCTGGCTGTTGCCCATTCACAATGGCACGTTCGACCTGTCGTTCCATGCCTGGTACGAACCCTTCGAGCGGATTCTGGCGTTGGCCTGGGACAACAATGTATCCATCACTACCCCGGCCATTGGCGAGGCCTTCAGCCTGATGCAGCCCCACCGTGGGCGAGCCTGGTGGTTGGAAGTAGAGCAGGCGCTGGACAACGAGTCTGCTCTAAGCACTCGCTGAGCCGTTCAGGAGGCGTGCCTGGTTGCGCCCAAAGCCATCGGCTTGATCTGGCGTTCGCTCTGGTTGGGTGGAGAGGGCGCCAGTCTGAATCGGTCACTCGATCAGTGTGTAGTCCTGTCGCTCCATGGGGTCCGGTGTTGTGCCGCGGATGTTCATTCCACGCCCAGGGGCAAATCCCGGGAAAAACACCAGGCCTTCAGCCTCGAGCCGAAAGGCCAGGGCCAGCCGGGTGACATCCCTGAGCGCATCCCCTTTTTCGAAACGCTGCACGGCAGCAACCGAGACACCTGACTCCTGGCTCAACCGCTCGCGGCTCCAGCCCAGCATCGCGCGGGCCTGCATGCAGTGCAGTGGGGTGAATTGATGCAGGACCATGCGTTCAACGGTGGTACTCATCACATGAATGGCGGCTTGGCTGGACATGGCGCTCTCCAGGATCGATCGGTTGATTTGAAAGTACTGTATTTTTGTACAGTTGTTCCGCGCCGAGATCAAAGCTTTTTTTGGTGATCCGACTATCGGTAGCCGGTCGGGGGCGGGAGCTGTCGTGAACAGCGGTCAACCGATCGCCCAATAAAAAGCCCTGAACCAGGTTCAGGGCTTCGGGTGTCGCGGTCGCTTCGTGCGGGACGAATCAGTCCCAGCTCAGCGCACCACCGGTCTGGTACTCGATCACACGGGTTTCGAAGAAGTTCTTCTCCTTCTTCAGGTCCATGATCTCGCTCATCCACGGGAACGGGTTGGTGGTCCCTGGGTACTCTTCCTTCAGGCCGATCTGCGACAGGCGACGGTTGGCGATGAACTTGAGGTAGTCCTCCATCATCGCCGCGTTCATGCCCAGTACGCCGCGCGGCATGGTGTCACGCGCGTATTCGATCTCCAGCTGGGTGCCCTGCAGGATCATCTGGGTCGCTTCTTCCTTCATCTCGGCATCCCACAGGTGCGGGTTCTCGATCTTGATCTGGTTGATCACGTCGATGCCGAAGTTCAGGTGCATGGACTCGTCGCGCAGGATGTACTGGAACTGCTCGGCGACGCCGGTCATCTTGTTGCGACGGCCCATGGAGAGGATCTGGGTGAAGCCGCAGTAGAAGAAGATGCCTTCCAGCACGCAGTAGTAGGCGATCAGGTTGCGCAGCAGTTCCTTGTCGGTCTCGACGGTGCCGGTGTTGAACTGCGGGTCGGAGATCGAGCGGGTGTACTTCAGGCCCCAGGTGGCCTTTTTCGCCACCGAGGGAATCTCGTGGTACATGTTGAAGATCTCGCCTTCATCCATGCCCAGCGATTCGATGCAGTACTGGTAGGCGTGGGTGTGGATCGCCTCTTCGAAGGCCTGGCGCAGGATGTACTGGCGGCACTCGGGGTTGGTGATCAGGCGGTACACGGCCAGGGCCAGGTTGTTCGCCACCAGCGAGTCGGCGGTGGAGAAGAAGCCCAGGTTGCGCATGACGATGCGCCGCTCGTCGTCGGTCAGGCCTTCCGGATTCTTCCAGAGGGCGATGTCGGCGGTCATGTTGACCTCTTGCGGCATCCAGTGGTTGGCGCAGCCGTCGAGGTACTTCTGCCAGGCCCAGTCGTACTTGAAGGGGACGAGCTGGTTGAGGTCGGCGCGGCAGTTGATCATGCGCTTCTCATCGACCGCGACGCGGGCCGAGGCGCCTTCGAGTTCAGCCAGGCCTTCGGCGACGTCGAGGGCGTCGAGGGCGGCCTTGGCGCGGATGATCGCGGCGGAGTCGCTGGCGGTCACGGCACGGGCTTCGAGGGCGGCGGCACCGCCGGCGCTGTCCAGGCGGTCAATGGTGGCTGCGCTGGCCTGGCCGGTCTTGCTCTCTTTTTCTGCTACTTCGCCGTCTTCTTTGTCGAATTCGTCCCAGCTCAGCATGACGTGTCGTCTCCTGCGTGAGGGCCTGTCGCCCGTGTGAAAACACTGATGGTCGGTTTTTCACACGGCACGATGACCGCGTTGGATATAAGGAATCGTTTCTTGCGCTGGCTGTGCAGGCAAACAACGGAAATTTGTACGGGGCCCTCGAGGGGCGGATGGCGCAGGGCGTGACGCCTGTTCCTGCGGCGATGCCAGCATGGGAACGTTACCCTGCAAGGGAGTGTTGCAAGCCCGTTTTACCGGGACATTATAAGGGCTTTTTGCGGTCAGTGGTGTGACGGATTCTGCCCTTGCGTGTGCTTTTCAGGACACGGCTCGGGATTGCAGGGCTTTGGCGGCAAAAGAATTTTTTGCCTGGCGGGGGTGTTTTCGACGAGTGGTTTGCGAGCCGGGCCATGGTTATGGCCAAGTCGCCTGGCACCGGGGGGAGCGTCCTGTCGAGGGACCTTTGCCGCAGCCGCAAGAATCACTTCCTGCGGCACGCGGTTTTCAGGGCGGGCTATCAGCCGTTGGAACAACCATTCCCCATTACACGATATTCCATGACATGCCGAACACCCTGGGAGTCTTCATAAACCATGCGCGCCGGAACAACTTCACAAACTTCCGGGATTTCACTCATGGAAATAACTTTATGGATATCCGGATGCGAAGAGTAAGTGTATTCCTCTACTGGCAGGTTCTGGCTGGCCACGTCGGTCGCCGCCTCGTCGGCCATGGCGGTTGCACACAGGCTGCTGAGGACTAAAGCGGCAAAAAGTTTCATCGGTTCACCTATTGATGGTCGTGTAGGGTCACGCGGCCCTTGTGGGACCACGTGTGAAGCTCTGGAAGTTTGAATTCGAATTAACGGCCTTCGTGGGGGCTGTCGCTTGGTTAATTCGTTGCCTTAGTTGGCGAAGTTGATTTTAAGAGTGCGCAAAACATTCATACAGGTGGGGTTTTGATAAAGACTATTGACAAAACCTGTAACAATCGTCGAAAAACGTCTTGCCCGAGATATTTTCCAGGGGCCGGAAAACGCCACAGGCTGCGTGCTTGAGCCCTGTCGGCGGTAAATACGACGTTTTGTAGGGTTTTGTTACTACCATCGTCGAATGGCCCGACAGCGTCAGCCCGGCTACAACAGGGCCATAAAACAACAACTATGTCACCGAGGTAAGAAAGATGAGTGCGGCTTCCCTGTACCCCGTTCGTCCTGAGGTTCTGGCCAATACGCTGACCGACGAGGCGACCTACAAGGCGATGTACCAGCAGTCGGTCGTCAACCCTGATGGCTTCTGGCGCGAACAGGCCAAGCGTCTCGACTGGATCAAGCCTTTCACCACGGTAAAACGGACCTCCTTCGACGATCACCATGTCGACATCAAATGGTTCGCCGACGGTACCCTGAACGTTTCCTATAACTGCCTTGACCGTCACCTGGCCGAGCGTGGCGATCAGGTCGCCATCATCTGGGAAGGCGACGATCCTGCCGATTCACGCAACATCACCTACCGCGAGCTGCACGAGCAGGTCTGCAAGTTCGCCAACGCCCTGCGTGGCCAGGACGTCCATCGCGGCGACGTGGTGACCATCTACATGCCGATGATTCCCGAAGCCGTGGTCGCCATGCTGGCCTGTGCGCGGATCGGTGCGATCCATTCGGTGGTGTTCGGCGGCTTCTCTCCCGAGGCCCTGGCTGGCCGGATCATCGACTGCCGCTCGAAAGTGGTCATCACCGCCGACGAGGGCGTACGCGCCGGCAAGAAGATCCCACTCAAGGCCAACGTCGACGACGCGCTGACCAACCCGGAAACCAACAGCATCCAGAAGGTCATCGTGTGCAAGCGCACCGGTGGCGACATCAAGTGGAACCAGCATCGCGACATCTGGTTCGAAGACCTGATGAAAGTGGCGGGCAGCGTCTGTGCGCCGAAGGAAATGGGGGCTGAAGAAGCCCTGTTCATCCTCTACACCTCCGGTTCCACCGGCAAGCCCAAGGGCGTGCAGCACACCACGGGTGGCTACCTGCTGTACGCGGCCCTGACCCACGAGCGCGTGTTCGATTACCGTCCGGGCGAGATCTACTGGTGCACCGCCGACGTCGGTTGGGTTACCGGCCACAGCTATATCGTCTATGGGCCGCTGGCCAACGGTGCGACCACCGTGCTGTTCGAGGGCGTACCGAACTATCCGGATATCACCCGGGTGGCGAAGATCGTCGACAAGCACAAGGTCAACATTCTCTACACCGCACCAACGGCGATCCGCGCGATGATGGCGCAGGGCTCGGCTGCGGTCGAAGGCGCCGACGGCAGCAGCCTGCGCCTGCTCGGTTCGGTGGGCGAACCGATCAACCCGGAGGCCTGGGACTGGTACTACAAGAATGTCGGCAAGTCGCGCTGCCCGATCGTCGATACCTGGTGGCAGACCGAGACCGGCGGCAACATGATGAGCCCGCTGCCGGGTGCCCATGCCCTCAAGCCAGGCTCTGCGGCCCGCCCGTTCTTCGGCGTGGTACCGGCACTGGTGGACAACCTGGGCAACATCATCGAGGGCGCCGCCGAAGGCAACCTGGTGATCCTCGATTCGTGGCCAGGCCAGGCGCGTACCCTGTACGGCGACCATGACCGCTTCGTCGATACCTACTTCAAGACCTTCCGCGGCATGTACTTCACCGGTGACGGTGCGCGTCGCGACGAGGACGGCTACTACTGGATCACCGGTCGCGTCGACGACGTACTCAACGTCTCCGGCCACCGCATGGGTACCGCCGAGATCGAAAGTGCCATGGTCGCCCACCCGAAAGTTGCCGAGGCGGCGGTGGTCGGGGTTCCGCACGACATCAAGGGGCAGGGCATCTATGTCTATGTCACGCTCAACAGTGGCGAGGAGCCCAGTGAAGCACTGCGCCTGGAACTGAAGAACTGGGTGCGCCGCGAGATCGGGCCGATCGCTTCGCCGGATGTCATCCAGTGGGCGCCGGGCCTGCCCAAGACCCGCTCGGGGAAAATCATGCGGCGTATCCTGCGCAAGATTGCCACGGCGGAATACGACGGGCTGGGTGATATCTCCACCCTGGCGGACCCGGGCGTGGTGCAGCACCTGATCGACACCCACAAGACGATGAACGTCGCCTAAGGCGATCGGAGGTCTGCAGCCCCGTCCGGCGTGGAGCCGGGCGGGGCTTTTTCATTTGGAGAGATGTTCCCGTATGCACGGTTGAAAAGAGATAAATATCGGTTTTTGCTGTGCGACCTTTCTGGTTGTTACCCGTGCCCAGTGAAGTAACCGAATATGTCACCTGCTGCCCGCACGCGGGGCATAGGGAAACGCTTTTGCCTGTTTTTGGGGTTCGATTTCTGTCGAAAACCACCCGGTCACACACTGCGCTTGCCGTAATAGAAGGCTTTGCCAATAATAGGCCCGCAATTTGCAGCATGGATCGGTTGCCTTTCTTTTGCCCTTGCATGAATTTCAGGGGCTGTCAATGTGCCGGGTCGGCATTCTCGATGCTTCTGTAATTACTTGTCGCATTGAGGAAATATCGACTTCCGGCCTGTCGTTAGAATGCCGATCACTCGCTGGTCGTTGTGCATGGACCGCCGCCTAATCGGCCCTCGCAGGACGCGGCGCCATAATTCCTGTCCACCCTTCGCATATTGGGCTCGCGCTCACTCTGCCGTTTTTGCCCTTTACCGATGGAGTCCTAAGATGAAGAAACTCGTGCTTCTTGGTGCCCTGGCACTGTCCGTGCTGTCGCTGCCTACTTTCGCCGATGAAAAGCCTCTGAAAATTGGTATCGAAGCGGCCTACCCTCCGTTCGCCTCGAAGGCCCCGGACGGCAGCATCGTCGGTTTCGACTACGACATCGGCAACGCCCTGTGCGAAGAGATGAAGGTCAAGTGCGTGTGGGTCGAGCAGGAGTTCGACGGCCTGATCCCGGCGCTGAAGGTTCGCAAGATCGATGCGATCCTGTCGTCGATGTCGATCACTGACGATCGCAAGAAGTCCGTCGACTTCACCAACAAGTACTACAACACCCCGGCGCGCCTGGTCATGAAGGAAGGCACTGTGGTCAGCGACAGCCTGGTCGAGCTCAAGGGCAAGAAGATCGGTGTGCAGCGTGGGTCGATCCACAACCGCTTCGCCGAGGAAGTCCTCAAGCCGCTGGGCGCCGAGATCAAGCCATACGGCTCGCAGAACGAGATCTACCTGGACGTGGAAGCCGGTCGCCTGGACGGCACCGTGGCTGACGCCACCCTGCTGCAGGACGGTTTCCTGAAGACTGACGCCGGCAAGGGTTTTGCCTTCGTTGGCCCACAGTTCACCGACGTCAAATACTTCGGTGACGGTGTCGGTATCGCCGTGCGCAAGGGTGACAAGGCCGAACTGGACAAGATCAACGCCGCCATCGCCGCGATCCGTGCCAACGGCAAGTACAAGCAGATCCAGGACAAGTACTTCGACTTCGATATTTACGGCAAGTAAATTTCGCCAGCTCGTCCGAAATGGCGCAAGCAACAGGATCCCTGCGGTTTGCGCCATTTTTTCATCCCAATTTTCGAGGACCTGAATCATGTTGAAAGGCTACGGGGCTGTCATCCTCGATGGCGCTTGGCTGACGCTTCAGCTCGCCTTGTCGTCCATGGCCCTGGCCATCGTTCTGGGTCTGATCGGAGTGGCGCTGCGCCTGTCGCCGGTACGCTGGCTGGCCCGGCTCGGTGACCTGTATGCCACTGTGATCCGCGGCATTCCCGACCTGGTGCTGATCCTGCTGATCTTCTATGGCGGCCAGGACCTGATCAACCGCGTCGCGCCGTTGCTCGGCTATGACGACTACATCGACCTCAACCCGCTGGTCGCCGGTATCGGCACGCTGGGTTTCATTTTCGGCGCCTACCTGTCGGAAACCTTCCGGGGTGCCTTCATGGCGATCCCCAAGGGGCAGGCCGAAGCCGGCATGGCCTACGGGATGAGCAGCCTGCAGGTGTTCTTCCGGGTGCTGGTGCCGCAGATGATCCGCCTGGCAATCCCCGGTTTCACCAACAACTGGCTGGTGCTGACCAAGGCGACCGCGCTGATTTCCGTGGTCGGCCTGCAAGACATGATGTTCAAGGCCAAGCAGGCAGCCGATGCCACCCGCGAGCCTTTCACCTTCTTCCTTGCAGTGGCGGCGATGTACCTGGTGATCACCAGTGTCTCGTTGCTGGCATTGCGTCACCTCGAGAAGCGCTACTCGGTAGGCGTAAGGGCGGCTGATCTATGATCTTCGACTACAACGTCGTCTGGGAGGCCATGCCGCTGTACCTTGGCGGCTTGCTGACCACTCTGAAACTGCTCGCCCTGTCGCTGTTCTTCGGCCTGCTGGTGGCGGTGCCGCTGGGGCTGATGCGGGTTTCCAAGCAGCCGCTGGTGAACGGCGCGGCGTGGCTCTACACCTACGTGATTCGCGGCACGCCGATGCTGGTGCAATTGTTCCTGATCTACTACGGCCTGGCCCAGTTCGAGGCGGTGCGCGAAAGTTTCCTCTGGCCCTGGCTGTCGAGCGCGACCTTCTGTGCCTGCCTGGCTTTCGCGATCAACACCAGTGCCTACACCGCCGAAATCATCGCCGGCAGCCTCAAGGCCACGCCCAATGGCGAGATCGAGGCGGCCAAGGCGGTCGGCATGTCGCGCTACAAGATGTATCGGCGCATCCTGCTGCCGTCGGCCCTGCGTCGGGCGCTGCCGCAGTACAGCAACGAGGTGATCATGATGTTGCAGACCACCAGCCTGGCCTCCATCGTGACCCTGATCGACATCACCGGTGCCGCCCGGACCGTCAACGCGCAGTACTACCTGCCGTTCGAGGCCTACATCACCGCGGGTGTCTTCTACCTGTGCCTGACCTTCATCCTGGTGCGCCTGTTCAAGTTGGCCGAGCGCCGCTGGCTGAGCTACCTGGCTCCACGGAAGCACTGAGTATGGAACGTATCGATCATTGCCTGCCCTGGGGCAGCCTGGGCACCGAGCGCCGGCTGTCGGTGTTCCGTTTCGGCAGCGGCGAGCGCAAGGCCTACATCCAGGCCAGCCTGCATGCCGACGAACTGCCGGGCATGCGCACCGCCTGGGAGCTGAAGAAGCGCCTCGCCGAGCTGGAAACCCGTGGTGCCCTGAAGGGGGTCGTCGAGCTGGTGCCGGTGGCCAACCCGATCGGTCTCGGGCAATTGCTGCAAGGCAATCACCAGGGGCGTTTCGAGTACTCCAGCGGCAAGAACTTCAACCGCGATTTCGTCGAGTTGAGCGAGCCGGTGGCGGCGCTGGTCGATGGCCGGCTGGGGGATGATCCCCATGCCAACGTGCAGTTGATTCGCCAGGCCATGCGTGACGTGCTGGCCGCGTTGCCACCGGCCAGCAGCCCGCTGCAGGGCATGCAGCGGATTCTGCTCGGTCACGCCTGCGATGCCGATATCGTGCTCGACCTGCACTGCGACTGCGAGGCGGCGCTGCACATGTATGCGTTGCCGCAGCATTGGCCGCAGTGGCGCTCGCTGGCCGCGCACCTGAATGTGCGGGTGGCGCTGGTGGCGGAGGATTCTGGCGGCACTTCGTTCGACGAGGCCTGTTCGCTGCCCTGGCTGCGCCTGTCGCGGCGCTTTCCGCAGGCTTCGATTCCGCTGGCGGGGATGTCCACCACCATCGAGCTGGGTGGCCAGGCCGACACCGGGCGTGAAGAGGCGGTGGCCCATGCCGAAGGCATCCTGGCCTTCCTTGCCGAGCAGGGGCTGATCGACGGCGAGTGGCCGGCGGCGCAGCACGAAGCCTGCGAAGCGATGCCGTTCGAAGGCACCGAGCTGCTCTATGCGCCCCATCCCGGCGTCGTCAGCTACCTGTGTCCGGTGGGCGGTTGGGTCGAGCCCGGCGAGCCACTGTTCGAAGTGATCGATCCCTTGTCCGACCAGGCCAGCACGGTTCGTGCTGGCACGGCCGGTGTGCTGTTTGCCGTGGAACGGCTGCGTTACGCCCAACCCTCGATCTGGCTGGCCAAGGTGGCGGGGCGTGAACCCCTGCGCCACGGGCGCCTGCTCAGCGACTGACCTGACTGTTTTTGTGAGAACCGACCGCATGTACAAGCTTGAAGTCCAAGACCTGCATAAACGCTATGGCAGTCACGAAGTGCTCAAGGGTGTGTCCCTGGCGGCCCAGGCTGGCGATGTGATCAGCATCATCGGCTCCAGTGGCTCCGGCAAGAGTACTTTCCTGCGCTGCATCAACCTCCTGGAGCAGCCCCACGCCGGGCGTATCCTGCTCAACAACGAAGAGCTCAAGCTCGTCGCGAACAAGGACGGCGCCATGAAGGCCGCCGACCCCAAGCAACTGCAGCGCATGCGCTCGCGGCTGTCGATGGTGTTCCAGCATTTCAACCTGTGGTCGCACATGACCGCGCTGGAAAACATCATCGAGGCACCCGTGCACGTGCTGGGTGTGTCGAAGAAGGAAGCGCTGGAAAAGGCCGAGCACTACCTGAACAAGGTCGGTGTCGCCCACCGCAAGGATGCCTATCCAGGGCATATGTCCGGTGGCGAGCAGCAGCGCGTGGCGATTGCCCGGGCCCTGGCCATGGAGCCGGAAGTCATGCTGTTCGACGAACCGACCTCGGCCCTCGACCCGGAGCTGGTGGGTGACGTGCTGAAGGTCATGCAGTCGCTGGCCCAGGAAGGCCGGACCATGGTGGTGGTGACCCATGAAATGGGCTTTGCCCGTGAAGTCTCCAACCAGTTGGTGTTCCTGCACAAGGGGCTTGTGGAAGAGCGTGGCAACCCTCGCGAAGTGTTGGTCAATCCGCAATCCGAGCGCCTGCAGCAATTTTTGTCGGGCAGCCTGAAATAGTCGTCGCTTTTTCTGCTGCCACTGTGCACCAAAATAGGTCATCCTGCGCGCCGTGTGCGGCCTGGTCTACTTTGATGAGGTCGCTCCCGGCCTTTAACCCTGTTCTGCTTTCGGATTGCACGCCATGACTGCCCATCGAATTGGTTTCCTGATTTGGCCCAGCACTAAAGCCTTGACGCTGGCGCTGGCCGAGGAGGCCTTGCGTGTTGCCCAGCGCGTGCATCCGGAAGTGGTCTACGAGTTGTCCTTCCTGCACGCCGAGACGCCGGCCGAAGGTGTTGCCACCGGGGACTGGCAGCTGCCGGGAGAGCCCTGGGCCGGCAAGCTCGAAGGCTGCCAGAAGCTGTTCCTGCTGGCCGATGAGCCGCCGGCCGTGCTGGCTCCGGCACTGGTCAGCGCGCTCAAGCAGTTGGTGCGCTCCGGCTGCATGATCGGCGGCCTGTCCGCCGGGGTCTATCCACTGGCACAGCTGGGCCTGCTCGATGGCTACCGGGCGGCGGTGCACTGGCGCTGGCAGGATGATTTCGCCGAGCGTTTTCCCAAGGTAATCGCTACCAGCCATCTGTTCGACTGGGATCGCGATCGCCTGACGGCCTGTGGCGGGATGTCGGTGCTCGATCTGTTGCTGGCGGTGCTGGCCCGCGATCACGGTGCCGAACTGGCGGGGGCGGTGTCCGAGGAGCTGGTGGTCGAGCGCATCCGTGAAGGCGGCGAGCGCCAGCGGATTCCATTGCAGAACCGCCTGGGGTCCAGTCATCCGAAGCTGACCCAGGCGGTCCTGCTGATGGAGGCCAATATCGAGGAACCGCTGACCACCGACGAAATCGCCCAGCATGTCTGCGTTTCCCGTCGGCAACTGGAGCGAATCTTCAAGCAGTACCTCAATCGCGTGCCCAGCCAGTACTACCTGGAATTGCGCCTGAACAAGGCCCGGCAGATGCTGATGCAGACCAGCAAGTCGATCATCCAGATCGGCCTGTCCTGCGGGTTCTCCTCGGGGCCGCATTTCTCCAGTGCCTATCGCAACTTCTTTGGCGCCACGCCGCGCGAAGACCGTAACCAGCGCCGCAGCAGCAGCCCGTTCGAACTCTCCCCGGTACCGGCCGAGCGCGGCTGATTTGCGCTACCTGGCGTCGTTGCCCTGGTGACCGCCACTTCTTCCTACCGGATGGGTGGTCCATCCGGATTCCGCGCATTTTCCTAAAATTCACGCGGCGAGGTTCGTCAGTCGAAAATCTCCTCGTCGCGACCCTGCATGAAAAGCCTCTCACCGTTTAAACTGCGCCTTTGCGATGCTATTTGTCGCATTGCCGAAAACCCCGGCAAAACCCGGTTTGGCGCTATAAGAAGTTGTCGCTTCGCGGCAAGGCCAGACCGAAATCTGTCCTTACAATCCCCCCATCGCTCGCCAGTTTCAGGCAGGCGTTCCTCTTCAGGAGACTCCGATGTCCGTTGAGCAAGCTCCGGTGCAACGCGCCGATTTCGACCAGGTAATGGTTCCCAACTACGCACCCGCGGCCTTCATTCCCGTGCGGGGTGCCGGTTCCCGAGTCTGGGACCAGTCCGGTCGTGAGCTGATCGATTTTGCCGGTGGGATTGCGGTGAACGTCCTGGGCCACGCCCATCCGGCGCTGGTCGGTGCGTTGACCGAGCAGGCCAACACCCTGTGGCACGTCTCCAACGTGTTCACCAACGAGCCGGCCCTGCGCCTGGCCAAGAAGCTGGTGGACGCGACCTTTGCCGAACGCGTGTTCTTCTGCAACTCCGGTGCCGAAGCCAACGAAGCGGCCTTCAAGCTGGCCCGTCGTGTGGCGTTCGATCGTTTCGGCGAGGAAAAATACGAAATCATCGCCGCACTCAACAGCTTCCACGGTCGTACCCTGTTCACCGTGAACGTCGGTGGCCAGTCGAAGTACTCCGATGGTTTCGGTCCGAAGATCACCGGTATCACCCATGTACCGTACAACGACCTGGACGCGCTGAAAGCCGCTGTTTCGGACAAGACCTGTGCCGTGGTGCTGGAACCGATCCAGGGCGAGGGCGGCGTGCTGCCGGCCGAGCTGGCCTACCTGCAGGGCGCACGCGAACTGTGCGACCAGCACAACGCGCTGCTGGTGTTCGACGAAGTACAGAGTGGCATGGGCCGTACCGGCAAGCTGTTCGCCTACATGCACTACGGCGTGACCCCGGACATCCTGACCAGCGCCAAGAGCCTGGGCGGCGGTTTCCCGATTGCCGCCATGCTCACTACCGAAGCGTTGGCCAAGCACCTGGTGGTCGGCACCCACGGCACCACCTATGGCGGCAACCCGCTGGCGTGTGCCGTCGGTAACGCGGTGGTCGATGTGATCAATACCCCAGAGGTCTTGAACGGTGTCGCAGCCAAGCACGACGCCTTCAAGACCCGCCTGGAGCAGATCGGCGCCAAGTACGGCCTGTTCACCCAGGTCCGCGGCATGGGCCTGCTGCTTGGCTGCGTACTGGCCGATGCCTGGAAAGGCAAGGCCAAGGACGTGTTCAATGCCGCCGAGCAGGAAAACCTGATGATCCTGCAGGCCGGTCCCGACGTGGTCCGCTTCGCGCCGAGCCTGGTGGTCGAGGACGCCGACATCCAGGAAGGCCTGGATCGTTTCGAACGCGCCGTTGCCAAGCTGACTCAGGCCTGATCGGCCCAGACGTGGTACTTCCGTCGTCGAGCCAACCGGCCGGCGACGGACAGATTATTCCTGTGCCGGGCATGCCCGGCATTTTTTTCCCTGCGCTGGCGATGTCGCCGGCCTGTTTTTCAATTAAGGAGTGACACCATGCTGGTGATGCGCCCCGCGCAAATGGCTGACCTGGACGAGGTACGGCGTCTGGCCGCCGACAGCCCCATTGGTGTCACTTCCCTGCCGGATGACGAGGGACGACTGCGCGACAAGATCGCCGCGAGTGAGGCGTCGTTCGCTGCCGAGGTCAGTTTCAATGGCGAGGAAAGCTATTTCTTCGTGCTCGAGGACACCGACACCGGCAAACTGGCGGGTTGCTCGGCGATCGTCGCCTCGGCCGGCTATTCGGAACCGTTCTACAGCTTCCGCAACGAGACCTTCGTGCATGCTTCCCGCGAGCTGAAGATCCACAACAAGATCCATGTGCTCTCCCAGTGCCACGACCTGACCGGCAACAGCCTGTTGACCAGCTTCTACGTGGTCCCGGAGCTGGTGGGTTCGGCCTGGTCGGAGCTCAATTCCCGCGGCCGCCTGCTGTTCGTGGCCAGCCATCCGGAGCGTTTCGCCGACTCGGTGGTGACCGAGATCGTTGGCTACAGCGATGAGCATGGCGACTCGCCATTCTGGGACGCCATCGGCCGCAACTTCTTCGACCTGAACTATGCCGAGGCCGAGCGCCTCTGCGGCCTCAAGAGTCGGACCTTTCTCGCCGAGCTGATGCCGCATTACCCGATCTACGTGCCGCTGCTGCCGGACGAGGCCCAGGAAGCGATGGGCCAGGTACACCCGCGGGCACAGATCACCTTCGACATCCTGATGCGTGAAGGTTTCGAGACCGATCACTACATCGACATCTTCGACGGTGGCCCGACCCTGCATGCGCGGGTCAGTGGTATCCGTTCGATCGCCCAGAGCCGCGTGGTACCGGTGAAGGTCGGCGACACCGGCAATCCCGGTCGCCAGTACCTGGTTTCCAACGGCCAGCTCCAGGATTACCGCGCCGTGCTGCTGGAGCTCGACTACGCCCCTGGCAAGCCGGTGACCCTGGACCAGGAAGCCGCCGAAGCCCTGGGCGTCGGCGAAGGTGGCAGCGTGCGCCTGGTGGCGGTCTGACGCCGGTATCGAAAGCAGCCTTACAGCGAGTTTCGCGGGTGCCGCCAGGCGGCGCCCGTCTGAGGAGATAGCATGATCGTTCGTCCCGTACGCAGCAGCGATTTACCCGCTCTGATCGACCTGGCCCGCAGCACCGGTACCGGCCTGACCACCTTGCCGGCCAACGAGGCGCGCCTGGCCCATCGGGTCGGTTGGGCGGAAAAAACCTTCCGTGGCGAGGCTGGACGTGCCGATGCGGACTACCTGTTCGTGCTTGAGGACGACAATGGCCGGGTGGTCGGCATTTCGGCGATCGCCGGGGCCGTCGGTCTGCGCGAGCCCTGGTACAACTTCCGCGTCGGCCTGACGGTCAGCGCGTCCCAGGAACTGAACATCTATCGCGAGATCCCGACGCTGTTCCTGGCCAACGACCTGACCGGCAACTCCGAGCTGTGCTCGCTGTTCCTGCATGCCGACTACCGCAGTGGTCTCAATGGGCGGATGCTGGCCAAGGCGCGGATGCTGTTCATCGCCGAGTTCCCGCAGCTGTTCGGCCAGAAGATCATCGCCGAGATGCGCGGCATGTCCGACGAGGCCGGACGCTCGCCGTTCTGGGAGAGCCTGGGGCGGCATTTCTTCAAAATGGAATTCAGCCAGGCCGACTACCTGACCGGTGTCGGCAACAAGGCGTTCATTGCCGAACTGATGCCGAAGTTCCCGCTGTACACCTGCTTCCTTTCCGAGGGTGCGCGGGCGGTGATCGGCAAGGTGCACACCGATACCGAGCCGGCCCTGTCGATGCTCAAGAGCGAAGGTTTCAGCTACCAGGGCTATGTCGATATCTTCGACGCCGGCCCGGCGGTGGAGTGCGAGACCGGCAAGATCCGTGCGGTCCGCGACAGCCAGGCGCTGGTGCTGGCCATCGGTACGCCAGGTGATGACGCCACGCCATTCCTGATCCACAACCGCAAGTGCGAAGACTGCCGGATCACGGCGGCACCCGCCCGGTTCGCGGCAGGTACGCTGGTGGTCGATCCGCTGACCGCCAAACGTCTTCAACTGAGTGCGGGTGACCAGGTCCGCGCCGTTCCGCTGTCTGCTTCCCGGGAGTCGAAATAATGAGCACGCTTTACATCGCAGGCCAATGGCACGCCGGCCAGGGCGAGGCCTTCGAGTCGCTGAACCCGGTGACCCAGCAGGTACTGTGGCGCGGCAATGGCGCCGCTGCGGCGCAGGTCGAGCAGGCCGTGCAGGCGGCTCGCGAAGCGTTCCCGGCCTGGGCACGGCGCAGCCTGGACGAGCGCATCGTGGTGCTCGAGGCGTTTGCTGCCAGCCTGAAGAACCATGCTGACGAACTGGCCCGTGGCATCGGTGAGGAAACCGGCAAGCCGTTGTGGGAAGCGGCCACCGAAGTGACCAGTATGGTCAACAAGGTTGCTATCTCGATCCAGAGCTACCGTGAGCGCACCGGCGAGAAGAGCGGTCCGCTGGGCGATGCCAACGCGGTGTTGCGCCACAAGCCGCATGGCGTGGTGGCGGTGTTCGGCCCCTATAACTTTCCGGGGCACCTGCCCAACGGCCATATCGTTCCGGCCCTGCTGGCCGGTAACAGCGTGCTGTTCAAACCGAGCGAGCTGACGCCGAAGGTCGCCGAGCTGACGGTCAAGTGCTGGATCGAGGCCGGGTTGCCGGCCGGCGTGCTGAACCTGCTGCAGGGCGCCCGGGAGACCGGTATCGCCCTGGCGGGCAACCCGGGTATCGACGGCCTGTTCTTCACCGGCTCCAGCCGTACCGGCAACCACCTGCACCAGCAGTTCGCCGGTCGCCCGGACAAGATCCTCGCCCTGGAAATGGGTGGCAACAACCCGCTGGTGGTGGATCAGGTCGCCGACCTGGATGCGGCGGTCTACACCATCATCCAGTCGGCCTTCATCTCTGCCGGCCAGCGCTGCACCTGTGCCCGGCGCCTGCTGGTGCCGGAAGGCGCCTGGGGCGACCAGTTGCTGGCGCGGCTGGTCGAGGTCAGCGGGAACATCGCGGTCGGCGCATTCGATCAGCAGCCGGCGCCGTTCATGGGCTCGGTGATTTCCCTGGCGGCGGCAAGCGCACTGATGGAAGCCCAGGCCAGCCTGCTGGCCAAGGGTGCGCTGGCGTTGTTGCCGATGACTCAGCCACAGCCTGGCGCAGCCCTGCTGACCCCGGGCATCCTCGATGTGACGGCGGTCAGCGGGCGCCCCGACGAAGAGTTCTTCGGGCCGTTGCTGCAGGTGATCCGCTATGTCGGTTTCGACGCAGCGATCGCCGAGGCGAACAACACCCAGTTCGGTTTGGCGGCGGGCCTGCTGTCCGACTCCGAAGAGCGTTACCGGCAGTTCTGGCTGCAGAGCCGGGCCGGGATCGTCAACTGGAACAAACAACTGACGGGCGCCGCGAGCAGTGCGCCGTTCGGCGGAGTAGGGGCCTCGGGCAATCATCGCGCCAGCGCCTATTACGCCGCGGACTACTGCGCGTATCCGGTGGCCTCGCTGGAAACGCCGAGCCTGGTGGTGCCGGCGAGCCTGACGCCGGGTGTGAAACTCTAACCTGCGTGGGCCTCATTCGCGGGCAAGCCCTGCTCCTACAGGACTCGGGCCGACCGCGAAGGCGGGACCGGGCGCCGAGCCTGTGGGAGCCGGCTTGCTGGCGATGACCGCGCAGCGGTCGCCACCCACCGCATTACCTGATGCCTATAACAACAGTTTTTCCTGGAGCCTCGCCGATGAAAACCTTTGAAGTCAATTTTGACGGTCTTGTAGGCCCGACCCACAACTACGGCGGCCTGTCCTATGGCAACGTCGCCTCGCAAAGCAACAGCCAACAGGCTTCCAATCCCAGGGAAGCGGCCCTGCAGGGCCTGGCGAAAATGAAGGCGCTGATGGAAATGGGCTTCGTCCAGGGCGTGCTCGCACCCCAGGAGCGCCCGGACGTTGCCGCCCTGCGTCGGCTCGGTTTCGCCGGCAGCGATGCCCAGGTGATCGAGCAGGCCGCCAGGCAGGCCATGCCGTTGCTGGTTGCCAGTTGCTCGGCGTCGAGCATGTGGGTGGCCAACGCCGGTACTGTCAGCCCCAGCGCCGACACCGCCGACGGCCGTGTGCATTTCACTGCGGCGAACCTGAACTGCAAGTACCACCGCAGCATCGAGCACCCGACCACCAGCCGTGTGCTGGGCGCGATGTTCGCCGACGACAGGCACTTTGCCCACCACGCCGCCTTGCCGGCGGTTGCCCAGTTCGGCGACGAGGGGGCGGCCAACCATACGCGCTTCTGTCGCGAGTACGGCGAGGCCGGTGTCGAGTTCTTCGTGTTCGGTCGCAGCGCGTTCGATACCCGCTACCCGGCGCCGCAGAAATACCCGGCGCGCCAGACCCTCGAGGCGTCGCAGGCGGTCGCTCGCCTGCATGGCCTGAGCGACGATGGCGTGGTCTACGCCCAGCAGAATCCCGCGGTGATCGACCAGGGCGTGTTCCACAACGATGTGATCGCGGTGGGTAACGGCGAGGTGCTGTTCTACCACGAGGACGCGTTCCTCGACACCGACCGGGTGCTCGCCGAGCTGCGCGACAAGCTGGCCCTGCGTGGTGGCAACTTCCAGGCGATCTGCGTGCCGCGTGCCCAGGTCAGCGTGGATGACGCCGTGCGCTCCTACCTGTTCAACAGCCAACTGCTCAGCCGTGCCGATGGCAGCATGATGCTGATCGTGCCGGAGGAGTGCCGCAAGAACGAGCGCGTCTGGCAGTACCTGCAGGGCCTGACCGCCTCTGGCGGGCGGGTTCGCGAAGTGAAGGTGTTCGACCTCAAGCAGAGCATGCAGAACGGTGGTGGGCCGGCATGCCTGCGTCTGCGTGTCGCGCTGAATGAATCCGAGCTGGCGGCGGTCAACCCAGGGGTTATCATGACCGCGCCGTTGTACGACACGCTGACCCAATGGGTCGAAAGGCACTACCGCGATTCCCTGCGCGAAAGCGACCTGGCCGACCCGCAGTTGTTGCTCGAGTGCCGGACGGCGCTGGATGAACTGACGCAGATCCTTAAACTGGGCTCGGTTTATCCATTCCAGATCAATTGAAAGCGTGAGCCCGGTCTTGCATTGCCAGGTTGGGCCCGCGACTTTTCTCCCGATGAGAGCACGAACATGAGCGATTCACCCCTGCAGCTGATTCTTGAAGACACCGATGGCACCCAACTGCAAACTTCCTGCACGCGTTTTGCCGTGATCTGGCAGGGCAAGGAAGTGTGGATCCAGCAGGACGGTCGTGGCCAGTTGTTGATCGGTGTCGACGTCGAAGAAGGCGATACCGAGTATGCCAACCTGCTGCTGCGTCCATTGGCGACTAATCTTGTAAGCCTGCAACTGGAAATGGAACCGGCCGACGTTGGCGACGACGATCATGTGCACGGTCCCGACTGCAATCACGATCACTGATCAAGGAACACCGCGCTATGCTCGCCCTCGGCAAACTGCTTGAACTGACCCTCGCCGGTCGTGAACCGGCGGAGAAGACTCAACTGACGGTCGAAGGCGTACGGATGCGCTGGCTGAGTGAGGGCGCGCTGGAAGTGCGGCCTCCCCAGGGGCGGGACAACGGGCTGGACCTGTTGTTGTCCGCCGGCATCCACGGCAACGAGACAGCGCCGATCGAACTGCTCGATCGCCTGTTGCACGACATTGCCCGCGGCGATCTCAAGCCACGGGCGCGCATTCTGTTCCTGTTCGGCAACCCCGAGGCGATGCGTCGCGGCGAACGGTACATCGAGCAGGACATCAACCGCCTGTTCAACGGGCGTCATGAGCAGAGCAGTGGCCACGAGGCGTTGCGCGCCTGCGAGCTGGAACGCCTGGCGGCGAGCTTCTTCAGCGTGGCCGAGCGCAGCCGCCTGCACTATGACCTGCATACCGCGATTCGCGGCTCGAAGATCGAACAGTTCGCACTCTATCCCTACAAGGACGGTCGCCAGCATTCGCGTCATGAGCTGGCGCGCCTGCAGGCCAGCGGGATCACCGCGGTGCTGCTGCAGAACAAGCCATCCATCGTTTTCAGCAGCTACACCTACGACAAGCTCGATGCCGAGGCCTTCACCCTGGAACTGGGCAAGGCCCGGCCATTCGGGCAGAACCAGGGGGTTGACGTATCGCGTCTCGAACGGCGCCTCAAGCAGATCATCGAGGGCAGTGAGCCGGACACCGAGCAGGGACTCGATGGCCTGCAACTGTTCAGCGTGGCGCGGGAAGTGATCAAGCACAGCGACGCCTTCCTGCTGCATCTGCCGGCGGATATCGAAAACTTTTCACCGCTGCCCAAGGGTTATCTGCTGGCCGAGGACCTGGCCGGCAGCCGCTGGGTGGTCGAGGAAGACGAGGCCCGTATCATTTTCCCCAACCCCAAGGTGAAAAACGGACTGCGAGCCGGGATCTTGGTGGTGCCTTGCGCTGGCGAACAACTGGCCTGATATCCCGGCAGCGCCTGCTCATTCCTCCCGGTACTGTTTGCGCGGCTCGATACCGAATTCCCGGCGCAAGCCGTTTTCGCTGAAGGCTTCAGGGTTGCTGCTCAGGGGCCCGGGTTGGCCGGCGAACCGAAAGGCCATCCCCTCGACATTCAGCCCGACGGCCTGCAGCTCAAGGTTGGGGATTGCATGGCGCGGCCTGTCGCCATCGATGCCATCCGGGCTCAGTCCCGGAAACATTGTCCCGGTCACATAGTTATAGGCATGGCACAGCTCGTGGTAGAGATGCACGATGCTGGTGACCTCACCCTTGAGGAACGAGGGGTCGTAGTAGACCTGGCAGCTGTCGGTCGGTGGCCTGGCCTGGCCGTTCTCCACGAACGGATAGTCCTGCTCCTGGTGATTCGGGATGCACATGCCGTTTTCCTCTTCACTCAACTCCCGGACCACCACGGCGATGCCGCTTTTCTGCCTGGCCTGGCCGAGGGCATCGAGCAGTTGCCGGCCATTTTCCGAACCCAGCAGCAACCGCAGATCGTCATTGACCCGCTCCCTGAAGGCTGCCGAGCCCTCGACGACTACGCCGCAACTGTCCAGGGCCTTGGCCGCGATGATCACTCCGGGGTCGCTCAGGTGGCCGGCGGGGGGCGGTTCGGCGGCGGAATAGGCATTGAACAGTTGAACCTGCGGCCCCAGGTTGTCGACGACATCGGTGCCAGTCCCGGTATAGGCGGTGGTACGGGTAGTCCCGGCGATGATGTGGTCGTCGCCATCGGATCCGCTGAGTACGCTGTGGCCCGTTCCACCTTGCAACAGGTCATCGCCCTGGCCGCCGTCGAGAAAGCACGGGCCTGCGCCGCCGATCAGCGTGTCACGGCCCGGGCCGCCATAGGCGGTGATGGCTGCGCTACCCAGGGCCCTGACCAGGTCGTCGCCGGCGCCGGCCTCTATGTAGCTGGCGCCGCTGCGAGTGAAAATCCGGTCGTTGCCGTCGCCGGCATTGACCTTGGTGAAGCCGCCGCCGCTCACGATCAGGTCGTTTCCCTCTGCCGAATCGATGAACACCGTGGTTTTCACCGTGTCGTCCACTCGAATGTCGTCGTCGCCCGCCTGGGTACGCAGGACGATCACCTGGCTATCTGACGCCAGGTCCAGGTGATAGCGCCGGTCGTTGATGTCGACGACCAGGTGATCGGTCTTGTAGACATGGATACGGTCGTCGTGGCTGCCGCTGGTGAAAACCAGGTGGTCGGTAGGGCCACGGTAGCTGGGGGGCGCCTGCAATCGATGGCGTTCGATCCGGACATTGGTGTCCTCATGCAGGCTGTGCACTTGCAGGCTTCGCTCATCGTCCGGGTATTGCTGCAGCGGGCTGATGACAGGGCTGGTGGTCTCGATACTGCCGTCGATCCGGTATTCGTGCTCGGGCAGGACGGGCTGGATCGGGTCCAGCTTGGGTAAATCACTCATGGGGCCTCCGTGGGCATGCGGTCTCGATAGCGCCGAACGGCGCATTGATCGGGTCCACTTAACCCTGAAAGGAAGGCGGGGAGAGCGTAGATAGTTATACGGGGGGCAAGCTGACCTGCCGGCGAGGGCCGACAGGTCGAGGCGAGGTCAGACCGCCAGTTTCTGCGGGGCGGGACGCGGCAGTGCGCGCAGCTTGTTCAGGGTGTCGGCACAGGTTTTCGCCGCTTCCTGGCCCTTGTGCACGAAGTGATCGAAGAAGAACTTCTGATGTTCTTCGCCTGCGTGGAAGTGGTGAGGGGTCAGGACCACGGAGAACACCGGTACCTCGGTGTCCAGCTGGACCTGCATCAGTCCGTCGATCACCGCCGTGGCGACGAAGTCGTGGCGGTAGATCCCGCCGTCGACCACCAGGCCGGCAGCCACGACACCGGCATAACGACCGGATTTGGCCAGCAGCTTGGCATGCAGGGGAATCTCGAAGGCGCCGCCGACTTCGAAGAAGTCGATATCGCTTTCCTGGTAACCCAGCTTGGCGATTTCGCTGACGAAACCGTGGCGGGCCTGATCGACAATATCCTTGTGCCAGCAGGCCTGGATGAAGGCGATACGCTGGTTGTGGTGGATAGTGGTGGTTTGCATCTGTTCTGACTCCTGTTTGTATGAAAAACAGGGCGTTATGAATCGAATGGGATTCAAGGGTACGTCCAGGTCGGCAGTACGATGCTGTCAGGCAAGCGCACGGCGGTGCTGGGAACGGCCCTTTGGTGCCAATCCCGTTCTCTCTTCATCCGGACTGTGACCGTCGGCCCCGGAATCGCACCGGGTCTGCTGACCTTGGCAGCGGACCGTCGTGACCGTCCGCTTCGTCAAGCGCTCGCGGGCTAGGCGCCTTGCGCACCATTACCGCCGGTGGGGAATTACACCCCGCCCTGAGAACGTTGCCACCCGTCATTCTGGTGGCGGCGATTTTTTACCATATATTTCCGGGGTATGCATGGGGGAGATTACGATGATCATCATCGAAATTTTCTCACCCGCGCCGCTGTTTAGCGCGCCAGCGCTTGATTATCGTGGGCCATGGCCGCAGTAATGGCATTCGAACGGGATGTTCCCGACACCACCACTTCATGACGAGGCCCTTTTCATGACTGTCATCGATCTTCGTAGCGACACGGTTACCCAACCCAGCGCCGGCATGCGCGCCGCCATGGCGAATGCCCCTCTGGGAGATGATGTGTACGGCGAGGATCCGACGGTCAACCGCCTTGAAAGCGAGCTGGCCGCCAGGCTGGGGTTCGCGGGTGGGTTGTTCGTGCCCTCCGGAACCATGAGCAACCTGCTCGGCCTGATGGCCCATTGCGCACGGGGCGATGAATACATCGTCGGCCAGCAGTGCCATACCTACAAGTACGAAGCCGGCGGGGCCGCCGTGCTCGGCTCGATCCAGCCGCAGCCGCTGGAAGTGCAGGCCGATGGCTCGCTGGACCTCGAACAGGTCCGAGCGGCGATCAAGCCTGACGACTTCCACTTCGCCCGCACCCGGCTACTGGCCCTGGAAAACACCATGCAGGGCAAGGTGCTGCCGCTGGAGTACCTGGCTGCGGCCCGCAAGCTGACCGACGAACACCGATTGGCACTGCACCTGGACGGAGCCCGGCTGTATAACGCCGCGGTCAAGCTGGGCGTCGATGCGCGGGAGATCACCCGGCATTTCGATTCGGTGTCGGTCTGCTTGTCCAAGGGGTTGGGGGCGCCAGTGGGTTCGGTGCTGTGCGGCAGCGAGGAGTTGATCGGCAAGGCGCGGCGGCTGCGCAAGATGGTCGGCGGTGGCATGCGTCAGGCCGGCCTGCTGGCGGCTGCGGGACTGTATGCCCTGGACCACCAGGTCGAGCGCCTGGCCGAAGACCATGCCAACGCGCTGCATCTGGCCGACGGGCTGCGCGATGCCGGTTATCGCGTCGAGGCGGTGCAGACCAACATGGTTTACGCTGACCTGGGGGCGCGGGCCGAGGCGCTCAAGGCATTCGCGGCCGAGCGGGGTGTTCGCCTGAGCGCCGCGCCACGCTTGCGGATGGTCACGCACATGGACGTCAATCGTACACAAATCGAGCAGGTGGTCGCGGTATTCGCCGAATTTAACCGCCAATGAGCCTGCAGGCCGTCCAATTGACGGCTTCTATCGTATAAACACACTGTACCCAGGGCTCAGGGCCGATATAATGCGGCCCTTTGCAAGTCGCAAATCCATTCAGACGTGATGCACTTGCCTCCGGCTGCAGACTCCGTGGAAGAACCTATGAAAAGCGCAGAAATCCGTGAAGCCTTCCTTCGCTTCTTCGAAGAGCAGGGCCACACCCGTGTCGCCTCGAGCTCTTTGATTCCGGGCAACGACCCGACCCTGTTGTTCACCAACGCGGGGATGAACCAGTTCAAGGACTGTTTCCTGGGCCAGGAAAAGCGCGCCTACACCCGCGCGGTCAGCAGCCAGAAGTGCGTTCGCGCCGGCGGCAAGCACAACGACCTGGAAAACGTCGGTTATACCGCACGTCACCACACCTTCTTCGAAATGCTGGGCAACTTCAGCTTCGGCGACTATTTCAAGCGTGACGCCATCACCTTCGCCTGGACCTTCCTGACCTCCGACAAGTGGCTGAACCTGCCCAAGGAGAAGCTCTGGGTCACCGTCTACGCCAGCGATGACGAAGCCTACGATATCTGGACCAAGGAAGTCGGCGTGCCCGCCGAGCGCATGGTCCGTATCGGCGACAACAAGGGTGCGCCCTACGCCTCCGACAACTTCTGGACCATGGGCGATACCGGCCCGTGCGGTCCTTGCACCGAGATTTTCTACGATCACGGCGCCGACATCTGGGGTGGCCCGCCCGGCTCGCCGGAAGAGGACGGCGACCGCTACATCGAGATCTGGAACAACGTGTTCATGCAGTTCAACCGTACCGCCGACGGCGTACTGCACCCGCTGCCAGCGCCGTCGGTGGACACCGGCATGGGCCTGGAGCGGATCAGTGCGGTGCTGCAGCACGTTCACTCCAACTACGAGATCGACCTGTTCCAGAGCCTGCTGAGCGCTTCGGCCAAGGCCATCGGTTGCGCCAACGACAACCAGGCTTCGCTGAAAGTGGTCGCCGACCATATCCGCTCCTGCGGCTTCCTGATCGCCGACGGCGTGCTGCCGTCCAACGAAGGCCGTGGCTATGTGCTGCGCCGGATCATTCGTCGGGCCTGCCGTCATGGCAACAAGCTGGGTGCCAAGGGCAGCTTCTTCTACCAGATCGTCGCTGCGCTGGTGGCCGAGATGGGCGAAGCCTTCCCGGAACTGAAATCCCAGCAGGCGCACATCGAGCGTGTACTCAAGGCCGAGGAAGAGCAGTTCGCCAAGACCCTTGAGCAGGGCCTGAAGATCCTCGAACAGGACCTGGCCGAGCTCAAGGGCACCATCGTCCCAGGCGACGTGGTGTTCAAGCTCTACGATACCTACGGTTTCCCGATGGACCTGACTGGCGACATCGCCCGTGAGCGCAACCTGACCCTCGACGAGGCCGGTTTCGAGCGCGAGATGGAAGCCCAGCGTGAGCGCGCGCGTTCCGCCAGCTCCTTCGGCATGGACTACAACAGCCTGGTCAAGGTCGATGTCGCCACCGAGTTCACCGGCTACAGCGCCACCAGCGGTTCGGCGAAAGTGGTCGCGCTCTATAAAGAAGGGCAGTCGGTCAACGTCCTGAATGAGGGGGAAGAGGGTGTGGTGGTCCTGGATCGCACGCCGTTCTACGCCGAGTCGGGCGGCCAGGTCGGTGATTGCGGTTACCTCAAGGCGGCTGCCGGTCGTTTCGACGTGCGCGATACCACCAAGACTGGCGGTGCCTTCCTGCATCACGGCGTATTGGCCCAGGGCAGCCTGCTGGTCGGCGCCGAGGTCGAGGCCCAGGTAGCTGCCGAAGTGCGTCAAGCCACGTCGCTGAACCACTCGGCCACCCACCTGCTGCACGCTGCGCTGCGCCAGGTGCTGGGCGAGCACGTACAGCAGAAGGGTTCGCTGGTCGACAGCCAGCGCCTGCGCTTCGACTTCAGCCATTTCGAAGCGATCAAGCCGGAGCAGATCAAGGCCCTGGAAGATATCGTCAACGCCGAGATCCGCAAGAACTCGGTGGTGGAAACCGAAGAAACCGACATCGACACCGCCAAGAAGAAAGGCGCGATGGCGCTGTTCGGCGAGAAATACGGGGATACCGTGCGCGTGCTGAGCATGGGCGGTGACTTCTCCGTCGAACTGTGTGGCGGTATCCATGCCAATCGCACCGGCGACATCAGCCTGCTGAAGATCGTCAGCGAAGGTGGTGTGGCGTCGGGTGTGCGGCGCATCGAGGCAGTGACTGGCGCTGCGGCGCTGGCCTACCTGAATGCTGCGGAAGAACAACTCAAGGAAGCCGCGAACCTGATCAAGGGCAATCGCGACAACCTGATCGACAAGCTGTCGGCTGTGCTGGAGCGCAACCGCCTGCTGGAAAAACAACTCGAGCAATTGCAGGCCAAGGCCGCGAGCGCTGCGGGTGACGACCTGTCGGCCCAGGCCCAGGACGTCAAGGGTGTGAAAGTCCTGGCTGCACGCCTGGACGGCCAGGACGGCAAGGCCCTGCTGGCACTGGTCGATCAGCTGAAAAACAAACTCGGCCGCGCAGTGATCCTGCTCGGCAGTGTCCATGAGGAGAAGGTCGTGCTGGTTGCTGGCGTGACCAAGGACCTGACCGGCCAACTCAAAGCCGGTGATCTGATGAAACAAGCCGCTGCGGCGGTGGGTGGCAAGGGCGGTGGTCGTCCGGACATGGCGCAGGGCGGTGGTACCGACGCCTCGGCGCTGGACGCAGCACTGGCCCTGACCGCGCCATTCGTCGAGCAGGGCGTTTAAGGCTTCGCGCCAATGCCTATCGTCTAGTGATAGGCAGCGAGGCTGTGGTTTGAATGATTAATGGGCGCCCCTTTACGGGCTGAGGCGGCTTAGAAATGGCTTTGATCGTACAGAAATTTGGAGGCACCTCAGTCGGCACTGTCGAGAGAATCGAGCAGGTCGCCGACAAGGTTAAGAAATTCCGCGAAGCCGGCGATGACCTGGTGGTTGTACTGTCTGCGATGAGCGGCGAAACCAATCGCCTGATCGATCTGGCCAAACAAATCAGTGGCGAGAACCAGCCGGTTCCGCGCGAACTGGATGTGATCGTTTCCACCGGGGAGCAGGTGACCATCGCCCTGCTGGCCATGGCGCTGATGAAGCGCGGCGTGCCAGCGGTGTCGTACACCGGCAACCAGGTGCGGATCCTGACCGATAGCGCGCACACCAAGGCGCGCATCCTGCAGATCGACGATCAGAAGATTCGTGCTGATCTGAAGGAAGGCCGTGTGGTTGTCGTTGCCGGTTTCCAGGGCGTCGACGAGAACGGCAACATCACCACCCTCGGTCGTGGCGGTTCCGACACCACCGGCGTGGCGCTGGCGGCGGCCCTGAAGGCCGATGAATGCCAGATCTACACCGACGTCGATGGCGTCTACACCACCGACCCGCGTGTCGTGGCGTCGGCCCAGCGCCTGGACAAGATCACCTTCGAAGAAATGCTGGAAATGGCCAGCCTCGGCTCCAAGGTCCTGCAGATCCGTGCAGTCGAGTTCGCCGGCAAGTACAACGTTCCGCTGCGCGTTCTGCACAGCTTTAAGGAGGGTCCGGGTACCCTCATTACTATTGATGAAGAGGAATCCATGGAACAGCCGATCATTTCCGGCATCGCCTTCAACCGCGATGAAGCCAAGCTGACCATCCGTGGCGTACCTGATACTCCGGGCGTGGCCTTCAAGATTCTCGGCCCGATCAGTGCCGCCAACATCGAAGTCGACATGATCGTGCAGAACGTTTCGCACGATAACACCACCGACTTCACCTTCACCGTACACCGCAATGACTACCAGTCGGCGCAGAGCGTACTGGAGAACACCGCGCGCGAAATCGGCGCTCGGGAAGTGATTGGCGACACCAAGATTGCCAAGGTCTCGATCGTTGGCGTCGGCATGCGCTCCCACGCGGGCGTTGCCAGTCGCATGTTCGAGGCGCTGGCCAAGGAAAGCATCAATATCCAGATGATCTCGACTTCCGAAATCAAGGTTTCGGTCGTGATCGAGGAGAAGTACCTGGAGCTGGCCGTACGTGCACTGCACACGGCGTTCGAGCTGGATGCGGCCCGACAGGGCGAGTAATGGCGTTATCCCAAAGGGCGCGGTCGAACCGCGCCCTTTGTATTTTTTGATAAGTGCGGGCAGTCGCTGTTCTTTTGCCCGCTCTCGTCAATACTTAGGGGCGTAGGGCTATGGCTATCTTGCGTGTAGGCCGAAGCCCTTTTTTTTGCAGACTGTGTTGTCCCTGAACTGAAATGCGTGAGGAGATAGGTATGTTGATTCTGACTCGTCGGTGCGCAGAAAGCCTGATCATTGGTGATGGCGAAATCACTGTGACCGTGCTCGGCGTCAAAGGAAATCAAGTGCGTATTGGTGTCAACGCGCCCAAGGAAGTGGCTGTCCACCGTGAGGAAATCTACCTGCGGATCAAGAAAGAGAAGGACGAAGAACCAAGCCATTAATTTTTCTCGTTTTTTTTGTTTGCAAACGGGGAAAAAGCTGGTTAATATACGCCCCGTGTTGCGGAGAGCTGGCCGAGTGGCCGAAGGCGCTCCCCTGCTAAGGGAGTACACCTCAAAAGGGTGTCGGGGGTTCGAATCCCCCGTTCTCCGCCATTATTTGTTTAGTGCGTTACGATCTGGCTTCTTCGGTAAGTTGTTGAAATTACTAGAAAAAGTGCTTTACAAAAAGATTTAACGACCTATAATGCGCGGCAACAAATGCACTCGTAGCTCAGCTGGATAGAGTACTCGGCTACGAACCGAGCGGTCACAGGTTCGAATCCTGTCGAGTGCACCATTTAAGCGTCATTGGTAGTAATGCGGATGACGTGGCTTCAACCAGTTGTGGTCTGGTCTAAAAACACAAAATGCACTCGTAGCTCAGCTGGATAGAGTACTCGGCTACGAACCGAGCGGTCACAGGTTCGAATCCTGTCGAGTGCACCATACAACAGAAAGCCCGCAAATTTGCGGGCTTTTTGCTTTCTAGCGTTTGGCAACGCACCCTTTCTCATCGAACTGCACCAGGCTGCTGCGACCTTTCTTCGGGTTGTAGTGATAGCGCGTGGTGCTGTTGCTCGTACTGATCCTGTCCGGTTTGCCCAGGGCGCTTTCCACTTCCTGACGATTCATGCCGGGGCGTACCTCTTGCTGGATGATGGCCTGGCGGCGTGATCGGGCATCGAGTTGGTTGCCGCATCCATCGTCATGTTCGCCTACTACGATCAGCTCCTGCAGGGGCGTGACATTTGCTCGCTTGTCCGCTGGCTGCCTGCTGGGGCGGGGGCCGCTGCCGGGTGGTGGGTTGTGCACTCGCTGCGCATGGCGGTGGGTGCCGTGTGGGCAGCCCAGCGTGGTGAAGGTGATATGGCCGTTGCTGTCTTCGCAGCGCTGTACCGTGGCGGCGGCTTCTCCAGGAGGTGGGTACAACACGAGCGGGATCAGCAGGCAGCAGGTTCTGGGTGGCATTGGCAGTCCTCCGTGACGGTCGTCATTCCAGCCTAGTCGTGAACTTTTGCCGTGGTCGTGTGTTTTCTTTTCGGGATACGTCGTCGAATGGGAAAGCAGCTGAAGATTCTCCGGCTTTTCTCGCAAGCGCTTGTTCTTGCCAAGATTTTTGCCGTTAAAGCGTCTAAGGCAGTGTATGATTGCGCCCGTCAGCCCCGCCGGGGCTTGTGGAAAACCTCCATGGACTTACCCAGTAGTTACTCAGTATCCCGCTTTGCCAATCAAGAATTGACTGATTGATCCTTCCGGCGTGTTCCACTGCTGGGAGTGGAGTTCGCCTATGACCGAAATCGAAGTAAAGAAATCTCAAGAAAGCTTGCAGGACCGCCTGGCTCAAGTCGTTGAGCTGCTGCACCGTCAGCGGGTGGTCGAGGACCTGACTCATCGTCAGGAAGGTCATCATCAGGACCGGGTGGAGAACCTGGTTCACCGGCAGAATCTGGTCGAGCTGCAGCGCAAGCTCGATGATCTGCACTCTGCCGACGTCGCCCACATTCTTGAAGCCTTGCCCCTGGATGATCGCCTGACCGTCTGGCAACTGGTCAAGGCCGAGCGCGACGGCGACATCCTGCTCGAAGTATCCGACGCCGTTCGTGAAACGCTGATCGCCGACATGGATGATCACGAACTCCTGGCCGCAGCCAAGGAGATGGATGCTGACGAGCTCGCCGACCTGGCACCCGAGCTGCCACGAGATGTCGTGCACGAGCTGATGGAAGCGCTCGATGGTCAGCAGCGTGAGCGTGTTCGCTCCGCGCTGTCCTACGACGAGGAGCAGGTCGGTGCGCTGATGGACTTCGAGATGGTCACCATCCGCGAGGATGTCAGTCTCGAAGTGGTATTGCGCTATCTGCGCCGGCTCAAGGAGCTGCCGGGGCATACCGACAAGCTCTTCGTGGTCGATTATGACGGCGTGCTCAAGGGCGTGCTGCCGATCAAGCGGCTGCTGGTCAATGATCCCGAGAAGCAGGTTGCCGATGTCATGGCCAGCGATCCGGTGAGTTTCCACCCGGACGAGGATGCCTACGACGCGGCCCAGGCTTTCGAGCGTTATGACCTGATTTCGGCTCCGGTGGTCGACAAGAATGGCAAGCTGATCGGCCGCCTGACCATTGACGAGATGGTCGACCTGATTCGTGAGGAGAGCGAAAGCGAAGTCCTCAACATGGCGGGTCTGCGGGAAGAGGAAGACATCTTCGCGTCGGTCTGGAAATCCCTGCGCAACCGTTGGGCCTGGCTGGCCATCAACCTGATCACGGCGTTCATCGCCTCGCGGGTGATCGGTCTTTTCGAGGGTTCCATCGAGAAGCTGGTTGCCCTGGCCGCGCTGATGCCGATCGTTGCGGGAATTGGCGGCAACTCCGGCAACCAGACGATCACCATGATCGTGCGCGCCATGGCGCTGGACCAGGTCAGCACTGGCAATACCTCGCGGCTGATGCGCAAGGAACTGGCGGTTGCACTGCTCAATGGCCTGATATGGGGTGGTGTTATCGGTGTGGTGGCTTATGTGCTTTATGGCAGTTGGTCACTGGGCCTGGTCATGACGGCCGCGATGACGCTGAACCTGCTGCTGGCGGCCTTGATGGGGGTACTTATCCCAATGACCCTGGCGCGTATGGGGCGTGATCCGGCGATGGGTTCCAGTGTGATGATCACAGCCATGACCGACAGTGGCGGTTTCTTTATTTTCCTCGGACTGGCGACGCTCTTTCTGCTCTGAGTCCCCGAGGCGCAGTCTTTCCGGCTGCGCCGTCTCTTCAGCCCCTCTGTCCCAGCCGGGGCTCTTCCCGAATTTGACGCAAAAAAAAGCCAGCACATGGCTGGCTTGAGCTTTCAGGGATGAATCAGTTGGCGTCCGCAGCCATTTCGGCGTCGTGTGCAATCAGCGACACCAGGGCATTCTGTTGGCGATGGGAAAGTTGGCGGAAGCGTTGCAGCAGCTCGCGCTCATGCAGGGACAGTTCAGGGCTGTCCAGGCGCATGCTGAGCTCGTCGCCCAAGGCACCTTCCTGAATAAGACTCTGCTCCAGGCGTGCAATGATCTCGGAATTCATGCTGCGGTGGTGGTTACGAGCCACGTCGGCGATGCGTTCCCGCATTCCATCGGGCAGACGCACGACGAATTTGTCAGCTGTACGGCTGGAATAAATTGCCTGTTTCAATGGGCGCATAGTTTTAAACCGGTTAGTTCAGGGGAGCGGTTCTCGGAATTGGCCGCAGGATGTCAGTAGGACAGCATGCTTTGCCAAATGTTCAACCTGAATTGAGATGAGGCCCGCATCATGCCTCAAATTTGCCAGATCATTGGCGTCAATTCTGTGACAAATATTGAACTGGATAAAGGCGATATGCCAGCACCAATTATCAGAAATGCGCACTGGTTTGAAAGTTTTTCGCCCGTGCGGTGCTCTGATCGGCCATCCCAAGCCAGTCTGGAGGCTTAGAGCCTTCCTGCCGCATATGCTACGCGGTGATCTGGCCTTTTGCCTCTATTGTTGAAGCATAGTGGCAAATAGCTGATTTTCTAGTGGACGAACGGCTAGAGGCGGGGGATGGCTGTCGTTTTCCGACCGACGAGCGTTGGTTGGATCGAAGGGGGTGCTGATTATCGGGGGTAGCCTGGTCTCAGGGCTGTCGAGAGGTGGCCGACTGCTAAAAAGCCCATGGATGACATGACAAACGGTGGCATGCCCGTTAACATGCACGCCGTCCTTCGTGCCACCTGTCCTGGTGGCACTCGTTGTCTCAGTAGCTCAATTGGATAGAGCATCCCCCTCCTAAGGGGAAGGTTGGCAGTTCGAACCTGCCCTGGGACACCATTTAAGCCAAACCTCGCCTTCTTCGTGCCAAGCATTCGAGCCTGGCGCAACGCTTCTGCCTACCCGCTACGCAAACTGCCCTCGTCTCTTGCGCAGGTACACCATTTGCGCGCCCAGCCCGATAACCAGCGCCACGGCGATGGCAGCTTGCGCCCCCAGCAGCAGTGGCGACTTCAGGTCGGTGACGAACGGATGCCCGTCGGGTACTCGACGCAGCGTCTCGGAGACCGTGGGCAGCATCAGGAAAAACGCAGTCAGGCTCAGGAAAATGGTTTCCAGGTAAGTACGGGCCCGCCCGAGCCAGGTCATGCTCCCCACGCCATAACCGGCCAACAGTAGTGTGATCGTGATGACGCCAATGATATTGCTGATGGGTTGATGGGCCACCAGGAAGACGCTGAAGCCGCCGATCAGCATCGACACCAGGTAGAACAGGCCGGGTGTGGAGCGAGGGACGATGCGGCCGTGGCGGATGAACATGTAGGTCGCCAATGGGATGGCCGGCAGGCTGCCAAGTGTGTGTACCCAGCCGAGGGTGGAGATTCCGAACATGTGATTTTCCCCGCGTGAATGGACGATGTGCATGAACGGCCAAGGCTGCAAGACGTCGTCTCGTTTGCCTCGGCGCGTTATGATTCGGGAGTCAGCTTAATGAAGGCGTGGCCGGCCAGACATGATGGATCCCCTCGAAAACTTGATCATTCATCCGGAAATGCAGTTGGAAGGGCTTGCCAAGGGGGATCTGTTGTCCCAGGTACTGGCGCAGATTCGCCTGACCGGGGATCGGGTCTATTCCTCGGCACTGGCGCCCGGGCAACACCTCGAGCTTGATGAAAAGAGCGCTCATATCTGTGTGCTGCAGGCCGGGCGGTTGCAGCTCGAGCAGGCTGGCCAGCCGGTCGTCGTGTTGGCGCAGGGAGATCTCATCCTGCTTCCTCACGATCCCTCCGGGATAAGCATTGTCGCCGGCGAGGAAGCGGTCGCCTTGGTGATTTGCCGGTTCTGGTTCGATGCGAGCAGTTTCCAGGCCATGCTGTTCACCCTGCCTCGGTTGATTCATATCGGCAAGGCCGAAGCCGTGACCTGGGCTGAAGGCATCCTGCATTTCATGTTGCTCGAAGCCAATGACACGCAACCGGGTGGTGCGCTGATGGTTTCGCGCCTTATTGACCTTACGGTCATCCGCATACTGCGAACATGGGTTCAGCACAACGCCGCATCAGGTTGGCTGGGTGGGCTTTCGGATGCCCGCATTGCCCGCGCCTTGAGGGCTATCCACGGAACGCCGGGGCAACAATGGCGCATTGACGCACTGGCGGAAATCGCTGGCATGTCTCGCTCCAGTTTCTGCGACCGCTTCAGCACATTGGTTGGGCGCTCGCCGCTGCGTTATCAGAATGAATGGCGGCTGACGCTGGCAAAAACGATGTTGTCGAAACACGACAGTCGGATTGGTGAGGTCGGCTTCGCGATCGGCTATGAGTCGGAGGCGGCCTTCAGTCGTGCCTACAAGGCTTTTTTCGGTCGCTCTCCCCGAGAGGATAGCGGTCGGCCCAGATAGTCCATCAATGATACCCGCGGCGCTGATCTCCTGATGGTTCTGCTTGTGATGTGCAGCAGCTACCTCTTATATAGGAGGAGTTTTCTGTTTTGATAATCAGGAAGGGAGCAAGCCATGAGTGACGCATGGAACGAAGGTTATTTTACCGATGAGGGTTACACCTACGGTTATTCCCGGGAGATCAACCCGGTATTCCAACGCTACTGCCTGCTGTTGCGTGGCTTTGCCACCCTGGAGAGCGCCAATGCCCATCACTGCGAGCTGGGGTTCGGGCAGGGTGTCTCGATCAATATCCATGCCGCGGCCAATCCGGGGCGTTATGTCGGTACCGATTTCCATCCGGCCCAGGCGGCTCATGCCAATACCCTGGCGGTGGCCAGTGGCAGCAACGCCCAGTTGCATGACGATAGCTTCGAACAACTACTGGCTCGTGATGACCTGCCGCAATTCGACAGTATCAGCCTGCACGGCATTTGGACCTGGGTCAGTCGTGATAACCAGAAGTTGATTGTCGAGTTCGTCCGGCGGCACCTCAAGCCAGGCGGGCTGCTGTATGTCAGCTACAACTGCTTTCCGGGGTGGTCGCCTTCGGCACCGCTGCGTCAGCTGTTCAGCCTCCACAACCGTTTTGCCTCCAATGCCGCGATGGCTCCGGCCGAGCGGATAGATGCGGCGTTGCAATTCTCCGAGGCGTTGCTGGCGGCCAATCCGCTATACGCCGACGCGGCTCCGAATGTTGGGGCCAAGCTGCAGAGCGTCAAGGGGCAGAATCGCCAATATGTTGCCCATGAGTATTTCAATCGCGATTGGAACTGCATGTACTTCACCGACGTGGTGGATGCCCTCTCTGCTGCCAAGCTCGATTATGCCGCGACGGCCGTACCGCTGGACTCGGTGGACCCACTCAACCTGACGGGGGAGGGCATGGATTTCCTGGAAGGCATCGAGCAGCCGATCATGCGCGAGCAGGCCCGTGACTATTTCGTCAATCAGCATTTCCGTCGGGACCTGTATCAGCGCGGCGCCATTCGATTGTCTGCCGCGGAACGACGCGAGGGCATGCTCAATACCCGTTTTGTCCTGTTGCAGGCAGCGGAAAGCGTTCCGGGTAGCGTCAAGGGGCCAGCCGGTGAGGCGACATTGCAGGTAGAGGTCTATGGTCCCGTGCTGGAAGCCCTGGCGGCGGGGGCGTATATGCCGAAGACCTTGCGCCAGTTGCTGGGGGCTGTGCCCTCGATGCCTTATGGCGACCTGGAGCAGGCGGTAACTGTTTTGGTCGGCATGGGGGTTGCGGCACCCTGCCAGACCGAGGCTGCCGAAAAGCAGGTGTTGGCAACTTGCAGTGCCCTCAACCTGCATCTGTGCAAGCGCTCGCTGTTCAATAGCCATATCCAGACATTGGCCAGCCCGGTGACTGGAGGGGGTGTGCCGGTCAGCCGCTTCGGACAACTGTTCCTGATCTCGATCATGCAGGGCAAGAAACAACCTGCCGAATGGGCACAGTTTGCGTGGGGCATCATCAATGCGCAGGGGGAGGGGCTCGTGAAGGATGGCAGGGCTCTTACCACGGCTGAAGAAAATATTGCGGAGCTGTTGGCGCAGGCCGAAGTATTCGGGGAAAAGTCGCTGGCTATTTTGAAAGCGCTGAAGATCGTTTGATTGCGGTCGGCATGTCTCTGCCGATTTTGTGGAAGCCGGCTTGCTGGCGATCCGCCGCAGGCGGCCATCCAGTTAGGTCGCTGGCTATAGAGGGGGGGCGCCATCGCCAGCAAGCGGAGCGCCGCCCGGCCGTCTTCTACAAGGGGCCGGCGTTTAACCGTAAGCCCATGTTTTTGGCCTTTATGACAGAAATCTGAAAATAACGGTTGACGCTGGTTCCCAGGGGCCTATAATGCGCCCCACTTCCGGCGCAGACTGAACGGAAAACTCCTTGAGATTCAATGAGTTATCAGGTTTCAGACGGTGCAGTTTCAAATCAGCGAAACACGGAAATGGCTGTAAAAGAGGTGTTGACAGCAGCGTGTAACGCTGTAGAATTCGCCTCCCGCTAACGAGAGATCGGA